>PFPL01000059.1 GCA_002793035.1 Candidatus Magasanikbacteria bacterium CG_4_10_14_0_2_um_filter_33_14
TCTTTTTCGTATTCTTCTGAATCTACCCAAGTCAAAACTGGTTTGACATTACTAAACCAACTAGCGTGTTTGATAGCTTCTATAACTGAAATATATGAATCAGACAAAGTAAATTTGCCAGTACCAAAATATTTTCCAATGACCGCAATTTTGACTTCTTTTTTAGAGTTTTCAATTTTATTAACAAAAGCTTTCCACTTAGTCAAATCTGTTTTGACACTTTTCATTTTTAACGCTTTGAGTAATTTGTTGCCAATATCTTGAGCTTCCATTTTAAGAGGTAATTCATAAATTGATGCTACATCAGGTGCGGAAATACAATTTTCTCTATGCACTCCACAAAATACAGCCAGCTTTTCGCTACGAGGCTTGTCTAGTTCCATCGAACCACGGGCTACAATGATATCCGCTTGAAGTCCTGCAGTATTCAAAGTTCTCGAAGCATATTGTGTTGGCTTAGTCTTCATCTCACCCAAATGTGAAGGAACTGGTAAATAACTAACCATAACAACAGCAATACTCTCTGGATTTTTCATTTTCATCATACGAGCCGCTTCAAGGAAAATAAGATTTTGATATTCTCCCAAAGTTCCACCAACTTCGATTAAAGTAATGTCGGCATCTTTTTCTTTGGCAGCCGCTTCAATTCTTCTAATCACTTCTTCCGGCACATGAGGCACGACTTCCACACATTTGCCTTTGTACTTCATGGCACGTTCATTTTCAATTACTGACAGGTAAATACGACCAGTAGTCATATAATTGTTGGAATAAAGATCGGTATCCAAAAAACGTTCATAGTTACCCATGTCTTGATCTGTCTCATCGCCATCATCAGTCACAAAGACTTCGCCATGTTCAATCGGATTCATCGTACCAGCGTCAACATTGACATAAGGATCAATCTTGAGAGCTGTAACCGAAAATCCCTTAGCTTTGAAAATCGCACCAAGAGAAGCTGTCGTCACACCTTTACCAACTCCACTAAGTACCCCACCAACCACAAAGATAAATTTACGTTTTTTGAGTTTTGACATATTTTTTTAATTATTTAATATATTTTTTATGTTATTCCTTATTTTTAAACAAATTCAAATAAGCTATAGCCTTTTCTTCCAAAGCTTTAAAACCTCCATTATATTTTCTTTGAGCCCACAAGTATAATCCTCTATAACCATTTTCTCTTAACCATGTAGAACCAAAATCAGAACGACTACTTTCATCTAATTGTGACCATTCCCCATAAGCCCCTAATAACTCATTTACAGCTGACATTTCAGTTCTTTGATCTGTACGTTTTGTTCTTTCTTCTACATTAAAATCATTTTTAAAATTTCCTAAATCCAATTCTTCATGTCTATCTATATAATCTAATGTTATATCAAAAAGATGTCTTATTCCACCTTTGTCAGTAAATTCTTCACTTGCCCATCTATACAACTCTCTAAAACCATTAGCTATCAACCAACTAGGATTAAAATTTTCTCTAGTATTTTCATCTTGACCTAGCCATTTTTTATATGCTTCAAAAAATAATTTTATTTTTCTAATATTATTATCAAAAAGAATATCTTGACCAAGCTCTATTTCACGTCTGAGAGATTGTGTATATTTTTTTTTACGATTATCAACATTCGTATCACTAACAAAACCAATACCTTTCAAAACTAAGCCAACACAATTCTTTAATTCTTCTTTGTTCAAATTTGCCAAAACTTCTACTTCTTCTTTTTTTGTTATATCTAAAACATGACCGTGTTCTTCTTCAAAACCGTGAATTACAAATGTTGCGTTATCAGGACTATCAGTTACAAAAATTAATTTTTTTTCTCCTTCTAAGACAAATACAATGTAAGACTTTTTTCCAACATTTTCTTTTTTCTCGCTATCTTTTCCAATAGCCAACTTAAATTTTATTCCCAAATCAGACAAAACCTGTCTAACTAAAGCAACTTTTGAGATATCTTCTACCACAGATTCACTTTCTTCGGTAGTCTCATTAATATTTTGATTTTCAGAAGATATATCACCCAAATCCAACTTACCTGAAGACTCACATATTTCAAAATCAAAATCCCAAATTTCAGTAGGTAAAATAGATTCTCTAGACAATAAGTCATCCAACAATTTAGAAAAATTCAACTGTATAACATCTTTTTTTTTGCCTCCAAACTTAAGAATATCAATATAATCATTCCAACCCAAAGCTTGAGCAATCTTCAATAATTTGTCTCCCTTATTATCTACAGATACTAATTTTTTTAATTGTTCAGACAAAATTGCTCTCCTTGATCCCTCAGAGTCTATATTAGTCATAAAAAATTAAATAATAAAACAATTTTATTAATACGTTAACATGCCGAATATTATACCAAATAATTTTGATTTAAACCACTATGATAATCACTTCGACAGCAAAAATTTTTTAATTAAAATTCACAGAGTCTACAGATCCCTTTTCCTCGTTCCTCGGAAATGGGAGATACTACAATTAAAAAACCACCGGCAGTCGGTGGTACTCTATTATTATTCTTCGCAGATGTTGACTCTAATGTCTGCTTCTAGACCATGATTAAACGCAATATGTACATCATGTTCACCAATATCTTTTATAGGTTCTTTCAATTTGATCTGTTCTGGTTTGACAGTCACACCTATTTGTTTCTTGATAGCTTGTGCTAATTTGGCAGAGTTGATAGCTGCATACAATGTACCAGAATTACTCACCTTGGCTAGTATCTCTATTTCTCCACCATCTAATCTACCAGCGACTTTTTGTTGAGATTCCAACTCAGATTCCATTTGTTTGGTTTTTTTCTTAGCTTGAGATGCAAGTTTTTTCAATTCACCATCGGTCGCCATCGTAGCTAGACCTTGTTTCATCAAAAAATTACGAGCATAGCCGTCAGACACCTCTTTTATTTCCCCCTTTTTAGCTGTGCCTTTGACATCTTTTAGAAATATGACTTTCATAAGCAAAAACAGATAAAAATGAAATACTATCTATAGTATAGGACAATCTTGATTTTTATGCAAGAATATGGTAGCATTGAAGTGTTGGTTTCAAAAGTTAAAGAAAATTCTCAATAAAAACCAAACTTAAACTTTCAAAAAAGAGCTTACGAAGCTTACAAGGCTTACGAGGCTCACACAATCTCATTAAAAATGTTCATCTAAGAATAACAGGCCTTGTAAGCCCTGTAAGCCTTGTGAGCATTGTAAGCCTCGTTTATGAAATCAGGATTCGCTGTCCTCATCGGACGCTCAAACGTTGGGAAATCTACACTTATGAATACTATGGTCGGCACCAAGATTGCGGCTACTTCTTTTCGTGCCCAAATGACCAGACAAGTCATCCACGGAGCTGTAAATACCGAAGAAGGCCAAATCGTTTTCTTGGACACTCCAGGTATCTTCAAAGATAAGAAAAACAGACTAACAGGCAAACTTATTGAAAAAGCCAAAGAAGCTCTCGATGGTGTGGATGTTATCCTCTATGTAGTCGATCCTAGCCGAGAAATTGGTGATGAAGAAAAATATACCTATGGGCTAATCCGCCATCTAGATATTCCAAAAATTTTGGTAATAAATAAGAGTGATCTACACAGAGAAGAAAAAAAATATTTACAAAGTTATCTAGAATGGGGTCAAGATTTTGAGGGAGTTTTCGAGCTTTCAGCTCTTCGTGCGAGTCACATCCAACCTCTTGTACAAAAAGTGATGGAAATTGTTCCTGAAGGTGAAGCTATGTACGACGATATGCAAATGACAAATATTAGTGACAAATTCTGGGTAGCAGAAATTATCCGTGAAAAAGTTTTTTCTGTGTTTGATAAAGAAGTTCCTTATTCTATCACTGTTGAAGTAGATGATATGGAAGATAAACCAGAAAAATTTGTGATAGCAGCCAGAATTCTCACAGATGCCGAAAGATACAAAAAAATGATTATTGGTAAAGGTGGCCTCAAAATAAAAGAAATAGGCAAAATGGCTCGTCGTGAACTAGAACAAGCTCTCAACAAAAAAATATTCCTTGATTTGGAAGTAGAAGTAGACAAACATTGGGTAGATCGTGTCTAACGACACATGTCAAAAGTCGAAAGTCTTTAAAGTCCATAAAGTCAAAAATAAAAAATCCGTGAATAAATCACGGATTTTTATTTTATTAAGAACTAAGAACTCTGAACAAAGAACTATTATTTTACATACCCATCAAACTCAATTTGAGAAATAGCTTGAGGTTTATAAGTAGCACCTTCAGCTACAAGCAAATCATTCAATACTTTCATATTTTTTGCAGAAGCTTCTCTAAGAGCTTCAAAAGTTGTCTTAGACAAACCATCAATTCCTCTTTCTAAATATGTATTTATATTTTTGATGATACTTTCTTCAAGAAGAAGACCTGATGTATAAGCTTTGACACGCATTTCATCTCCAATTGGTAGTAATTTGTCATGTAGAGCTTGTACTGTAGCATCCTTAAAATTTCCATCTTCCAAAGCTGCCACTGACAAATCAACTTGTAAACTTCCCATTACAGCGGCAAGATTTTCTCTTTGTGCAGCATGTGATTCTGATAAACTTGCGAAAACTGGCAAATCATAAGTTTCGTCCCAAGCAAAAAACAAATCTTCAGCCATTTTTTCTGATTCATACATATAAGGCAAAGACATTATATCACCTTGTGTTGCTTTGTCCCCTACATGCTTACCCATTTCTTTATAAAAAGGATCATTGTTCATAATAGCAACACCATCTTCTCCAACCAAAACCAAATTACTCGCTGACCCGACCATACTAGTACTAGTGTCAGATTTTATGTTATCTGAAGAATCAGAAGGTACGGTAGTATCATCAGATACATTACTACAACCTGCTCCTAATAGAAGAACTACTGAAAAAACAGATAAAGCCAAAATACTTTTTTTCATAGACTATTTTATTACGACAAATTAAATTTTGTCTTTTTGTTAAATAAAAATTATTTTCTAGAAGAAAAAACTTCTTTCACCATTTCAACATCATGTCTTATTTTTTCTAATAGTTCTTCTTCTGAATCATAACGTTCTATTTCACTCACTTTTTGTACCAAATCAACTTCCAAATACTTACCATATAGATCACCTACAAAATCTAAAAAATGAATTTCAAATTTGTATGAGTCACCTTTTGGTAGAATTATCAAAGTACTATTATATTTTTTCTTCTCAACAGTAGAAATAGCAGCAAAAACTCCTGTAGCCACTTTTGTACTTTTTTTTAATTGACAATCAATATTTGCTGTAGGGAAACCAAATTTTTTGGCAACACCTTCACCTTTTACAACAATTCCTGAATACATAATCTTTATTTTTGTTTTAAAATTTCTAAAGCTTTTTCCATGCCTTTGTCGTCATAATCTTCAACCTTTTCACCTTTGGTATCTTCTTTTTGAACAAACATATCAGTATCAATAGTTACATCTGGATCTAAACCTACTTTGTTTATTTGTCTCTGTTTTGGTGTATACCACTCAGCTACAGTAATCTTGAGAGCTGATCCATCTGGCAAAAGTTCAAATTCTTGAACAGAACCCTTACCATAAGTAGTTTTACCAACTACAGTCGCGACTTCATAATCTTGCAAAGCACCTGTCACAATCTCAGAACCAGAGGCAGTCCCTTCATCTACCAAAATAACAGTTTTTATACCAACAAATCTGTGTTTACCTTCTTTGGCTGTATACTCTTTGGTACTAGCATCTTTAAATTTTTCTGAAACGACAACACCTTCATTTTCTTTAAGCCATTCCGCTGCGACTTTTACAGATGTATCGAGATAACCACCTGGATTACCACGTAAATCAAGCACAATACTTTTTGGATTTTTAAGTAAAATATCTTTGACAGCTTTGTCAAACTCTGACCAAGTATTATCATTAAAAGAATTTATACGTAAATAAATCACACCATTACCCTTGTCTTCCCATTTTACAGAAGGCAAATCAATTTTCTCACGAGTAATTTTGATATCTTTTTTATCCAAATTTTCACCATGCAATACAGTCAAAGTAACAATACTACCTTTTGGTCCACGAATTTTGAGTACTACTTCATCTACAGACAAATTACTAATATCTTCTCCATCTACAGAGATAATAATATCTCCTGCTTTCAAACCAGCACTCTCAGCAGGTGATCCTTCCAAAGGAGCTACCACAATAATACGATTTTCTTTCATTCCAATTTGTGCTCCTATACCTTCAAAATTACCTGATAAATCTGTTACAAATTCTTTGGCTTTTACTGGTGGAAAATAAATAGAGTAAGGATCATCCAAACCTTTTACTAATCCTTCCAAAGAAGCATAAAACAAATCCACATCGCTGACAGGTTGTTTGACATAATTCTTTTTTATTTTGTCCCAAACCTCCCAATACTGATCAAAATTTACTTTATCAGAACGACTATTACTATATAGATTTACAACTTTAGTAATATCTACAGCACCATTGGAATTCACCAAATTATTACCAACATCTTTGCCAACTCCTACAACAACACCAAGAAAAAATATAGCTAGACTAAAAACTGTAAATAAGACAATGTTTAAAATTTTTCTTTTTGTCATAATTTATTCTTCGTAAGTTATATTAGCTCCCACCATAGAAAGACGCCCAGCCAAATCTTCATAACCACGCTCAATAGTATAAGAATTACGCATAACAGATTTGCCAGAAGCAGCAATCATAGCTACCAGCAAGGCTACAGCAGGTCTAATAGCAGGTGGACACATCAGTTCATTACCTTTCAACTTACTTGGACCTTCGACGAAAACACGATGAGGATCGAGTAAAGTGAGATTAGCTCCTAATTTTTGAAAATCAAGAAAATAAATTGCTCTGTTTTCATAGACCCAATCATGTACAAGAGTTCTACCCTTGGCTTGAGTCAAAATTGGTACAAACAAAGGTAAGTTATCAATATTGAGTCCAGGGAAAGGACGTCCATAAATTTTGTCAGGCAATGCTATCAACTCAGATGGACTAAATTTGATATCTACAATATCAAACTTTCCATTTTTTGACTTACGTTTATTTTTTATTTGCATTTTTTGTCCCATCACACGAAGTTTTTCCAATTCTAATTCAAGAAAATCTAGAGGACAATTTTTAATAGTCATTTCCGATTTGGTAGTAACAGCCAAAGAAATAAAAGTCATAGCTTCGATAGGATCTGGAATAATATGATATTTTCTAACTGAATTCAATTTTTTAACACCAGTAATCTTTAGAGTCGTACTGCCAATTCCTTCAATCTTAGCTCCAGCCTCTTGCAAAAAATAACACAAATCTTGCACCATATAGTTGGAAGAAGCAAACTTGATAGTAGTCACACCAGGAGCGAGTACTGCGGCCATTATAGCATTTTCAGTTGGAGTATCTCCTGATTCATACATCACGATATCCGCTGATTTCAATGGTTTGTTTCTGACATCATAATATTTATTTTTTGATTCTACACTCACACCAAATTGTTCCAAAGCAAATAAGTGTGGTTTGACAGTACGCTCACCTAGACGACAACCACCAGATTTATAAATTTTGAATTCTTTTTCACGAGCCGCTAGAGCACCTAGAAGCATCAGAGAAGATCTTGTAATCTCAGTAGCCTTTTTGTCCATATTTTCCATCTGTAACTTAGCAGAAGTGTCCAAAGACAATGTATGTTCATCAGTCCATTCTACTTTGACATCAATACTACTCAGAATTTCCAAAATACGATATACTTCTTCTATACGAGGAACATCATACAAGATAGTCTTACCTTTTATCATCAAACTAGCACAAAGTATAGCTACCGTAGAATTTTTAGCTGTATTGACATTCAAAGAACCTGCCAACTTATTACCTCCTTCAATGATAAATTTAGCCATATAAAAAATTTGATAAATTTATAAAAATACGCTATGATTATACCGTAAAATCATCTTAAAAGCAAACATGGATAAACCTCATCAAAAAATACTAAAAACTCATCTAACAAGACCTATACGATTAGTAATAATGTGTACATTAATTACTTCTTTTTTTGTTATATCTCCTTTACTCATTGCCTATGCTTCTGGTTATCGCTATAATTTTTCCAAACATAGAATTGTCCAAACAGGGGTACTAAATATAGATATAGAACCAAAAGATGCTAAAGTATTTTTAAACAATGAAAAAATTGAACATAGGATTCCTTTCAATATTTCGCTTTACCCAGATACTTATCTTCTAACTATAAAAAAAGATGGTTATAAAACTTGGGAAAAAAGTATTACCATCAATAGTAAACAAACTACTTATATAAATTATTTTAATCTTTTCAAAGATTCTTTACCAACTTTTACTAATATATCTGGAATAGATCAAATAATTGGAACTCCCAATGCTAATAATTTACTGCTACTTTCCGAAGCACCAAACAATAAAACCAAAATTAGTTCTTTATCTATCAAAGAAAATATACAAAACATTTTGCTAGACAATGTAAATATATTAGAATATTCTTTTTCTCCTTATTATGATTTTGTTTATTTTATAATATCCGAAAATAATGAAGAAAAATTACTATTGTATGATTTGAATAATTTAACAAGTGCTACCACACTAAATACAGGCATTAAAGATACTACAAAAATTCAATGGCACAAAAACAAATCTTTTCCTCTAATAATTGAAGAAAATGGAAATCTAGAAATGTTGTCTTTGACTGGTAACAAAAAAACTATTACAGAGATAAGTACAACTACTCTATGGTATGTCGACCAGAATGAAAAAGTATGGCAATACCAAAACAACATTTTAAATTCTAGTGATAAAGAATATAATTTGCAATATCAGCTTTCACAAATTATTGACATAAACAAAACAAGAATACTAGCCAAAACCAACAATGAATTTGTGGTCTACAATATTGATACCAAAAATTTAAATGTAATAAATGGTGATAACATCCTATTTAATAATTTCAACAACTCTTGGATAATCTTTTCCAAATCTGACATTACTGAAATTACCGAAAAAGGAACAATAAATTTACAATATCGTGGTGAAGAAAAAATAAAAAACCTTCAACTCATGGATGAAGGTAAAATGTATCTGATAGCTACTGATAATGAATTAAAAATTCTTGATGTCGATAAATATTTGCAATTCCCAGTATTATCCAAAACAGAAAATAATATTTACTTTAATCAAAAAAATCTACAACTATTTTATATAGACGAAGAAGAAAACAACAATCTATATAATTTAGAATTCTAAATTTCAACAATCGTTTTATCTCCTATTACCATATTCCCACCTTCATTGGTAGGTTTTTTTATAATCCTCACGTTTTTTCCAATCAAACTCTCACGAATATCTAAATCAACATCAATCAAAGTATTATCCAAAATAATAGAATCTTTTATTTTAGCTTGTTTTATTTCACAACCAGGACCAATAGTAGTATTAGGACCTATTTCACAATTTTCAAGTAAACAATTTTCTCCAATTATCACAGGACCTTTTAGAACAACACCTTTAGCTATTCTTGATCCAATACCCACATGCACCTTGCCCATAATTTCAATATCGACATCCGCAGTACCATAATTTATAAATTCTTCTTCTGGCATTTCTTCCAACAATAATCTATTTGCGATAAGCATATCATTTATTTTACCAGTATCTTTCCACCAACCTGTAATTTCTTTATAACCAACATTTTTATTATTTTTGAGAAAATGTGAATGAATACTAGATATTTCATATTCTCCCCTATTACTCTTTTCAATTTTTTCAAAAGTTTCAAAAAATAATTTTGGACCATAAAGATAAATACCTGTAACGGCAAAATTATTCTGTGGATTAGCTGGTTTTTCCAAAACATCTATAAGCTTATTATTTTCATCAAAGATAGGCACTCCAAAACGTTGCGGATCTGGGACTTCTGACAAAGCTAGCATACAGTCATAATTACCACTTTCAAATTCTTCAAACATAGGTTTGATACTACCCAAAATAATATTATCAGACAAATAAAACATAAAAGGTTCATCTCCAATAAATTCTTTGGCTTCATTTACCACATGAGCGATACCTTGAGGTCCACCAGTTTGTTCAAAAAATTTAATCTTGATTCCCCAATGACCTCCATCTCCAATATAATTTTCCAAATCTGTTTCCCCAGGATTAGTATTTATAAAAATTTCTTCTACACCTGCTTCAACAGCTTTTTCAATAGCATGAAAAATCATTGGTTTGTTGGCCAAAGGTAAAAGATGTTTGTTGATTGTAGTAGTGATAGGATGCAAACGAGTTGCTCTTCCCCCACCAGTCAAAATTGCTTTTTTTATTTTCATATAACATTGATTACACTGATTTTAAAAGATTCCACTGAAATTAATTATACTGTTTAAAATTTTTATAATTTGCGAAACGTTTTATATCAAGACTATCATTACAAAAATTAATTAACAAACCTATTTCTAAACCACTTGCTTTTAGGTAAGAAATTATTTGTGAATAAAATAATTTTGGAATTTCTCCTGAAATAGCTTTTAATTCAACGACAATCTTTCCCTCAACCACCAAATCCAATATAAAAGTACCAACATGTTTATTCTGATACAGAATATCGAATTTCTTTTCACTATCAGCCGTTAGGTTTTCTTTCTCTAAATCTAAAATCATAGCTTTATGATACACCCTTTCTTGGAAACCTGGTCCAATTTCACGATGTATTTTCATAGCTATACCAATTATTTTTCTTGTTAAATCACTCTCTTTATACATAATCAGTAAAATCATTAAAAATCAGTGTAATCAATGTTTACCACCAAATCAGCCCTTTGACAACTACATAATAATATAATTTCATAACAGGATTAGCAACATATTTTACTAAAAAATTATCAACCGAAGCATCTTGAAACAAAATTTCAGAAGCACTATGTGCCAACATTTTTCTATCACTCACTACTCTACTCTTTTGAATTTGTTTTCTTTTCTTTAGCCAGATAGACCAATTTTTCAAATTCAACCAATATTTATAAACGTCCCAACGTTTACTAGCATAACCATTTTTAATACTAAAAAACCAAAGACCAAATTCAAGACCAATCGCAATTGGAGCTAACAAAATTAAAGTTGGTAATCTAAAATACATAAGCATTACAGCATGACGATTACGTTCCATATAATAAAACTTGGTAATACTCCTAGCAAATTGATATTGATGATAAAATACAGAATCTCGAACCATTACACTCTTGTAACCCAAACTACGCATACGAAGTCCCCAATCCAAATCTTCATGATAAATATAAAAGTCTGCATCCCAAGCGCCATGCTTTTTGATCAAATTAGTACTTATCATAAAAGCAGCTCCACTCGCATAATCCACTTCTTGCACTTTTGACAAATTCACATCTTTTATATTTTTTCGATAATCATTACAAAAACCAAAACCAAGATAATGAAAAGAATTACCTGTACTATTTATAAGTTCAGTTTCAGGATGAAGTAAAACCAAAGATTGAGCTATAGCAATAGTTTTGTCACTTTCCAAAGTTTCTACCAAAGGTTCAAGTGCGTTGGTAGCAAAAAAACCATCATTATTGTGGAAAAAAACATAATCAAAATTATTTGCCACTGCCCAATCAGCACCTTGATTGTTTCCTACAGCAAAACCAAGATTTTCTTTGTTAACGATAAGTGTTGTGTGAGGAATTTCTGTCCCAGACAAAGGCATGACAACATCATTTATATAATGTACAAAGCTACCATCTTTTTCATGATTGTTGGCTACAATAACTAACTCTAATTTATCTTTTGGATAAGTTATTTTTTTGAGAGATGAAACGAGATTATCTATATAAGACTCATTATGATAATAGAGTAAATAGACTATCGCAATTTTTGGATAATTTTGCATATTGATTATTTATATTTTATAGCATAATATTTTTGTTTTCCACGCCACTTCCACAAAAATTTTAACCAACTTTGTACATGAATACGAGCTAATTTATTTTTAAATAAAGCTTTGAAAACTCCAGGGACTTCCGCAGACCCTCTACCATGAATATGTGTCAAAACAATATCATGAACATAATATACAGGCCATCCTTTTTCCCACATAGACATTGACCAATCAATATCTTCATAATACATGAAATATCTTTCATCAAACATACCTGCATCATCAACAGCTTCTTTTCTCACAAACATAGATGAACCCATAATAGCATCTACAGGAATAGTATTGTTATGATCAAAATCTTTCATGTGATGGTGGTCTATCTTTTTCTTACCCCACTTAGTTTTTCCTAGTTTAGTACGTTGAAAAAATGGTTGAAAAAAAGATGGATATCTCCAACAAGAATATTGAAGGGAACCATCAGGATATACTAACTTTGTACCAATCATTCCAATTTTGGGATTATTTTCCATAAAATCAAACAGTTTCTGAATAGTATTTTTTTCTTTATGAAATATGGTATCTGGATTCAAAATAAAATAATATTTGGCTTCACAATGTTTTATCCCTTTGTTTTGAGATTTACCAAAACCAAAATTTTTTTCTTGTTCGATATAATTTACTTGAGGAAACTTTTCTTTCAAAAACTGAATACTCCCATCTTCAGAATGATTGTCTACGACAGTAACACATACATCTAGATTATTTTTTTGTAAATCAAAAAAGAGTGTCTCCAAACAGACAGCTATTTTGTCTTTCATGTTATAATTTACAATAACAATGTTTATATCTTTCATAAATTTATATTAATTCACCTGCGATATTATTAGACATAATAATGTCTATTTCTTCTATAGTACTAGCTTGTGGCAAAGCCCACATAAGCTTGGTAACAGCCGCTTCTGTCGTCATATCATGAGCTGAGATTGCACCAGCTTCTTTTGCTTTTAGTCCAGCTTCATAAGCTTCTAGATGTGTTTTTCCTCTTTCCATCTGATTGGCTATGAGTACTACAATATTTTTTTCACGTGCTTTGATAATTCCAGGGATAATTGACGTCTCCAAAAAAGGTACATTACCAGGACCAAAACCTTCAATAACAATAGCGCGAATATCTAGAGAAAGCAAATTTTCCAAAATATCAGGATTAAAACCAGGAAACAATTTTATCACTACAATACGTTTGTCAAAATCTACTTTAGCATCCAATTCACCATCATGTCTCTTACGACACCAATCATTGAGAACGATTGGCCTACCAAGTTCTCCTAGTTCAGGAAAATTTGGTGAGTGAAAGGCAGCGACAAAAGATTCATGATGTTTTTTGGCTCTATTACCTCTTAGTATCTGATTTGACAATACTATACAAACCTCAGCGATATTTAGACCTGCTGTCATACAAGCATATACTAGATTGTTACGTGCATCAGATCCAATTTCTAACAATGGAATAAGTGAACCAGTAAAAACAACAGGCTTACCCAAATTCCCCAAAGCATAGGACAAAGCACTGGCAGAATAAGCCATAGTATCAGTCCCTTGAGCTACCACAAAACCATCATAATCCTTATATTTTTTTGCTATAAGATGAGCAAGTTTGATCCAATGATCAGGCACCATATTGGAGCTATCTACATTTACGACCAATTCAAAATCAATATCAACAATTTCACTCAGCTCTGGTATATTATTCAACACTTCAAGTGCTGACTGAGCTGGTTGCAAAGCACCAGTTTCTGGATTTGGAACCATACCAATAGTACCACCAGCAAATAATAATAAAATCTTTGGTTTCATATTAGTTCCACCATTTTCTTAATTCTTTATAATCTACTTTTCTCATTTGAATTACTTCATTTCTACGTTGTTTCAATAATTTTCTATTTTCCCAGAGCACAGAAAGACCTTTCAAAACTTTTCTGTCAAACAACAAAAAGTAAACAAACTTCTTTAATTCATACCACATTATAGCAAAAAAATCAATGGTAAAGTTCTTGCCGTATTCATTTTTATAAAGTGTCATAAGATGATTTTTGTAGCTATTATACTTTACCCATTCTGATTGTTTTTTCTTATTTTCCATGGCAGTTTTGTCCCCTAGTTTTTCTTGACCAGCAGCTGATCTATCATGATAAGTCACAGTATCTAACAAAACAAAAGATTGAAATCCAGCCAAACGCAAACGCCAAGACAAATCAACATCTTCTTTATATGATTCATAAAGATTGTCAAAAAAATTTTCATCAGAAAATTTCACAATATCAATCGCACTTTTTCTATACATTGGCAAAGCTCCAGAAACACCGAAAACTTCTAGTGCTTGCGTCTGAGTACGAAAAGACAATTCCATTTTAGCTTTCTTTTCATCCCAATCTTTACCTACATACTTTTCTACTACTCTTCTACTACGCATGACTTTTAATCCAAGTGTATCTACATAATTTGTCATGCTTTCTACAAAATCTTGTTCCATTACATTGAAATTCCATTTCATTAGCCTTGGTGAAACCGCTGCAGCAGTTTCATTTTCATCAAGAAATTTTACAAGTTTTTCAAAAACGTCCGGCATCAAATACATGTCTTGATTAAGCAAGAGAAAATATTCACTATCTGTTTTTTTGGAAAGTTCATTATGTCCACCAGCAAAACCAAGATTTTTTTCACTTGAAAAATATTCATATTCTAATTGAAAATCTTCCAATTCTTTTTTGATAAGCTCAGCAGTATTATCACTTGAAGCATTTTCCCAAACAAAAAGTTTCCAATCTTTGTAAGTTTGTTTTTTTAGAGAATCGAAAAGATAAGGTATGTATTTCGCACCATTCCAACTGACTAAATGTACTGATAACTTTACCGACATAATTTTTTATATACTATTTATATAATGACAAATTTCAAAGCTCAAATATCAAATCAAATTCAAATGACTAAACTTTTTAATATTATTATTTTGTCATTTGTTTGAAATTTGGATTTTTTAATTTGAAATTATTTACTATTTAGTTTATTCATAACATACACTAACGATATCCCTACTGGTCTAAATAACCAAATCCAAAACCATTTATAAAACGGTTCCCATTTCTGAAAATAGGTCAGCATACTTCTGGTAAAATTCTTTTGTTTCCACAGACTTTCTTGCACCTTGAAACTTTGTCCGACATAGTCAGTGGCTGTAATCACAGGACTATACATTACTTTTAGGCCCATCTTTTTTATCTCACGACAAATATCTACATCCTCATACCAAATATAATATCTAGGGTCAAAAGCAAAACCTAGTTTTTCTACCACTTCCCGACGCATGAGCATAAATGAACCACGAACAGAATCAACCTCTTGTTCTTTTTCACCATCGAAATCTTTCATCAGATATTTGTCCAACATTTTTGGGAAGATGTGTGGCAGTTTCAAAATAAGCGCAACCTGTTCCCATACTCTTGGCAATCTACGAGGCTTGGCCTCTTCATTTAATTTGCCATTTTCATCCACCAATCTTGGACTGACAATTCCCACATCTTTTCTTTTTTCCAGCCAATCAACAAATATATCCAGACTTCCCTCTGCTACTTTCATATCAGGATTGAGAAAAAGCAAATATTCTCCAGTACTAATTTCAACTCCTTGATTGTTGGCATGAGAAAATCCTTTGTTTTCTGTATTAGCAATTACTTTGACATTTGGCATTACACTGGCAATTTCTACGGTCTTATCAATAGAAGCATTGTCCACCACGATTTGCTCGAATTCAAGATTTTTGCAACCTAAAACTACTGACTTTAGCTGTCTCTCAATTTGTTTCTCATTGTTCCAGGTGACGGTGATAATAGATAACTTCATATAGTCCTATTCTAGCTTATTTTGAGGTAAAAATCAAGGATAAAAAATGACCCTTTTTAAGGGGCATTTTATTTATAAAATATTTTTATTCCAATGATTTCAAAAGTTCTATTGCTCCCTCTAACTTTCCAATAGTTACATTTACACGCTCTTCATACCAAGCACGTAAATTTATATATTTAAATTTAATATCTTTATGCAATCTTTCCTGACGAAGAGAGTTTAATCTCTCTTCTAAAAAATTAATTTTGTCTTTAATGTCCAAAACAGTATAATTTTCTAATTCCAAAAACTTTTTCAAATCATACCTAGTTTCCAAATCCATTATATACTCGCGTATTTCTTTTTCTTTTATATCATAATCATGTCTTTCACGAGTATCCATTGTTGATCTTTGTATAACCAAATCATTTTGATTTAAAACTTTTGCCTCTGGAGCTGGTATGTGTGATAATTCTTTTGACATATATAAAAATAAATTAACAAGTAGGACCTACAGGATCACTCTTACCTTCTTTTTTTGCTTTGGCATATTTTTCCATAGTATCACGAATAGCAACGTGTACATCTCGCATATGAATACCGATTTTTTCAAGATTTTCTGAAGCAAGAAAATTGTTTGATCTTGTCTTTGTTGCTAGACCTTGTTTTACCAAATCATCATTACTAATCCACTCATTGGTATGGCTTGGATCTACAAGTTCTTCATAAAGTGCAATAGTTTCTCTGTGTTTCAAATTACCAGGATTGGTAACATGAAAAATTCCACTAACTTTTTTCTCCATCAATTGATGAAAGACATCTATCATATCATCCAAAATAGTTACACTATTTTCTACATCAATAACTTTTGGATAAGTTGTAATTTTATCTATAAGATTTCTTGGTGCAGGCATCCAGTCTATCGGCATACGAATTCTAGCGATACCTACATTTTCCAAAGTTGATAAGACCAAATCAGCTGCCCACTTAGTACGAGAGTAAGTAACTTCTGTTGGATTGCCCATATCATCTTCACGCCATTTTTTATCTTCGTGTGGTGAATCTCCATAAAAAATACAACCAGAACCCATATGAAGTAAATACACCCCCCTTTCCTGACAACCTTCAGCGATAGTAATTGGCAACTTAGTATTGCCCACGATTGTTTCCATCTGATGATCTTCACACCAATCTACATTTGGTTTGCCAGTGACACCTGCTGAATTCAAAACAGCATCAGGATTATGTTTGTCCAAAAGAGCTAACATGTCTTCTTTATTATTTACATGACATTCAGCAATGACAGCTTCATCACCCCAAGCATCTTTACAACGATTACCTACATAACCGTTACCAATTATTAGAATTTTCATAGTTTTATAAATTAACGAATAATATATTGTTTTTCATAATAATCTTTGTAAGAACCATCACGACAACGATTGACCCATTCTTGATTATCTTTGTACCAGTCTACCATATCTTTTAGACCATCTTCAAATTTTATTTGTGGCTCCCAACCTAATTCATTTTTAGCTTTGCTAAAGTCAACAGCATATCGTCTATCATGACCAGGTCTATCTTTGACATATTCAATATAACTTTCATCTTTGTCCATTACTTTTAACAAAGTTTTGGTAAGTTCCATATTGGTCAATTCATTATCTCCACCAAGACAATAAGTTTCTCCGATTTTTCCTTTTTGCAAAATCATATCTACACCACGAGCGTGATCAAGTGTGTGAATCCAATCACGTACTTGTAAACCATCACCATAGAGTGGCACTTTTTTGTCTTCCATCAGGTTGGCAATAAAAAGTGGTAAAACTTTTTCTGGGAACATATAGCGTCCATAATTGTTACTACAATTTGAAATTGTCATTTTTATTCCATAGGTATGAAAATATGCACGAACGAGATGGTCAGCAGCAGCTTTACTAGCACTATATGGACTTCTTGGATCATAAGGAGTCTTTTCATTGAAAGCAGGATCCTCAGGCCCAAGCGCACCAAACACTTCATCAGTCGATACATGATGAAAACGTTTCCCATATTCTTTTACAGCATCCAATAATACTTGAGTTCCAAGCACATTACTACGCACAAAAGCACTAGGATCCATAATAGATCTATCTACATGAGTTTCAGCCGCATAATGTACTACTACATCCACATCTTTTACAGCAGCAAAAACAGCATCTCTATCACAGACATCACCTTTGATAAATTTATATTTTGGATTATTTTCTATTGTTTTAAAATTTTCCAAATTACCAGCATAAGTCAAAACATCGAAATTAATAATTTCATCTTCTGGATGTTTTTCCAACCAATAATGTATGAAATTGGATCCTATGAATCCAGCTCCTCCAGTAACTAGTATTTTCATATATAAATTTTTATAATTAATTCAAAAATTGTCTATCTGGATGAGTAAAATAATCATCCAATATATTTTTGTGATGAAAACCGATGTTATTTGGTATTTCATTTTTGTTTAACCATTTCATATCAGAAGCATTTATTGTCTTTTGAGGTTTTCCCTCTACAATATGTGCGATATAAACAATATTAATCCGTGCACCTCGAGGATCTTTACCTAAACTAGTATATGCACCATACACCCTATCTAATTTTATTTTTACAACAATTTCCTCATAAATTTTCCTTATAGCTGCTTCTTGTGGACGTTCTTGTTTAATACGTCCACCAGGTAATATCCAATAATCTTTATAGGGTTCTACACCTCTTCTTATTAACAATATTTGACCATTTTCATTAGTAATAATTACATCTACCGTACAGGTCTGATATTTTTCTTCTAGGGTAAATGGTAGTTCCATATAATACTGTTATATTATTTGATAAAATGATTCCTTACCAAAGCCCAAGTTGCCATGGTAGGTCCATTCAAAATTTCATTATTCTTTATCATTTCCTCAATTTCATCTGGACGACGAAAAAGTACCTCTATGTCTTCTGAATCATCCAACATTTGACTACCTTGTGTTGATACCTGTGCAATATAGACATTACAATAATTTTTTACTTCAGCAGGGGCATAAGCAAATACTCCAACATTCACAATATCATCTGTACTAAATCCTGTTTCTTCTTGTAATTCAGATTTCGCTGCATCTAAATTGGTTTGTCCTTCTTTAGCTTTTCCTGCAGGAAATTCAATACTTTGTTTATCCAAAAGATAACGATGTTGTAAAACCAAAGCTATTCTACCATCAGATAAAACAGGCACAATCATCACAGAAGCTTGCGTTTCAAAATAAAAATAATCACCTTCCTCGCCATTTGGCTTAATATATTTATCATGTTTATAAGTAGTCCAAGGATTCTTATGTATTGTTTCTTCAGATATTTTTTCTAAACGTTTTGGCATAGACTAAAAAGCTTACGAGGCTCACAAGGCTCACGAGGCTTACAAGGCAAATTTATTGTAAGCCTTGTGAGCCTTGTAGGCAGTGTAAGCAAAAAGCAGAAATTAATTTTTGAATAATTTGAATATTTCTTCTACACTTTCACTACCAGGATTATTTACAATAGCATGCATATTACTGCCACCATCACCACTGAAGCGTGGCATAATGTGAATATGTAAGTGAGGAACGACTTGTCCTCCTGCTTCACCATGATTCCAACCTATATTATAACCATCTGGTTTCAATACGATGTCAATCTTTTCTTGGACTTTTTTGACAGCAGGTAATAATTTACTGACAGAATCTTCATCCAAGTCGAGCAAATTCAAAGCATGTCTTTTTGGAATAACTAAAGTATGGCCTTTGGCTCTAGGTGTAATGTCTAGGAAAGCCAAAGTATAGTCATCTTCATAGACAGTATAGTTTGGAATTTCTCCAGACACAATTTTGCAAAAAACACAATCAGACATATTTTTTATATTATTACTAAATAATAGGACATAATGACTTTTTTTTCAAGTTTTCTTATTTCAAAAAAATCTGCTGTAAACTGGAATCCTTTGTTTTAAATATGTCTTCAGAAATAGATATATCAGATAAATCTAATTGAAAAGACATATTTTCATAATACCTTTTATCTGCAAACAAATCAAAAACATATACTTTGTAACCTCTTAACAACAAATTTTTTATAGCTGGTACAAAATTTTTATCTTCTACACTAGTTATGACCCTTCTGTCTGGAAATATATATTTATCAGCATAACGAGTTACTATAATAGAGTTGTCTTCTGTATTTTGCACAATTTCTGTTTTGATATCGTTGTATTCAATCAAGACAGACTTGATATATGACAATCCTTCAAAATCATAAAAAACAGATTTTATAGAAAAAATCAACAAAAAAACAAAAAATATAAAAATAAAATATTTTAATTTTTTGAACAAAAATTCAAACAAAAGCGCAATAAAAACGGTACCAAACAAATATAATGGCATAAAATATCTCACTTGTGAACTACCTATCGAATATTGCCCACTCAAATTATCTACAAAAGAACTAGATCCATAATAAAAAATAAGACATATTGCTGTAAAAACAAAAGTAGAAACCAAAATTTTGTACTTCTTCTTATCCAAATTTTTCTTTAATAAAAGATAATTCAAATAAACAAAAGATAAAAAATAAAAAAACAACCAAACAGGAAATACTAAACCAGAATAAAATAAAACATTTTTCAATATAGCCTTGAAACTAAAACTAAATAAAAAGAAATTGCTAGAAATCTTATCCAAAATATTTCCAGCCATTCCATTTTCTTGTACAAAAGCATATCCTGTAGACCAGATGGAACCATAATAAATTATTTGTAAAAGAGCAAATATCAACATCGAAAGAAAAGCCCCTAACAAAAAAAATAGAAAACTATTCCTAGTAAGATTTTTCCGTAGATAAACAAGAAAAAACAAAAGCAAAGGACCAAGCCATAAAAACTCAATAGGTCTTATCAAAATAGCCACACCAAATAAAAATGCCCATAAAAAAGCGAACAAACTTTTTCTTTTGTCATGACAATAAACAAAACTAGCAGCAAAATATAAAGAACTCACTACAAAAAAAATAAATATAATAGTATGTTGTAATGACCTACTAGCATAGTACCACCAAGCAGGATTGATAAAAAGAAGTAAACTAGCAAAAAAAGCTACACGACGATTAAATATTTTTTTCAAAAAACCATAAAAAAATAAAGGTGTAATAGCTCCTAACAAAGGCACCAAAGATACTAAAGCTAGGTTGAAAAAACTACTACCAAAAATATAAACAAAAAAAGAAGCAAATAAAGAAAAAACAGCAATAACACCAGGGAAACCTATTGGTACCAAAGCCCCTTGTACTACTGTCATACTACGAGGATGCAACTGATTGAGTGTCAAAAATGATAAATTTTCTTCTACTCTAAATCCTTTGTCAAAAACCAACTTCCTAGTAAAAAAATAATTTGCAGATTCATCAGGTTGATTGAAAATCAAATAATCAGATTGATGAAAAAAATTTATCTTTGGGAAATTGTTGAAATCAGTACTAAGAAATAGATAAGTAACAAAAAAAATAATAGATAACCCTATCAAAAACAATTTGTATTTATCTTCAAAAAAATTCTTCATATCTTATATCCCATGTCTAAAAAGGCTAACCAAAGCAAAACCAACTGACAAACCCAAAATTACACTAGCAATATTTAGTAAAAATGGATTGTCGAAAACAAGAGCAATAAGTACAGTACAAATAGCTAAAACTTGTAAAAACATTTTTATTTTACCCCACAAATTGGCCATACGCACTGTCTTGAATTTTACACGAGCAATATAAGCAGTGCTAATAAAAATAATTTCCATACCGAGGACTGCAATACCAAGCCAAAAGTCTAAATATTTAAATACCAAAAGTAACACCATAGAACCAATAAGTAGCTTATCAGCCAAAGGATCTATTAGCATCCCAAATCTTGTTATTTTATTTTTAGTACGAGCAAGAGACCCATCCATAGCATCAGTAAAAGCCACCAAAGCAAAAGTAATCACCCCAATATTATAATGTCCAAACAAAATAAGCATAAACACAAAAGGTGTCGCAATGATTCTAAAAATACTAATTTTGTTTGGTGTAACTGATTTTGGCAAAAGACGCAAAACCGTATTTTCCAAAAAATGGTCATGAGGATGCACTTCCTGTGACTCTAGATATTCGAACAAATCTTTATTCTTTTCTTTAAAACGCTTGATTAACGACATAAATTTGGTATAATACTCAAAAATAAAGCTATGAAACCTATTCTAAAAAAGTATATCACGCTTCCCCTACTAATTACAATATTAGTCCTATTTTCTATTTGGTATAATAATAGCCCTATTTTTGGTGTATTTTCTTATACTCTTTATACTATTTTCTTTGGATACACCATAGGCAATTTCTTTCTAGACAAAGAAAACAAATTTTGGAAGACTTTTTTTGGTATAATTTCTCTTATTTCATTCCTTGTTATCTCTTTATCTATAGTCTACTGGTTTTCATCGATAAACAAACTAATAGTATCACTGGTCTTTTCTATCACAAGTATTATTATTTTTTACCTAACAAAAAATACCAAAAATCCTGAAATAAAAATATCCATACCAACTTTCAAAGAAATACTTAGCTACATTAACAAAAATAAATATGCAATACTTATATTTTTGTTACAATTGTTACTTTTTTATATATTTTTCAAACACCGCCAAGAAGAAAACATTATTTCACCATGGACCTCCTTTAGTTACAAGATGTTTAGTTTGTTCTTTTTGCTATCAGCTGTATTAATATACTTTTTACAAAAAAGCAAAAATAAAATAATAAACCTGATTTTGTTAGTTACTCACTTTGCAATTATATATAATATAATCCTTATAATTTTTAGCAATGGCTTTGGCTTTGATTCTCATATACACGAAGCTGCCGAAAAATGGATAAGTGAAAAAGGATCTATAACACCAAAGGAACCTTACTACATAGGACAATACGTTTGGGTTGTCGCCACCCACTTTATTAGTAAACTTCCTATCCAAATTTTAGACAGATCTCTTGTACCCTTACTCTCTTCTATACTTTTACCACTACTTTCTTTTTTTATACTAACTAAAAACAATTTAAAAAAGAAAATATATCCAGCCATACTTTTTTTACCACTTATTCCACTTTCTTTTTTTACTTTTAGCACCCCCACAAATCTTACCTTGATAATGTCATTTATCGTTGGATCATGGATTTGGTATGAAACCAATAATGGAACTATAAAAACAAATATATTAGGACTACTTATTAGTAGTAGTATCATTGTCACTCATCCTATCATAGGTCTTCCTATTTTTTTTATTTACCTTTCTTCTATACTTCTCAAAAAAATAACTACAAAATATAAAAAACTTTTTTATACACTTTATACTTTATTACTTTCAGCTATCGTACCATCTTCTCTTTATATCAATTCATTGTTACATAAAGATTCTTTAATATTAAGTCTATCGAAATCAAACCTAAAAAAATTCTTAAACATTTTTAAAAGACCAAACTATATACACCTAGAACGAGGTGATATGGCTTTACAAACACTATATCATTATCGAGACATACTCTTACCGATGATGCTCCTACTGTTAGTTTTTGGAATCTATCTAGCTATCCGTAAATATAAACAAAAAATTAGTTATTTTTTTATTGCAACATTTTGTGGTTTATTTTTGTCAGCCTTCTTTATAATTTCTTCTATAGAATTTAAAAATGTTATTTCCTATGACCAAAGTTCTTACGGAATGAGATTGTTGAATCTAAGTCTTGTTCTACTTCTTCCCTTTTTTATTATTAGCATTAGAGAAATATTTCTAAATATAAAAAATTATAAAATACAAATACTATCATCTTTTTTGTTTGCCTTTATTTTTCTCATTTCTTGGTACTTTACTTACCCAACATTCAACAAGGTTTCTATCTATACCGGACAAAATTTGAGAAAAGCAGACCTCATTGCCGCCAAATTTATCGACGAAAGAAATAACGGACAAAAAGATTATATTGTCATCACCAATCAAGCTGTGGCCACAGCAGCCTTACAATTGTACGGATTTGAAAATACTTATATTAGTACTTTTACAGGTCCAGAATATTTTTATTCTATCCCAACAGGGGGACCACTTTACCAATATTTTTTGCAAATGATTTATAGCGGAACAAAAAAAGAATACATGGAACAAGCCATGCTTTTTGCAGGAGTAAAAAAAGCGTACTTCATACATACCAACTACTGGAGCCCAGCCAAAAAAATAAATAATGCAGCAAGAGAAAGTGCTGACAATTGGTGGGGTTTGGACAACGAAAGAGTTTGGGTTTATGAATATCTACTAGAAGAAAACTAATTTTTATAAAAAGTTATAAGCTTTTGAAAATAATTATTATTATCTATAGAAGACAAATTTTGTGACATTTTTGCAGACATATTCGTTATGTCTGTTTTATTTTGAAGACACCAAACTATTTTATTTTTCAAATCTTCTGTATTCAACACATCAAAAAACCAACCATTCTCCCCTTCTTTGATAAATTCTGGCAAAGAAGAATGATTAACTGAGAGTACTGGTACTCCAAACTGAAAACTTTCAAAAATAACAGCTGGATAATTTTCATAACAAAGTGAAGAGAAAATTAATACATCTGTTGTGGCAAATATAGCAGGCAACTTTTCTCTACTCTTGCGTCCATAAAATTTTATATTTTCTAAATTAGCAAATTTATTTTTCAAATTTTCCAATTCTGAACCATCACCTACAACATGCAAATTAGCATTATCAATATTTTGAAAAGTTTGTAATAATTCGTAAACTCCTTTATGTTTTTCAATCTGTCCCAAATACAAAAAGTTGAAACCAGAGTGTTCTTGTTTTTGAAAACCATCTGGTACTTGCAAAGTCAAAGGATTGGCTAATACTTGTAATTTTGATTTCGGGAAGAAACCTTTTTGTTTATAAAAATTTAGTAAAAATTTCGATGGTGAAATAACAATATCTGGTGAACCAATAAGTTTTTTCATTATAAAAATATGCAACTGCATGAGTAGACATTTGTGACGCCAAGAATTTTCTTTTGTCTTGATGATAATTCCACTAGGCTCTACCAATTGTACATCATGGACAGTATGAATATTTTTTATTTTTAATTTTCTAATTTTTTTAGGTATAAGGAAACTCAAACCCATCAAATTGTGAGTATGCACAATATCTGGTTTTTCTTCTTGTAAAATTTCTGACACTCTCTTACTAACAGGAAGATTAAATATATTTATAAGATGCCAAACAAACTTAGACAAAAAATTATGTTTATCCAAATCAAAAAAACTAAAGATATTTTTTTGCTTCAAACGATAAATTTTTAATTTATCACTTTTTGAAAATTCCTCTTTTTCAGAAGCCAAAGTAATCAATATTACCTCATTGTTCTGAGACAACAAAAAATCAATAGTAGCCTTTACAACTTGCTCTGCCCCACCTCTAGCATAAGGTTCATATAAATTGTGTATAAGACAAATTTTCATAAAATGATAAAAAACTGAAAAGCTATATACAAAGTTAATATTATCACAACTCAGCAAAAAATCAATGCTTTGACTAATATTACAAAATCTTGTCAACATATTAAACACATTATAGTAACAAACTAGTAAAATTTTACCTTGAACTTCTCACCAATCTACGGTAATATACACAAGCCAACAAATTAATACATCAGTGTAAATCCGCGTTAATATCTGTAAAATCAGCGTTTTATGCCTGACATCACCCAAATAGAGAAAATACCACCACAAAATTTGGAAGCCGAAAAATCACTTTTGGGCTCTATTTTGATTGACAAAGATGCCATGCTAAAAGTCTCAGATATTATCAACGAATCAGATTTTTACAAACGTTCTCACACCTACATTTATGACATAATGGTAGAGCTTTACCAAAAAAATGAACCTATTGACGTCTTGACAGTGGCCAACAGACTAGAAGAAAAAAAACTTTTGGAAGGCTGTGGTGGTAAGAGTTATTTGATAGAATTGTCCAATTCTGTACCAACAGCATCTCACATCGCCCAATACGCTGAAATTATCAAGAAAAAATCTACTCTTAGACAACTTCTAAACTCTGCTCACGAAATTTCCAAACTCGGCTATCAAGAAGATTCTGATGACGTTGATAGTCTACTTGATCAAGCACAACAACATCTCTATGGCATTACTCAAAAACACATGAAACAGACTTTTGTCTCTATTCGTGGTGTTTTGAGTACAGCTTTTGAACGTATTGATGAATTGCACAAAGAAAAAGGAAAAATGCGTGGTATACCAAGTGGCATTACCAAACTAGATAGTATTCTCGCAGGTTTTCAAAAATCTGATTTGATTATTCTAGCCGCTCGTCCAGCTGTTGGTAAAACATCTTTTGCCCTAGATTTGGTAAGACATGCTGCCACTAGATACAAAGTCCCTGTTGGTTTCTTTTCACTCGAAATGAGTAAGGAACAGCTAGTAGACAGAATGCTTTGTGCTGAAGCTGGTATTGACCTATGGAAAATGAGAACTGGTAATCTATCCGACAAACCAGATAGTGATGACTTCCCTCGTATTGGTCACGCCATGGGAGTACTCTCCGACGCGCCAATTTATATTGATGACACTCCTGGTAACAATGTGATGCAAATCCGTACCAAAGCTAGACGTTTGCAAGCTGAACATGGTCTTGGCATGATTGTCATTGACTATATGCAACTTATGGAATCACACAATGATAAAAATGTAAGTAATCGTGTGCAAGAAGTTGCTGTCATTAGTAGAAACTTGAAAGGTATTGCCCGTGAACTAAATATTCCTGTGATTGCGTTGTCACAGCTATCTCGTGCTGTAGAACAAACCAAACCAGCTATCCCAAAGTTGTCACATTTGCGTGAATCTGGTAGTATTGAACAGGATGCTGACATCGTGATGTTCTTATATCGTAAAGCAGCTGATAGAAATTATCGTATGGAAGATATTCCACCAGATGAAAGAAATATTGCTGAAATTCATATCGCCAAACATAGAAATGGTCCAACAGGTGTTGTCCGTACTTTCTTTGATGAAGCTCGTACTTCTTTCAAAAATCTTGATACTGATACGACTTACGAAAGTCAGGAATAAAAGCTTACCAGGCTCACGAGGCTTACAAAGCCCACAAGGCTTTTTAAAAAATTGTAAGCCTCGCAAGCCTTGTAGGCCTTGTAAGCTAAAACATAAAATAATTTAGACGTTAGTAAAAAAATAAGTTATAATTAATAAGTAAATCATTAATATAAAAACGTATATGTTCAACAAACTAAAACAATTCAAAGATCTTCGTGATCAAGCCAAAGAAATGCAAAGTAAACTTTCAGAAGAAAGTATCACTGTAAAATCTGGTGGTGTTGAGTTGACTATGAATGGTAATTTGGAGCTTACCAATGTCAATGTAGATACTGATACTCTTGATCCAAACAAAAAATCAAAAATAGAAAAAGACTTCAAAGATGCTCACGCTGATGCTCTCAAAAAAATGCAACGCGTGATGGCTATGAAAATGAAAGAAATGGGTGGACTACCAAATATTCCAGGACTTTCCTAGTTCTTAGTTCAAAGTTCACAGTTCTTAGATTTATATGCAGACATGCAAAGATTTGAAAGTCTGGCAAAAATCTATAAAGTTAGTTACTTCAACTTATAAATTGACAGAATCTTTTCCTGATATAGAAAAATTTGGTTTAATAAGTCAAATGAGGAGAGCTTCTGTATCAATACCGTCAAATATCGCAGAAGGTTTTGCTAGAAAAAATAAAAAAGAAAATGCCCATTTTGTGAGCATTGCTTATGCATCTGGTACAGAATTAGATACTCAAATAATAATATCCAAAGAATTAAATTTTGTTTCCGAAGAAGATTCACAACAATTAGAAAAACAATTGGAAGAAATATTAAAGATGCTTTATTCTTACCGCAATTATCTACATAAATAAAAATTATTTCAATGACCTAAGAACTAAGAACACTGAACTCAGAACTATTACTATGTACAGTAAATCAATCCAAAATCTAATCAAAGCTTTTAGTAGACTCCCTAGCGTCGGACATCGTACCGCAGAACGCTTTGTTTTTTATTTACTCAAGTCTGGCAAAAAAGATGTGGCAGAGCTAACAATAGCTCTCAAAGAATTGATAGAAAATATCAAGAGTTGTGAAGTCTGCTGGGATTTTGCAGATGCTAGTCCTTGTAATTTTTGTACAGATACCAGACGTGATCACAAAGTCATCTGTGTTGTCTGCCAACCACAAGACAGAGAAACAATTGAAAAGACCAAAGAATTTACAGGAGTCTATCATATTTTACGAGGAACACTAAAGCCAGATGATGAAAATATTTCCAAATTTCTAAAAATAAATGAGCTCATCTCAAGATTACAAAAAAATGTCGTGGATGAAGTAATCTTGGCTTTGAACCCTGATATCAACGGGGAAACAACCATGATGTATTTAGAAAGACAAATAAAGAAACTCAAGCCAGAAATAAAAGTCACTCGCTTAGCTCGAGGACTGCCAATGGGTAGTGACTTACAATATGCTGATGAGATTACACTGAGTAGTGCTCTGAAGAATAGAATTAGTAGTAAGTAAAATTATGAAAATAGCAATAATATCCGACATACATGAAAATTTTCACAATCTTGTTTTGTTTTTCAAAGAAATTGAAAAATTGAATGTAAAAAAAATTATATGTTTGGGTGATCTTATGAATAATGGAATTGCCAAAATGTTAGCAGCTTCAGATATACCAGTAATAGCAATCTGGGGAAACAATGACGGTGATAAAGTTGCTATCACAAAAACATCTTTGAAAGAAGGGAGCAATTTGACTGTTGGTTTTACTACTTATGATTTTTTGGAAATTGATAATAAAAAAATATTCATTACTCACTACCCTATAATAGCTAAACCAATGGCAAAATCTGGAGATTTTGATGCTGTTTTTTATGGACACAGTCACAAAAAACATATCGACAAAGTAAATGATTGTATTATTGTAAACCCAGGTGAAATATCATCTCATAGAACAAGCACTGCTAGCTTTGCGATATATGATACAACAAAAAATGATGTTGAAATTATTGAACTCGAAAACATAATTTGTGTTAATACAGAAGATGCAAAAAAATACAGAAATGAAAAACAAATCAAACCTCCAAATTCAAAAACACACGAATATTAAAAATTAATAAATTAAAAAAACAAAGCCTGAAATAAAAGTCACTCGCCTCGCTCGAGGATTACCGATGGGTAGTGATTTACAATATGATGATGAGATTACACTTAGTAGTGCTTTGAAGAATAGAATTAGTAGTAAATAAAATTTTATATAAAATATAAATCACCTTAGTTGGTGATTTTTTATTAACATATTTAATATTGACAAAATTAGTATAGTATGCAAATATGTAAACCTCAACCAGACACCACAAGGTGTCAAAACAAGGAGAAGTGCTTTGCGAAGAGTTATCTCCGCCATCCTCATGATGGCAGTCTTCTTCCTCGTCTCGCCAATGGCCATGGCTGGAAGTGGTGGCGGGACAACCCCGACCTACCACACTCAGGACATGGGGATCTCCTGCAATAGCAGAATGAACCCATGCCCCACGGCCCTGAGCACCCTGCCAAACGTCACGTCAGTCGCCTGCACGATGTACACCTGCAAGGTGACATACGCGGACTGTGGCGCTCAGGACAACTACAACCACATCTTCAACGCGAGCACGGGGTATTGCGAAAGCTACCCTGTGATCTCAGTGGATCAGCTCTGCTCGACGGACCTGGGATGTGGTCCAAATCGACAAGTCGTCGAGATGCACGGTGCTACGGTCACCTACCACCACTACTGTGACAAAAACATTCTGGAGCCGTTCGGCACCTGCAAGATGCAGATGCTGGAAACAGAACCCCTGCAGTGCCTCTACTGCCCCTACGGGGAGGCGGACTATGCAGGCAACTGCATAGATCCACGCTGTGATGAATCTCCCTCACAGTGTACATCGACAAGTACTCCTTACTGCACATACTCCCAATACACAAACAGCTACTTCTGTCAGGAATGCAACGTCAACAGCGACTGTCCTACAGGAGAAACCTGTCAGTGGGGAATAAAGTGGTCAGGAGAGCTGGGAGATAGAGACTATTACCACTGTACTAGCACTCCCTAGCAAAAACCCGAAATGACAATTCGTCCAGTAGGCCCCGCGATTAAAAGCGCGAGGCCTACTGGCGAGTCAAAACTTCGGGTAATCTCAAAAAATCATCTGAATTACAGGTGATTTTTTGTTTTATTTTTATGTATTTTAAAATGTTTCATCCACAATCTAACCTTGACAAAACAAGCAAAATATAATATATTGATTTGTCGCTCAAACTTCAACTACCCGAGCGACAAGGAGAACTTCTCGATGAAGAAGGCTAACCATAATGGTAAGTTCACTGATAATCAAATGAACGAGATGCGCCAGCGAGCCCAAAAAAGAAGGGTTAGGCATGTCTACGATCGTGAAATCAGCGAGCTCGTCGGTCACGAAACCGCCAAGTGTGGCGAATTCGGACCAGACACGTTCTTCCTCACTAACGAGGAAATCGAAGACATACACTCTCCCTACGACATTGACAAGTACAATGTCTGTCCTGGATGCGAGAGAAAGGATCGACTGTTGAACCACGTTTTCCACGTGGACTACTAAGTCAGTCTAGAATCGTCTAATATTGAGTGCCTTTTTTGTGTCTTGTTGTGTGTTTAGTGTCTAAGTAGCTCGAGTTAAGTGTACCCTATAAAAGGAGGTGGCGGACAAAAAAAAATTAAATATAAAAAAATATAAAAAAATCGTCCGCCTACCAATTATATTGTTAAACTTTGACAATATTGAGGTAAATATAAAAAAATCCCGTATCAAACGGGATTTTTATTTTTATCAGTTTTAATCTGTCTAACTTGTCCGCCTTGGGCGGAATCAATACTTTATTTAACTTCAGCAACTTTCACTTTTGTATAACGTTGTCTGTGACCATGAACTTTTTTGTAACGTACTTTACGTTTGTATTTTACTACACGAACAGTTCTTTCTTTGCCTTGTTCTTCACACATAGCTACAATACTCACTCCTTCAAGATAAGGTTTACCAATTTGTACATCAGTACCATCTTCTTTAGCAAGCATCAAAACCTGATCAAAAATTACTTCTTTACCAGCTTCTACTTCTAATTTTTCAACTTTTAGGAGATCACCATCTTTTACAAGATATTGCTTTCCACCAGTTTGAATGACTGCAAACATACTTATTATATTTAAAAATTTAATTTTGAGATCTTGATACAAGATCCAGCTAAGATAAAATTGTTTTTAGGAAACGTGAATATTATACTAAATTAGAGGAAAAAAGTCAAGTCCCTTACTCCACAAGTATCATTTTGTCCCCTATCTTGAGTTCATATGCCTCTGACCACCCCGCAGGCACTTCTAGGACCATATCGGCATCAATGCGAGGACGATAGATAGTATACTCACCGTCCTGCTTACCAGGTTCTATAGCTACATTTGGCGCAAAATCTACCACCACTCCTTTGGCAAACCAAATAATATCAATAGGGAAACTCATATCACGCATTACAAAAGCATGTTTGTCTAATAAAGAAAAAGGAAATACCATACCATCATAAGGATAAAGACTTTCTCTTCCTCCCAATCCTTTGTGATGACGATAGATACTATCTGCTACTAGGATATCTAAGGTCTGTCCTTTTAACTCTACCTGAGCTGTCGGCCAATGAAATCTCTGCCAAAAAAATAAAAATACCGCGGCTACAACAAAAATTATCAGAAAATAAAATTTGAAATTGTTTTTTTTCTCCATATATAATTGATTTTATTATACTTTTACTTTCCTATTTTTCTTGAGGAAAAAACTTACTAACAAGTTTTTTATATTAATAAATTTATTATATAAAAACATTCAGCAATCATCATTCCTCATTCCCTTCTTACTAAACCATACTCCTAATAACAACATTATAACAAAAAGAAGAATAAGAGCAAAAAGTTTTTGTTTACTCTGTAAAAAAAGAGCAGACAAACCAAATAAAAAAGAAATACTATAAAACAATAATACAGCTTGTTTCTGACTAAGACCACTTTCTACCAGACGAAAGTGTAAATGTTCACTATCCCCCATATAAATTGGCGTTTTCTTTTGAACTCTTTTTACAATTACACGAGCGACATCCAAAACAGGTATAGCCATCACCAAAAGTGTAATAGCAAATTTACCACCAGAAATAATAGCCAAAGAACCAATTAAAAAACCAGTAAGTAGACTACCACCTTCTCCCAAAAATATTTTTGCCGGGAACCAATTCCAAACCAAAAACCCCAAAGTAGCTCCTGCTAAAATAATGGCGAGCATCGCTACATCTGGCTGAAACCATTGCGCTTGTAGAGCAAAGAAAAAAATAACAAAAGCACCAATACTAACAATACCAGAAACAAGACCATCCAAACCATCCAAAAATTTGGTAGTAAACATCATCCCCATGAGCCATAAAAAAACCAATAAGTCAGCAACAACAACGATAGTCCCCAAATCACCAAAATGTATCTGCCAAAAATCCAACCTAATAGCTCCACCAAAAGGACTAGAAATAATATGAGGACCAATACCTGCCAAAATAATAGACAAGGCTGCTAAAACAGGAAATATTATTTGTACTTTAGCTTTTAAATTATATTTATCATCTAATATACCACCACCTACTAAAATAAGACTTCCCAAAAATAATCCCACCAAATTTCTACCCACTATTTCATAAGTAAAATTGTCTGCAAAAATCCAAGCTATCAAAACTGACAAGAAAAAACTAAAAAAAATCGCCAAACCGCCACCAAGAGCAATAGTCTTTTTGTGAATCTTTCTTTTTTCTTTGCCAGCTTTGTCGACTATACCAAATTTTCTCATGAAAATAGCCAAAAAAAATGTCGTAATAACAGAGACACCAAAAGTAAAAATAAAGTAAAATAAATAAGTCAGCATATAGTTTATAAGAGGAATTATAGCAAATACAGATAAAAAAACAACCTTTACAAAGATTGTTTTTTATTTAAATTTTTTAACGTTCTATTTTTATTTGACAAGCTTCTCCTAATACGATGATATCTCTCCTTTGCAATTTATTTTGTAAGATAAGTTCAGCCAATCTATTTTCTACTCTATCTTGAATAGCTCTACGCATAGGACGAGCACCAAATTCAGGATCAAAGCCTACATCAGCCAAAGCTTCCAAAGCAGCCTCTTCCACTCGCAATTCTACACCTCTATTTTCCAAATCTCTAGCAACACCTTTGAGCATGATTTCAGCTATTTGTTTAATTTCAGATCTAGTCAAAGACTTGAATAATACGATAGCATCAAAACGATTGAGAAATTCTGGACGATAATATTGCATCAATTCACCATGTATCAGATTTTCTCTTATTTTGTCCATATCTACTCCAGAACTAATTTGAGATTGAACATAACTTGTACCAGCATTAGAAGTAGCAATAATAATAGTATTGGTAAAATCAACCACTCTACCCACACTATCTGTCAAACGACCATCATCAAAAACTTGCAAAAATAGATTGAGCACATTTTTGTCAGCTTTTTCAAGCTCATCCAAAAGTAAAAGTGAAAAAGGATTTTGACGAACAGCCTCGGTAAGAAGTCCTGTACCTTGCTGACCAGGCTGACCTATCATTCTATAAATACTGGTACTATCTTGATATTCACTCATATCCATTCTAATCATACGTTCTTCTCCACCAAAATACACTTCGGCAATAGTCTTAGCCAATTCTGTTTTACCCACACCAGTAGGACCCAAGAAAAGGAAGTTGGCAATCGGTCTTTTTTGAGATCTCATCTCAGCACGAGCACGACGCAAAGCATTGGCAACCAATTCTACAGCGATATCTTGACCAATCACACGCTTATGCATTTCTTGTTCAAGACGAAGCAATTTTTGAGATTCATTTTCGGTAATACTTGCCACGGGGACACCTGTCTTACCCGATACCACTTCACCCACATCATCTCCCTTGACCAAACTATGTTGTCCTTTTTTATTACGAACAAAACTACCGACTTCAGACAAAAGAGAGATAGCACTTTCAGGTAAATTTTGATCAAAGAAAAATTTGTCAGCCAAAGTTACACATTTGTCCAAAGAATCATAAGAAAAAAATATTTTATTTCGATATTCTACTTCACCTGCTTTTGACTGCAATACTCTGATAGCCTGATCTTCATTCATTTCTTTGATACTTACCTTATTAAACACTGTACCTATTTCACTATTTACAATATTTCGATTGAAACCTTCAGGCAAAGAGGTCGCAAACATAGTAAATCGTCCACTAGACAAATATTCAGCCAAAGTTTCAGAAATATCGAGAGTTTCCCCTTGTCCATTTGCCATACCTGTCAAATCATGCAAATTGTTGATAAACAAAATAATATTTTTAGCTCTAGAGACTTCATTCATTATGTTTATAAGTCTTTCTTGTGCTCCCGAAACAGTAGTACCAGCAATAAGAGATGATGTAGAAATCTGAATAAATCTTTTATCCAATAATTTGGCAGGAGCATTGCCGGCAATCATCTTTTGTACGACACCTTCTATAATTGCCATCTTACCCACACCGTGTTCACCTACCAAAATCACATTTTCTCGACCAGCTTCAATAATATTAAATATTTCTTCTATTTCTTTGTCACGAGCTACGCATTGATCCAAATGACCATATTTTGCATAGAGTGTCAGGTCTTTACTATAATGATTTAGATAAGGTGTGGCCACAGCAGTCATGGCTTTGTCCATACCGTATTTACTCACTCCACTAGCTGCTTTTCTAAATTTACGATATTCGTCATACAAATATTCACGCATACGCACCCACTCGACGACATTGTTCAGTTTTTTGTTTTCCACTTCTAGATCATAAAGCATTTCTTGTAAAATTTCCGATTGTCTAACAGTAGCTAATAATATTTCACTAGTACGAACAAGACTATCTTTCAATTCATAACTTGTTTCAAAAGCATTGAATACTATTTGCCAAAAATCATCACCAAAATAATGGCTATCATCTTGCAAAGTATTATCTTTGAGCATCGTCAATAGATTACCACGCAAAGATTTTACCGAAATTCCTAGACGCACAAAAATACCAATTATTTCATTGTAAGATAATAAAGTATAAAAAAGATGAATAGGTGTAATAAAATGACTTTTGTTTTCTCTGGCAAGTAAATAACTCTTTTGTAACACCTCAAGAGCATTCTCACTTAAATAATTACTTACATCTAATTTTTTCTTGTGTACGATACTTTTTATTTCATTCCAATTAGCATCGCCCAAAGGTTCCTCATGTAAATTTTTTTCCAAAAATTTATAATCCAATTCTTCTTGGTGTACTTTTCTCACAAGCACACGATAATAAAAATAAGATAAAGCAATAAACCCCAACCAAAATAATAATCTAATTTTTTCTTTTTCATCCAACCAAAAAGAAACAGTAAAAAGTTTGTCAAAATTTTTGTCAGTTTCCCAAATACTCAATAAAAATAAAGCAAAAAAACTAAGGGCAAAAAACAAAGAACCAAGTATTCTAAACCAATTCAATATTTTACGAGCGGACTTGAGCTTTATATTATATAATGTAAGTGAATGTCCAAAATATAAGAATAGATTATTGAAAACAAAGCCGCTATGCATCTTACGACAATTTACACATTTACTAAAATTCACATATCCTGTGCCATGACATTTTTCACAAACTTTAATATCTAAATTTTTATTTTTTACAAATAACATAAATAAATTCCTAATTTAAGAATTTGAGATAAGAGAAATAAAAGAATCAACAAACATAAAAATAACAAACATAGGCAACAAAATCCAAATAAAAAACAAAACAACAACAAGAATCAACCATATAAAAAGGCCAATACTTCTAAAAATAAAATTGAAAAAACGCATCATGAAACTAACCAGACGTCCTTGAAAATCAGATTGTCCAAACATTGGCACAAAAATATTTTTCAACCAAAGTCCAGGTGCGAGCATAGCATTCACATCTCTCACCAAAGCTACACAAAAAAGCAAGGCTCTTCGTGCACCATCGCTATACCACCAAATTGGGAAATATACTATGTCCCACAATAGCTCTAATAACATTCTTTGTAAAAGAATCAAAAACATACCAAAAGTAAATTTTAATAAAAACTAATAATTAGTAATTAATAATTGTTAATTGTTAATTGTTAATTGTTAATTGTTAATTGTTCTAATTATACCACAAAAATAAAAAACACGTAACTAATTTGTTACGTGAATGATTTTTTGAAATTTCTTACCTACCTTGGAATAGATAAATTTTTAACGACGTGCCACAGCTCCATCCAATACTTGCAAATATTCTACATCAGTCACCGCTACAAGGTCTGTGTCTGAAATTCTCTCTTGCAAACTTTGCATAGATTTCAATTTGGCAATTTGTACATCCATTTTTCTATTTTCATATTCAAGAGTACTTACAGTATGTTCCAAATCACTAATGGTATAACCTTTGGTAGAAACAGAAGTCGTTTTCAATATATACAAAATACCAAATAAAACAACAAAAACACCTAAAGATAAACGAAAAGAAGTACTAAATAATAATTTATTCAATGCTTCCTTTTTTTGAAGTAATGTTTGTTTTCTTTCTATATAAGAATTCATAAGTGACAGGCTGATGAAATAAATACGTTTTTATATCAATCTAACATTCGAATTACGAATACTTGCGAATATACGAATTCGCAGATTCGTAAGATTTCGTAATTCAAATGTAATGATAAATTAAAATATTTCTAAATCTTCTCAATCACCCGTAATTTGGCGCTACGTGCGCGAGGATTTTGTTCTCGCTCTTCCTCACTACAAATGACAGGTTTTTTAGTGATGATTTTAATTGTTTTATTATTTTGTGATTTGAAATAATGTTTGACTATAGAATCTTCAATCGAGTGAAAAGTGATAACAGCTAGTCTTCCACCACTCTTCAAAACTTCTATAGCCTGTGGCAAAACTCTTTCTATTACACCAAGTTCATCGTTGACTGCAATACGCAAGGCTTGAAATACTTTGGTAGCCGGGTGCAATCCTCCCACCCAAGGGATTCTTTGTTCAGCTTGTCCCGACTCAGTCGGGATTTTCAATTTTTTTCTATAAACATCTAATATCACATCTACTAAGTCTCCAACTGTTTCTATTGGGAAAGCTTGTCTTTTTTCGACAATTGCTTCCGCAATTTCTTTACTTAGATTTTCTTCTCCATATTTTCGAAACATTTCAGACAAACCTTCGACATCTTTGTGGTCAATCAGCTCAGCAGCGCTACATGGTCCATAAATCGGTCTTCCATCTGGTGTGAGAGGCGGACTGACCGCTTCATGCATACACTTGAGATAAGTATCATAGCGCATGTCGAGTGGTTCATCGGTTTTGAGGAAACTAAATCCCCTACCACGTTCTTCGAACTGCGGACTAGACCAACCGTAATCCATCAAAATTCCATCAACATTGTCAAATTTATTTTCTTTGACAATATTTCTCAAATTTTCAAAATTATCACGAGCAAATACTACACGCTCATCGAACTTATACAAAAATTGTTTCGTGCGCAAAATTGCTTCAGCATCTGCATCAATACCAAGTAATTTTCCATCTGGACTTGTAAGTTCCAAAATCTTTTCAGCATGTCCAGCATCTCCTAGTGTACAATCAATAATATTCTTCCCTGCTTCCAGGTTTAGAGCTTCTAGAACTTCTTGTAATAATACAGGTACGTGTCTCATATTTCATAAGCTTACAAGGCCTACAAGGCTTACCAGGCTTACATATTTTGGCTTTGTGAGCCTTGTAAGCTTTGTAAGCTTCGTGAGCCTTTGGTTTAAACTCCCAAGTCAAACATTTGTTCTGCAATTTGATTACTCTCTGCTTCAGTACGTTTCTTATAATCTTCCCAATTTTTCTGATCCCACAATTCTAGACGGTTGTACAGACCGGCTACAATGATTTCTTTTTTGAGACCAGCAAAATTACGAAGATAATCTGGCAACACGATACGTCCTTGTTTATCTATTGTCACGTCCATGGCTCCGGCGAGCATGAGACGAGCGAAGGCACGACTATTGGCTTGTGAAAATGGCAAACTAGCGAGTTTGTCTGCAAGCACTTTCCACTCTGCCTTTGTGTACAAAAACAGACAGTTATCTAGACCTCTAGTGACAACTGCACCTTTTGACAAATCAGTACGAAATTTTTTCGGGACGGCAAGGCGTCCTTTGTCATCTAGGTTGTGTAAGTATTCTCCTATCATCATAAAGATGTTTTTATAGATAAATAGACAAGCATTTTATTTATCTTTTTTACCAGGCGAAGCTT
>PFPL01000038.1 GCA_002793035.1 Candidatus Magasanikbacteria bacterium CG_4_10_14_0_2_um_filter_33_14
TTGTTTGAAAAGAGATTTTTCTATTACATTTAGTAATTTTTTTCCTACACCTTTGCCAACATAGTCTTTGTGAATATAGAGTCCCCACAAAACACATTTATCTAGTGGATGATCAGCAAAACCAATAATTTTTTCATTATCCAGAGCCACCCATCTTTTGCATATGTTTGCACTACTACGAAAACGCTCAGCAGAAGTACGCCCAGACCAAGCTTTGATTTTCTCTTTATTGTAATCTTTGGCATTGACCTGGCGAATTGTTTGGCGGTGTAGGCGAGCTACGGCAGCGTAGTCTTCATCGCGAGCGAGACGAATTTTCATATTATCTACTTAAATAACTTTCAAAAGCTGCTTGTAAATTTTCTATTAAATTATAATTTTTGTATTCTTTTGGGTCTATCCAAAGGTATTCTTCGTGATCTTCACTCAAACAGACTTCAGTATTTTCTGCAAAACATTCAAAAAATGTGGCAACTATTTGCCATTTTTCACCTCTTACTTCTGGACGCCATTCACCAACATAAAAAGGTCTACCGATTTTGACATCAAGTCTTGTTTCTTCTTTTATTTCTCTAAGTAAACTTTCGTCAAAACGTTGTCCTGGTTCTACTCGTCCGCCGACGATATCAAATTTGCCTACGTTGGCACCATCTTTGTATTTATTTGATTCTTTTATTATCAGAATTTTTCCTTCGTGAACAATGAAGGCTTTGGTAGCGACGAATATTTTGTCTATCATATTTTTGTTTATTATTTATATGTATATTTTAGCTTGTTGCGAGTTTTTTGGCAAATAAAAAAGAACTTTACGAAGTTCTCTCTAATGTAAATATTTTTGTAATGTGATTAATTAAATTTTACCATGTTCTACTTGATAAAATTAGAGATAGTACAAGAATGACTAATACAACAAAGCTTTTAATACTAATTTGTACATTTTTCATTTTTTGATTAGCAATTATAGAGTTAGTATAAATTTGTTCAATTACTTGTTTTTCTGCTTCATCCTCATTTAATTCTTGCATTTTTTTTGAAAAATCAATAAATTTTGTTTTAGCAATGTGTCCAAAATAGAACAAAGATTTATCTGTAAACGAATTTTTTAATCTTGGAAAGATTGATTTAAAAAGAAAGTACATTCCAATAATAAAAGAAATGATGACAGCAATAAATATGAATAGGTAAAGAGCAAACATCCATTTTTGATAATTTAATATGTTGTTTAAAATGGATTCCTTTTGAGAAATCAATAATCCAAAAATTGTGGAATAGTAAGCACTCAAAAATCCTGTTTTTTTATCCGAAAATTTTATCCATTCACAAACACGGTTTAATTCTGATTGTAAAAATTGTAAGTTAATTTTTTCCATATTTTTTAAACATTAAAATACCATGTTGTATGGTGAACTTTTTGGTTACCATTGTTTAAATTTTTTTCCTCATAAAACCAAATCCATTCACCATTATGTTTTAGAGTCTTTAAAGGGTCCTCCTCTTTAATTACAGAATTTAAAACATTATTACTGATCCAAATATTTTTTGAACTTTTTCCTAACTCTGACAATTCTACTGCAACATATAAAGCAACCCCTATCCAAATCAAATCTTGTTTTGTTTGTTCATCTCCACCTTTTCCACTCTTTGCAATCATTATGGGACCTTGAGCAATACCTATACCAAAATCAATTTTATTTTTGTCATTTTTGGTTAAAATATTATTTATTTCATTAACAAAACCTTTTATATCCATAGCCGCTCTAACAGCTTTTGAAGCAGGATTATCGCCAATAAAAAAGGCTAAAATTCCATCACCATTAAAACTTCTCAAATGTCCATCTCTTTTTTCAATACAATGGATTACCGCCCTCAAAAATGCTTTATGAATTTTTACACTCCAAAAATCTGTAGCATCACTTAAAATACTCCTAGATTTTCTCATATCAATATAAAATATTTTAGCATGTTCAAGTTTTTTTACAGTATTTCCAAAAGTTAAATCATTTTTCTTTGGTACTGAACTAGTATTTGAGCGAGTATATGATTCATTTAGGTATTGCTTTATTTGGTCTAAAGCTTCTTTATTTGTTGTCATATTTACTCTTGTTTATTTGTTTTGTTCAGATATATATAAATGTATCACAGTTTATTATTTTGTCAATAAAAATAGATTTTTTAAAAATTCTATTTTATATATATTATATTGGATTAACTAGCGGAGAGAGAGGGATTCGAACCCTCGGTCCAACTTGCGCAGAACAACTGATTTCGAGTCAGTCCCATTCGACCACTCTGGCATCTCTCCGTGTTTGTGAATTGTTTGAGCTTTTCCCCGCCCAAGGCGGGTGCGCCTTGGGCGCAGAGAGTGGCACCTTCAACCAACTCAGACATCTCTCCATGATGATAATTAATCTAATGTTATTACAATTTGGACACAAAAGCAAGTTTCTGTACAAATTTGCCAAATAGCGTTTTTTGGGCTATGATATATTTGCTTAATCAAATATTCTATGCTTATTTTAGCCCTTATTTACTTTGTTACAATTTTACTTGTTAGTTACAAGAGT
>PFPL01000065.1 GCA_002793035.1 Candidatus Magasanikbacteria bacterium CG_4_10_14_0_2_um_filter_33_14
GAAAAACTAGCACACAATATGAAATTGCTGGGAGTAGAGGATAGTGAAAAAGATGATTGGGATTTCGAACTGGTAAATGAAGATGGTATAAAAATTTTTGAAAAGTACAGTAATTATTTTGACAAAGTATTGCTCGATGCTCCTTGTAGTGCTGAAGCTAGGATAGATTTGTCTGTGCGTCGTAGTTATTCTTATTGGAATGAGAAGAATATCAAGGAACATGCTTTCTTACAAAAAAAATTATTATTTTCTGCTTGGACTTGTCTCAAACCAGGTGGCACACTTGTTTATTCTACTTGTACTTTTGCGCCAGAAGAAAATGAAGGTCAGGTTGCTTGGCTAAAAGAGAAGTTTGGGGAAGAAGTCGAGATAGAGAAGATTGAAATAAATGGTTTGGTAAAAGGTAAAAAATTGGATGAGTGGAAAGGTATGAAATTTGATAAAGATATTGGAAACAGTATAAGGATTTTGCCGGATAAGTATATAGAAGGATTCTTTGTGGTGAAAATTGTTAAAAAAGCTGCCTGATAGGGTGGTTTTTTTATATATAGTTGTGTTATAATAAATACATATTAATTATAATTTTACTATGTCAGAACCAAAAACTAGTTTGAAACAAAAAATGCTCAATGTATTGGGTATTAAGAAAGTTTATGAGGAGAAGAACGATGCTATAAAAAAGAAAATAAAAGATGTAAAATTTAGAATAGAGAAAAAAAAGAAAGATACAAAAATAGCTGAAACTCTAGACTTAATTTCTAAATTATAACAATATGCCACAAACACAAGAAAATCCAAGTGGACAAGAAGTTTTATCAGCAGAAAGTTTGGAAGCTACTAGTCCTGAGCAAGAGGCAAATGATGAAATAGGAGTGATTGATGTTATTACAGATTTAGAAGGAAAAGTATTTGATGCTGCTGCTGAAAACAGAAAATCTTTGGATGCTTTGTCAACTGAAGCTGCTGGAGATAGTGAATTATCTCTTTCTATTGAGGATATTTTAAAAGAAAATGAAGCTTTGGTTGAAGAAACAAACGCATCCTTAAACAAAGAAGTACCTGTTAGTAAAGATAGTTTGTTAGATTTTTTACAATCTGGAGATTTGGAAAAAGTCTGGGTAGTCTTCGATCAACTAGAGTTGTCTGCCGAAGAATTGTCTTCACCAGAAATACAACAAGCTGCTCAAGCTTGTCTTGTCATGGCTTTGGAAGACTCTGCTGTTTACAAAGGTGAGAGCTTCAATGCTTTGCGTATTATGGAAAATTTTAGAATGTCTGCTGATGTGGTAAATGTAGCAGAAGTAAGGCAAGCTGCCAGTGCCTGTCTTGCGAGGTCTCTAGAGATGAGATGGACAGAAATTTCTTTTGTACAGTTTGATGAGTTAAACAAAAAATTTGAATTTTCTAGAGATGAAATAGTAGAAGCTTTTAGAAAGAGTTTGGAAAATGCTTTGTCACAAACTTATAATGATTTGTACATGAGGACTCTTGACGAAATAATGCAAAAGTTGGAATTGTCAGAAGATGTATTGAAATCAGCTGAAATTCAAAAAACAGGGGAAGAAGCATTCTCTAAGATGTTGGCTTCACGTAATGAACAACGCGCGGTAGGAATAAAGGATAAATTACATTTGTCAGATGAAGCAGTGAAGAAAGCTGGAAAATTGGCGCTTTATGATATATTGGCTGATGGTGATTATAATCTCTTTTCTGATAAAATTATAAAATTGTGTGATTTGCCACAGACTGAAGTGCAAGATTCTGTTAAGAGAGCTGTCCCAGGATTGTTGGCGGAAGGCAGATTCAAAGATGTTCAAGGCGTTTTGAAGAGTTATCCACTAGATGATGAATATATGAATTCATTATTTGTACAGGAGTCAACAAAATCTGGGTTGATAACTAGATTAAGAGAATTCGATGGTATGAACACTATTTTACCTCATTTGGAAGGTTTGCAGGTGTCTGATGAAATCATAGATTCACCGGAAGTACAAGATCTAGCCAAAGAGGCTCTGTCTCGAGAAACAAATAGAATGAATATAGCTAAAATAAAAGAAGTTTTTCATTTGGCAGCTTAAATAAAATTAAAAAAACTGTCTGAGAAGATGGTTTTTTTGTTTTACAAAATTGTTTATCTTTGTTATAGTTTTTGTATAAATTTAAGATTACATAATATGAAACACTCAGTATTACTAATTGGACTAGATAAAGATAAAAAAATTTTACTTCATCACAAAGGTACAGATGCACCACACAATGCCAATCAATGGTGTATGCTTGGTGGGGGGATAGAAGAAGGTGAGACAAAAGAAAATGCTATAAAAAGAGAAATGAAAGAAGAATTGAACTGTACGGTTACCCATCAAGGGTTACACTTTGGATTGTGTGGATAGAAATTT
>PFPL01000007.1:0-11672 GCA_002793035.1 Candidatus Magasanikbacteria bacterium CG_4_10_14_0_2_um_filter_33_14
GAGCTTCTTCACGACGTTTGGCCAATTCTTCTTGGTCCTTTAATAACTCTTCTTCATCCATATCTTCCACAACTTCTTTTTCATCCCAAACTTTCATATCCCCTGTTTCAGGATCAAAAACAACTTGGATGTTTTGTTGTTTATTACCAAAATCTTTACGATAAGCAGCTCCCAAAGCAGCTTGTAGAGCTTCCAAAACTACGTTATATTCCAAACCTTTTTCATCACAGATAAACTGTAAACTTTTTGCTATTTCTGAAGACATATATTTTAAATTACTTAATTATTAAAATTATATAAAAAATTAAAGGTCTTGTCCCGACTATGTCGGGATTAAAATAGCTAGCATTTTATGATGCTAGCTAACAAAAATATAATAACAAATAAATGGTAGTTTGTCAAGTTTTAGTCTAAAACTAACTCAGTTCCCCATCTTCTAAATCAGCCCATTCAGAAACTACACTTTTTATATGTTCTCCCGTTACTTTTGGCCAGCCTTTTTTCTCCAAAATTGACGATTCTTCTTTCTGAATTTCTTTAACTTTTTTGACAATTTCTTTACGTAAATTTTCAATGTCTTTGGCTTCATCCAAAGAATTTTCTTTTTTTCTCAACTCTAAAAGTTCTTTTTTTAGTTCCATAACTCTAACACTTTCCAAACCATGTTCCTTCGCAATATTACCAGCAGCACCATAAAGCAAAGCTACAGCATGGTCAGGAGCTTCTTTTTCATGAACATGAATCATAGCAGCAGCCTCATCAATTAGATCAATAGCTTTATCTGGCAAATGACGTCCTTTGATATACTCCTCTGATAATTTGACAGCTTGTTCAATAGCCTCATCAGTGAAGACAACCTTATGATAAAGTTCATAATTTTTCTTGAGACCTTTCAAAATTTCAATTGACTCATCTATGCTAGGTTCATCTACCATAAGTTTTTGGAATCTTCTTTCCCAACTTTCATCAGGTAAAATATATTCATCATATTCTTTTTTTGTAGTCGCACCAATAACCTGAAGTTCACCACGAGCAAGAGCTGGTTTCAAAATATCTGAAATATTTACAGAACCTTCCGCACCCTTGGTCTGCATAATAGTATGAATCTCATCAATAAAAAGAATAATACTACGACCAGAACTCTTAATATAATCAACAAGCTGTTTCACACGATGTTCAAACTCACCACGATATTTGGTTCCACTAATCAAATCCGCTACTTGCAAAACCAAAACTCGTTTATTTTGCAAAACAGCAGGAACGTCACCTGTAACAATTTTCAAGGCCAATCCTTCTACAATAGCTGTCTTGCCAACTCCAGGTTCTCCAACCAAAATGACATTATTTTTACGACGACGAGTCAATACCTGAGTTACACGTGTAATCTCTTCATCACGACCTATTACAGGGTCCACCTTACCTTCTTTTGCCAAAGCAGTAATATCTGTTGTAAACCCACCATACATACTATTGTTAGTAGATTTAGATTTTGGGAAAATTGAAAGTCCCTTTTTAGAACGATAATAAATAAAAATACTCACAATTATCAAAATAATTCCGACCCATTCGCTAATTTTAAAATAATCCATAAAAAATTTTATATTAATGATTAAATTATACCACAAAATAAAAAGAGTAGCTATTTACTACTCTTTTCCTTTGAAGTATTATCGAAACCGTTTTGTTTTCTCGTTATTATCTTCATTTGATTCAAGAATATAACCTCTGCCCGGTTCAGTAAATGGTGCAACAGATGTAACAGAACCTTCTACCCAATCCACTTTCATTTTTATCTGATCGTAACTAGTAAGGAACGTGTCATTCATTTGTACTTCTTGTGAAATAGTCATCTCTTTTCCTGTTGCCAAGTTCATTGTAGAGTAGTAAATATTACTGCTCAAATATTGTGGGAATGCATACACTGAGCCATTGTCGTTCATGAAATAAAGCTGCACAACAAAGGTTCCAAAATTTTGATGCATTGTACTAGGTCGCAATGCAGGTGCATCTCCAATATTTTTTATCGTGACGCTCACCTGCTTCATTCCTGCATATGTGCTATCTGTGATACTAAAATTTTGGATAATCAAGTCAGGTAAGACAGGATCACTAATACTGGTAGCTACTGGATGAAGTACATCAGAAGGTACAAATTCTTCAATGTCTTTAGTTAATTGATTATTGTTTTCATCACTTTCCACTATATAACTACTACCATTTTGCAGATCAACAGTGAGTCTTATCTTAGCTGTGTCTATTAATGTTACTCCTGAATTTAGATAAGTTTCCTCGCCAGGATTTAATACAGATGCAAAAGTTCCGGAAACACCAACAGGCATCCAATCACCCGTAATTTTTGATTGTCTTTCAATTTGAACAGCAAGTAAACCGAGTGGTGTATTTGTAGCATCCGCTTTCCCTTCACCAATGTTTTTTATTGTAACCTTAAATATTACATTATCGGTAGAAGTTACAACTCTAGTGAAGCTGATATCCTCAACAATCAAATCTGGCTTAGTTGAAGGTGTACTTGACACACTTGAGTCTGTACAAGGGCCGACAGTATTTACTACTTCACAAACCCCCGTTGCTAGACATTTACCCGTAGAAAATTCAGACACCTGTTGTTCATTAGTACACATGGATACACCACCACCTACACCACAATCATTATCAGATTGGCAACTTATCATAGAATTAGTAGAAAAAGTTTCTTTAATAAGTCCCATTTTAATAATATCAAATTTACCTTTATAGGTATTTGACTCATCTGGTTCACTAACAACATTAGTAGAATCCCAATTATAAGTGAATGGTAAATAATCTACGCTATAATCACTAGGTATCAAAAACCAATATGTTATAGTAGTTGATTGACCACGTCCTAATTTAAAATTTTTGACCAAAATATCAAATGAACCACTTTCAGATTCTAAATTTTCATAATTTGCTCTTCTAGATGAAGACAAAGGATTCAATACTTTCAAATTTTTAATAACATTTTGATGATCACCCAATTTGATATTCAAAACAAAAGGACTAGTGACAGTAGCCCTACCGACATTTTGTATTGTTATAGAAAATTTATTCATGTCACCGTCTGCGACAGCAGTAGCCTTAACAAAAACTAAATCTGGTTTAAGATTATTTGTTCTCAAACCAGCAAAGCCTGCTGCTAAAGCTGCAAAACCCAAAAAACCAACAGCAATAGCCATTTTGGTTTTGGACTTGGACATGACTTTTACTTGTGTTTCTTGTTCATCCATATAAATATATTTATAATTATTATTTTTATAATACATATATAATAACATAAAAAACAGAAAAAAGACACAAGAAATATTTTTTATACACATACACATACACATACATAAACTATAAATAAATTAGCGTACAAAAAAACAAAGTAGTCACTAAGACTACTTTGTTTTAAATTAATAATTTTATTATTTAATAACCATACCCATAACTTGGTGTACTAGTTACCAATATATAATAAATACCTTTTTCTCCTTCTACAGGCATCCAATCATAAGTAGCACTTGTTTGAAAACAACTAGCTTGAGATGGATACAATCTACCATCACAAGTTGTGTCTCCTGGACTAGATGCATAACATTGCTTTTGCAAATTTAGACACCAATATTGTTCACCAGTACTATAGGCATAGCCATATTCATAATCATAACTATATCCATAACCATAATCAGCAGCCCCACTACCTCCACCAAAACCATCTTCTTTTAAGAAACCACGATTTTGTATATTAAATTGTTGTTTTACTCTATTTGATTCATTTGATTCTGTAACCGCATTAGTAGTATCCCAAGTATATACTACTGGCAAAACTTCTGAATTATAATCAGATGGCAAAACAAACCAATAAGTAATAGTATTTGACTGTCCTGGTCTTAAGCGATAATTCTTTACCAAAATATCAAAAGAACCATTATCAGATTCTAAATTTTCATAATTACTCCTTCTAGATGAAGATAATGGATTCAATACTTTCAAACTTTTAACAATATTTGTGCCATCACCTAATTTTATATTCAAAACAAAAGGACTAGTCACATTCGCTTTACCAGTATTTTTCAAAGTAACACTGAACTTGTTTAGTTTTCCATCAGTGGTATCCGATGATGTATTATATGCCAAATCTGGTTGCAAACTTTTCATACGCAAACCAACAAACCCGGCAGCAAGAGCAGCCAATCCCAAAAAACCAACAGCAATAGCCATTTTAGTCTTTATGGCTGACCTGGTTTGAACTTGTGTATTTTGTTCATCCATATTTTAAATAATTAAAATTTATTAAAAAATTAAAGTACAACTCTATAATAACACAAAATAAAGATTAAGTTAACTCAAAAAAAATATTTATACACAGCTACTTTTGTAGTTTACATTTCCATAAATAAATATCTAGGTGTTCACACCAATCATTGATAGATAAAAAATTACCAAATTTATTAAATTTCTTTCCGGTATATATATACATTTCATTAGTTTCATAGACCTCAAAAAGTTTTTTTACTTTTTCTACATCATAAGAATACCAAAATATTTGCCAATCAGAATAACTCCATTTATCATATTCAAAAAGACCTGGAGATATTACTTTGGCATTGGTAAAACCATAAAGCCATGGACCATAAGTAGAACTTATTGATAAAAGATAACTATCTTCAGGTAAGTCATAATCTATAAAAGATATGGCATCTATATCATCTATAGAGATGATAGTGTTTTTAGAAAAAACATAATTTGAATTTAGATATATAGAGCCAAAAGCATATAGACAAAAAAAGACATAAAATAAATATCTCCACAAATTACTTTTCTTATGAAAAAAGTCAACAACTAAATAAAGTCCAAAAGAAGCAAAAAATAAAACAGACAAATCCAAAAAAATAAAAAACCTTTTAAAGAAAAGAACCTTAAAAAACAACAATAATAAAGTAAATAACAACAATATCGTAAATAATAGATGTTTCTTCCAAAACTTAACAAAACCCAAAGAAGCAAACGGTAAATAAATAAAACTGTTTCTCAAAAAAAATTTATAACTTATAAACTGACCACTAAATTCATCAACTGAATTACTAGATTGAAAAGTATAACCGTTTTTCAAAAAAGCTGTCGTCAAATATCCCAACCATTCTTGATAGTTTAGAAGCAAAACTAAAGACAAAGAAAGTACCCCAGAAATCCAAATAAACTTCCTCTTATCTTTATCAAAAAAAGAATAGATAAACCCAGCCACAGACACAAACACATAAGTGAGAGGATGCACAGTCCCCGCAACAAACAAACTGGCAATCATCCAATAAGACTTCTTCTCAAACAAGTACAATGATAATAACAAAAAAAATAAAGATAAAAAATTTCTATAATAATACCACCAAAAAAACTCAAATTGAACAATCGAAATACTAAACAAAAACAAAGCTAAAAGAGCTATATATTTATTTTTACTAAAAATTTTTACTACACAAAAAAACATCCAAGCATTGGCGATACTCAGTAAAATATAAAAATCATACATAATAAAATGTACCGACAAACCAAGTAACCTAAGCAAATTGCTAAAATAAGCAAAACCAAAAGGCACTAAACCAGAATCTCCCATCCTCTCAAAATAACCAATAATATAATGCCGATAAATACCAGTGTCATAGCCAAAAGCAATATCACCGAACTTGTGATACATCCAAACTCTAGTAAATATATAAAAAATAATTATCAGTCCAAAACTTATATTATATAATAAATTATTTTTCAAATAATTAAATATTTTAATACACAGGTATTTCATAATGTCGTATATCAATCTTATCTTTATATTTATAAATACTTATTTGTTCAAACTGAATATACGTATTGTCCATATCGATATTTTTTTTAATACAATAATCTCGAGCTACAACAAACAAAGCTGACATTTTCTTTTTTCCTACAGATCTCTCAGCGCTAGAATCCTGATTACTTCTAGTTTTTACTTCCACAAAACACAAAGTTTTTTGATTTTTATTTTTTGTATGCCAAGCCACTATATCTATCTCACCTTTTTTAGCCAAAGCATAATTCCTATCTATTATATTATAATTTTTTTTAATTAAAAAATGGGTAGCTTGTTCTTCTCCCCATTTTCCCAAAATTTGTTTATCCGTATCGGACATACTCAAACATTTCTATAAAGTAACAAAGCACGATGATAATTTCCAATATTTGTATCCTCTTGTACTGAAAAATTATTTTGTTTTGCCCAAGAAATTATTTTGTCAAAATCTATCATTTTTTCTTCCATAGGTCCAATACCTTCCAAATGATTCTGCCAATCTGCAATAACGATTCTACCTTTACTTTTCAAAAGTCTAGCAGCCTCAAACAATACTTCTTCGTAATTTTCAAAATGAAAAAGTACATTTACCAAAAAAACAGCGTCCAAACTCTTGTCAGATATACTTACCCCGTGTGGAGTAGCAATGTCACCCCAAATTGTTTCAATATTGTGAAGTGTTTCTGTAAGAGCTCTTCTACGAACTGCTTCCAAAACATCTTTCAGAATATCCACAGCATAAACCAAACCTTTGTCAGATACAACACGTGCTGCCGAAAAAACCATATGCCCTGTACGTCCACAACCAAAATCTGCGATATGCATACCCTCATGCACTCCTGCTTTTTCCAAAAGGAAGTTAGAATCAACAAGATTATTACCGGTATTGTAGCTAGACATATTTTTTTTAATTAAAAGATTAAGAAATAACAAACATTCTACCAAAAACTTTTATAATTACTTCACCAAGCATACCAGTCATACCCATAAGAGACAGCAGGATAGCGGCAATACCAAGCAACTTGTACATAGTTCTAGTACCTCCACCTCCCAATTTTTCTTCTGCCCAACCACTATAACCAAAACTAGAAACGAACCACTCAGTCTTGATGACCATAAAGGCTCCTACAATAATAATTAAAATTCCAAAAACGTATCCCATATTTTAATTAGTTAATTAGTGTTTTAATTTTCCTTGCAAATGTAATTTATAAAGATCATCAAAACCACCAATAAATTCTTCATTTCTGAAAATCATAGGAACAGTCATCCAACCACCTGCTTTTTTGGAGGCCTCATCCCTGACTTTAGTATCTTCGGTAATATCTATTTCTTCAAAAGGAATATCTAAACTATCCAGAAGTTCTTTGGCTTTTTTACAATAAGCACAATAATTTGTTGTATAAATTTTAAACATATTTAATATAATTTTTTATAATCTAAATTTACAGGTTGGTCTTGTACTAATTCTTCACCATCTTCTGTATATCTCAAATAACTATAAGTAAGTTTATTATTTTCACTCCAAGCCAGCATAAACATTGTGCTGATATCTCCTGTAAAAATTGGCTCAGATTGTACCTGTCTATTACCATTATAATCAAAAATTGTTACAAAAGTTGAAGAGTAATCTCCTCCAGCGTCTCTGGTATGCTCTACCATTCCAATATAACCACTTTTAGAAGACCAGAAAGGAACTTCACTAGCACAATTATCTCCACAAAACAGCAAAGATTTCGTCTCTACACTTTTATAACTATCATTATAAACATTATAGATATACAAATCTTGAGACATTCCATCAGCTTTGGTAAAAGCTATATATTTTGAATCTGGTGACCACCAATATAGACCTTGGCTTTTTTCCATATCATCGTCGGTCTTGAGCAAAATTTTGTTATAAAATTTATTAGTAACAACATCATACAATCTGATAGCATAATAGCGATCTTCATAATCTGTATCCATAGCGACAAACCTTTTGTCCGGTGAAAGTTCAATAGTTCTATGCAATGGTAGTTTGAAAGTTACTTTACCATTTGGACCATTTACTTCATAAATTTTCAGAATTTCTTCGGTAGTGATTTCTTCATCCACTTCTTCTAGAGTAACACTGCTCAAATCTAAGTCAGTAGGAACAAACACATCGTTTTGCACATTGTTAGTAACTACAGGAGGAATATTATCCACTTCTTTGTTATTATTTACAATATTCTGGTTATTATTTTTTGTGCTTTCTCTATTTACTTTTGTTGTAGGATCTTTGGGGATCAGAATATATACAAAAAATAATACTATAAGTACAAAAGCTGTACCTAAAATAGCTGTCATTTTTTTATCCATAAAGTTTTTTATTTTAAAATAATTTCCATTTTAATTGCCAAGATTTCATAATCTTTTATTTCTTCCTTATCATAATGATGATGTACTTTTTCTAAATACTCTTCTTTTGTCATTTTTTCATCATAACCCAAATCTTTCAAATCACAATTGTCATAGACTTCTTCAAAAGTTTTATAAGTAGTCAAATCTAAAATTTTTACCTGCATTTTCTCATGCAAAGTAGGGCGTTTGGCAAACTCTATAATATCACCAACACTCAAGACCTTTCTCTTTTCATCCAAAAGTCTTGTCTCAATTGTTTTTTGTCCTGACTTTATCTTTTCAAAAATTTCCTCTGGTAATCTCATTGATTGAATCATATTTTTTAAATTATCCAAGAATTTTTTAATCTTTCTAAATATAAAATATTTCATGATTATAGAAGATGACAAATGTCCGCCTTTCTTTCTAGTCAAAAATATACACCCCAATTTATCCATGAAATTTTTTACTCCTTCATACATGACTATTTTATCATCTTTGGCGTGAATTGACAAAATTTTGCTTGAATCAAATTTGTCAGCATAGTCAATCGGATTGAAAAAATCAGTTTTTACCAGTTTATCCCAGTTTTCTTTACTAAAACGGTAAGACCCTGGATAACCTTGCCTAAGTATGTTTTTCAAATAATCGTTTGATTCCTCGCCACTTTCATCCTTCCAATCAACCAAAGGACAAATAGCCACGACTTTCTTGATCCTAGAATCAAGTGAGGACATCAGAGCAGTAGTCCCACCAAAACTAGCTCCCATCACAAAAACACTCTCCGGATCTACTTTGAATTCTTGTCCACCCCACACTTCAGAAAAACCTTTTGACAATTCGTCAATAATATCCAAAACATCTTGCACAGGTGAATTTACTAAAAACTCTCCACTACTCTCCCAAGTACCTCGATAACGCATATGAAAAACCCAGTAATTTTTCTTGGCCAAAAATTTGACTAGTTTATTTTTGTCTGGCATAGACGGCAAACCATCACACAGAATAATCACTTTTTTTGAAGTTAGATTTTTTGGTGGTAGAAATTCGGCGACGATTTCGTTTTTGAAAGTTGTGTGATATAAATACATAAGCTTAATTTAATTTCACTATAAATGTATCAAAAAAAGACCTTTCGGTCAAAATAATATTTACTTCAAATTCTATAAATCAAAATGTAATCTCAAATAATCTTTTACTTCTTCCAAAATATCCACCTTTACTTTTCCTATTTTTTTCAAAAAACGAGTTTTATCAAATCCTGTAATATCATAACACTTCAAAACAGAATCCCTATTTAGATTATTATAATTATTTCTAATAAGAAATAGGTCGTATTCAACCTGATTATTTATATTGGAGGTAATTGGCATTATTGTAACAATACTACTCTTAACAATTTGTTTGTCTGATTCAATAATCAAAGCAGGGCGTTCTTTATAAAATTCATGCCCCTCACCTTCTGGAAAATCCACTAACCATATTTCTCCTTGTTTCATAAATTCATATAATAATCATGCTCTTCATCAGACATGGGGCCTAAATCCTTTAATATGTCAATAGCCCCAGCATTCATAAAATCACTCAAATCATCTGGTTTTTTCATCACTCGCACAACTTTGCCAGCAATCATATAACTATCTAAATCTTCCTTGTGTATATATATTGGAGAAATATCTTGATTTGACTCTGATACCAAAACTACTTGTTGATTTTTATTATCAAAAAATATTTTTTTTATGTTTGCAACACCATCTATAACAGATACTACATATTCTCCGTCATTTACTTGTTTATTTGTTTTTTCTACTATCACATAATCTCCATCTTCTATATTATTTTCAAATACATTAGCTCTAGTCATAGAACTACCAACAGCTTTTAGCACAAAAAGATTTTTTATATTATTTATCAGATCACCTAAAATAGTCTTAGTCACTTTCAAATAACCTTCCACATGATTATCTGCAAATGTAAGTGCTTGTCCACAGTTGGCACTACCCAAAATAGGCAAAGAAATGAAATTACTATCAGCATTGAGACCACTAATGATTCTTTCTATGTGATTATTAGTTTGATCAATTTTTATAAAACCTTTTTTTGCCAACTGATCAAGATGATGTTTTATCTTTTGTGGACTTCCTTGTGTCTCATCAATTTTTTCAGCAATTTTACGCAATGAAAAACCAGATATATCTTGAGTATCCATTAGTTTTAAGATTTTTTCTTGTATATTATGCATATATCTATAGTATACAGAGTTATAAACAGTTTGTCAACATACAAAACACACCTTAATTGTGGACAAGCTTGACACAAATAGCATTTTATGCTAATTTTTAATCAGTATTACAATGCTCTACTAACTAGATAGTAGTTTACTAAAAAGAACCTAAATCTAGGATAATGGTATTTTTTGCCAGACATGACGTATCCATGCTTGCTGTCATGCTGGGAAAGTCGCAAAAAAATAAAAACACTTTAATATCATATGGCTACATATTTTGTACGAAAAGATTCACGTGGTGATTATTATTGGGTATTACGCTCAGATAAAAACTATAAAATAGTTACGATGAGCAGTGAATCCTATGAATCTAAAGCAGGTGCTTTACATTCAATTGAATGGACTAAATTAAATGCGAAAGATGCTGGTTTCAAAGATGAAACAGTATAGACAAGCATGAAAACAAGCCCTCTCGGGCTTGTTTTGTTTTAATCAAATTTCACAACCTTATTTATATCCCCCATCAATCTATCAGTCTCAGTCAGCGCAACAATTATCTTTTGATAATGTTCTATATCTTCGGTAGTAAATTCTCTTTCTCGTCGATCTTTGAGCCACTTCTGAGCTGGCTGGTAACCACCGATATAAAAATCCCAAGCAACTTCTGGCACATTGCCAAAATATTGCGTTTCGTTGATATAGACATTTCCGTCTTTGTATTTCGGATAACCTTTTTCTATTCTATTTGAGCCACCTTCTGGAAAGGTCGTGATGAAGTCTGTGACTCTGTCAGATTCGAGTAGATGAATACCACGAAGTTCACGACCAAGCTCGACGAGTTTCCAAAATATTTCTTTATCTTCTGGATATGGTACACGAGGGAAATCTATTTTGAGGAATTCTTGATATTTTTCTCGGTAGCTTGATGAATGAAGCACAGCGTAAATATAATCAAGAATATCTTCCGGCTCTGTCTTTCCGACTTTTTCATTTATCTTCTGCCAGATTTCTTTATCAAGGTTTGGGATTTTTGTCCCGTCGTCTGCGTAAAGATAGAGAGGAGCGATCATAGACTGTGTACTAGATTCACCAGCTTTAGTTTCCATAATTGAATCAGAAATAAAAATTGCATTCCATAAATTATTTTTTTGACTTCTCGCAAAAATAATTGCTATATTTTTATGATTAACTAAATTTTTTAAAATTTCATATCTAGTTCTCCATAACACTTTTTTATCA
>PFPL01000007.1:11688-11928 GCA_002793035.1 Candidatus Magasanikbacteria bacterium CG_4_10_14_0_2_um_filter_33_14
ATTGCTTGAAGATGTTAAACACATGATGCCACTTGAAATGGTATTCATGGAAGTAGTGGCCGTATTCTTTTTTGAGTGCTTGGTAGGCTTCTGGTAGATGATAGAATGGAATGCGAATATCTAAGTGATGTGGAATGTGAATCATAATATTATGTAAAAATATTCTCGATGCTTTTGAGCAGTGGATCACGGTGCTGCAATAGAGTGCGCCTACGGAGTGAGACCATTCTTTTTTAAGGG
>PFPL01000048.1:0-380 GCA_002793035.1 Candidatus Magasanikbacteria bacterium CG_4_10_14_0_2_um_filter_33_14
AGTAAATTCTTATCTTGAAATTATAAAAGAAAAAAACAAAGAAATAAATGCTTTCTTAGAAATTTATAATGATATAGACGAACAAGTTAAAAAAGCTGAAGAAATGTTTAAGAATAATACAGCTACTTTAATGACAGGAATTCCAGTTGCTCTAAAAGATAATATGCTTTTTGAAGGCCATACTGTTTCTGCTGGATCAAAAATTCTTGAAAATTATAAAGCTACTTATGATTCCGGAGTGGTTAAGCAGTTAAAATCTCAAGGAGTAGTTTTTTTAGGAAGAACAAATATGGATGAATTTGCGATGGGCTCATCAACTGAAACAAGTGCTTATGGAAATACTAAAAATCCGTTAGATTATTCTCGAGTTCCTGGTGGTA
>PFPL01000048.1:427-36055 GCA_002793035.1 Candidatus Magasanikbacteria bacterium CG_4_10_14_0_2_um_filter_33_14
TCTCTTGGTAGTGATAATTATGCTATCTTATCTAACAAAGTAGATGATTATGGAACTATTGATACTTTTAACATTAGTTCAAGTGGTATAATCAATATCACACCTTTAGACAGCTACATTTATGATTCTTATGATGGAGATTCTGCTCAAATTACTAATGTGGGTACGGGTATTTATGCAATTGGTTATCAAGGTGCTGGAGGTGTTTTAAATTTATCAACTAAAAATATTTCTTCAGCAGGTGTGATTAGTAGTTCATTTATAGCCAATGATACTCTGAATGGTGGAGGTGTTAAAGATCCTAAAATTATACAAGTTCGTGATGATATATATGTTTATTCGTATAGTTCTTCAAATTATAGTGGTTATGGGCCTACGACTTATTTTTCTTCTGCTAGAATAAGTAACAATGGTACTTTGCTTGAATCAAAAATTGATTCATTTAATTTAGCTGTGTATTCTTTAAATTATATTTCTGAACCTCAGTATGGTTTGTTAAAAATTTCTGATGGTGTATTCGCCATAATTTATGGTTCTGGTGCGTACCAATCTCCTGGTATTTTGGCTACTTATTCTGTGGATACTAATGGTATCATAACTTTGGTTGATAGTTATTCTTTAGGAACTTATAAAATGACGCCTAATTTAACCAAAGTAAATGGTAGTTCCAATATATTTGCATTATCATATCAAAGTAGTAATAATGTAAATGTTTCTACTATAACTATTGATGATAATGGTGACATTGGTATTACTTTTATAGATACTTATTCTTATTATTATAATGGTATACCAACAGGATATACTTCTCATTATCATGAGAAACTTCTGTATGTTCGTGATAATATTTATGTTTTATCTTTTGATAGATCTGAGACATTTTATTATTATCGTTACAGTGGATTAAATTTAATAAGTATTGAAATAGAAAGTAATGGAAACATTGTTAATGCTAATAATGGCGCTAACGCTGTTGTTTCTTTAATTAGTGATTATAATCTTACGAATAGTAGCAACTATTATGTAAATCATGCTGTTTCTATAGAAAAAATATCTGGCAGTCAGATTGCTGTTGCTTATACCAATTTTACAGGCACTTCATATTTGGTTACTTACACTGTAAATTCTAATGGTACATTTAGTTCACATGGTGGTATAACTTTGGCCACTGATAGTGGTAGAAATTTTTCTGATATAGAGTATTTGGCCGAAAAAACTTTTGTAATTTCTTACACTAAATCTAGCCAGTGTATATTGGATAGTTATGATTTTAGTTTAGATGGAGTAATTGATTCAAATACAGTTGATACTTATACTTATGATAATTATGGTAGTGGTGGATCAAATGTTATTAAAATTAGTGGTGATATTTATGCTATTTTGCATGAGACAGAAGACAGCGCCCCTGCTTTAACGACACTTAATGTTTCTTCAACACCTTTGTATTCTACCGATAATCCAAGTATAGAATCTTCGGTGACAGAAGATTTTAGTGTAGACTCTTGGGATGGTTTTACAGAAACAACAAACAAAGATGGTGGAGAAATATATTATCAGATTTCAGACAATGGTACGGATTGGTATTATTGGAATAATACTAGTTGGGTAGAAGCAACTACTTCTAGCCAATCAAATATTGCAACAGTTGTAAGTACAAATATATCAACTTTTACAACTAGTACCAATGGTATCTCTGTTAAAGCCTTGTTATCAAGTGATGGAAGTCAAAAAGTTGCTTTGGACAATATTGATATACCTTTTACGCGTACTATTACAGGATATGCTAGTAATTTACCAACAATTTCTGCGACATCAAGTGGATTTTTGTATGTACCCTCTGTATATTCATGGAGAGGTTTTTCCCATACTGTATCTACAACAAGTCCTGGAGATGTATATTATCAATTATCAAATGATGATGGGGTCACTTGGCAGTATTGGGATGGTAGTGCTTGGGTAGAAGCAATAGATGCTGATAATTATAATACAGTATCAGAAGTAGATACAAATATAGAAGAGTTTGATGCTACAAGTAAAAAAATATCTTTTAGAGCATTTTTAAAATCTGATACTATCCAGCAGGTTGAATTGGATGATGTCACTGTTACTTTCAATATTGAGCCTGCTGATGAATATACAACAAATCTGTGGCATTTTGATGATACGGGTACTTCAGCTTTTGTGGATTCTATTGGGAATTATCATATAAGTAAATATAGTAGTGCCACACAAGATGAAATTGGAAAATTTGATTCTGCTGGTAAAAGTGTTTACTATTTATCAAATGCTTCTAACCTTCCTACATTACCAAGTAATTTTACTGTAGAGATGTGGGTAAAAGTAGGTAGTACATATAGTAGAGGTTATAATTTTTTGAATGGTTTTTATGTTTCTAATCAACCTGCCAATACGGGGGGCTATTCATTGACGAGTTATAATGGTTCTTTGGCCTTTACTTTAAATAAAAACGGCCCATCAGTAAGTGCAAGTAGTGTTTTGTCTCAAAATACTTGGACACATGTTGCTGTTACCTATGATGGCAGTTATATTCGTCTTTATGTAAATGGTGTTTATAAAGCTGCAACATATTTTGTAGGGACTATATATAACAATTATGGTAGAATTTATATTGGTGAAGCATGTAGCACTTCTTATCCTTGTTATATAGATGAAATGAGAATCTCTAATATTGCTCGTTGGACAAGTACAAGTGGATTTATTGTACCTACTACAGCTTATGCCGGTGAGGCTACTTATGAGACATCTAATCCATCAGTGACAGTAGTTTCAAGTACTAGTTATACCGCTAGTAGTTTGGGAAGTATTGTAGAAACTGCCAGTAAAGATGGTGGAGAAATATATTATCAGCTTTCAGATGATGCTGGTAGTACTTGGAAATATTGGAATGGCTCTTCTTGGGCAACTGCTGGGAGTACTGATTATAATACAGCTATTGATATAAGTAATAATTTGTCTGTATTTTCTACAAGTACAGGGCAGATAGCTATAAAAGCCTTCTTATCTAGTGATGGCACTCAAAATGTTAGACTAGATGATATAAAATTTTTGTTTGAAACAGCTACTGGTGTTGAGGGTGGAAGTGGTGCAGGTTCTGGTGGTGGTTTTGCTACTTCGACTTACTTTGTTTCTTCCGCTTTTGATATGGGTGACAATTCTCCAGTACAATTTCTTGATTGGGACCAAGATCTTAGCTCATGTAATGATTGTGCTATCAAGATACAAGTAAGTACTGCTCCTGATAGTAGTGGTAGTCCTGGTACTTGGACAGATTGGTATGGATTGTACAGTGTTGACCAATATTTCACAGATTATTTCGGTAGTATTATCCCACGTTATTTGAATGGTCGTCGTTGGGTGCGTTATCGTGTAGAGCTTTTGGGTGATGGTACTAGTACTCCTATTTTGAATGAAATTAGATTGAATTATAAATAAACATATTAGTTTATTCCGCCCAAGGCGGACAAGAAAGTTGAAAGTTTGTAAAGTTATAAAGTTTTTTATGAATAAAAAGGGCTTCACAATTATGGAAACGCTGATCTATGTAGCGATAGTAGCTTTAGTTTCTACTGGTCTTGCCAAATTTTCTACGTCTATTACAGCCACTAGAAATAAAAGCTATGTGGTTCAAGAAGTTCACGCTAATATGCGAGATGCAATCACTCTGATTAGCAAAAAAATCCAAGAAGCCAATGCTATAAATGTTGCTAACTCTACTTTTGATAGTGACCCTGGTGTGTTATCTCTCTCTATGGCTAGTAGTACAATAAATCCAACAATTATTTCACTAAGTCAAGATGATGGTATTTTGCAGATTACAGAGGGCACTTCTGACCCAATTTATATTACAACAAATGAAGTGCAGGTGAAAAACTTACAATTTAGTGATATATCTGTTGCTGATGTTAGCAAAACGGTAGAGTTTGCTTTGACTATAGATTACAATAGTGGTACGGATAGTAGTAGAGATTTTACTTTTACACAAAGTGAAAGTAGTTTGGCTAGTATTAGAAATTAGGTGAATTAAGAATTTAAAAAGTATGTTTTTGAAAATAAAAAACAACAAGAGAGGAATAATGGCTATCATGATGGTACTTATTATTGGTGCCACGGCTTTGATTTTGGCTCTTAGTTCTGTGAAACTTGTAGTCAATGATTCTCAAATGAGTTTTACAAACAAAAAAGGTGGTGAAGCTTTTAGTGTTGCCGAAGGTTGTTTGGAAGAAAGTCTTAGACAAATAAGAATTAATACTTCGTACACAGGTGAAACTTTGAATTTGAGTACGGGATCGTGTATAATAGACGTAGCAATCGATGGTGATGATAGAATTGTAACAATTACTGGTGTAGTAGATGAATATACACAAAGACTTCAGGCGAATATAACATTGAGTGGAAATGTAATTACATTAAATAGTCGTCGAGAAATATAATTTTATAATTTTTTTCACATGTCTAAAAAGGAGAATTTTGTAGGCTTAGATATCGCTGATCATACTATAGAGATTTTGGAAATTACAGGTTCTGGTAAGAAACCTACTTTGAGTTTGAAAAATAGATTAGAAGTAGAATCAGGTATTATAGAGTGGGGGAGAATAAAAGATCCAAAAAGATTGGCAGATTTGTTTGCAAAACTTTTTTCTATTTCAGCTCAAAAACAAATTAGTAAGGAAAATGTTTTGGTAAGTTTGCCAGATTCTTTGGTTTATGTTCATATTTTTCATTTGCCACCTCATAGCAAGAGAGAAAGAGAAAAATTATTATTGAAAGAATTGCAAAGTATTGTTCCAGAAAAGTTGGATAATATATTGTATAGTTATCAAATTTTTTCAGAAGAAAAAGATGTGGTAAAAGGTATGCTTGTAGCTATGCCGAAGGATGCGGCTGTAGAATGGTTCGATTTTTTCAAAAAAAATAAAATAAATGTAGAATTTTTGGACATAGAGCCTGTTGCTTTACGTCGTGCTGTTTTTTATAATCAAAAAAATGAAAAAATATGTTTGGTAGATATTGGGGCACAGTCTACTTCTGTTAATATTTTGAACAAGGAAAGGTTTTATTTTTCTTACAATACTCATATTGCAGGTGACTATTTTACAAGAGAGATTTCCAATAAATTAAATTTAAATTTGGCAGAGGCAGAAAAAGAAAAAATTAAAAATGGTTTAAATGGTAGTGACAAAGAAATAAATACTATAGTACAGGGAGCTATAGACAGGTTGATAGTAGATATAAAAAATATAATAGAAGTAAATGACGATAAAGAACATAAATTAGTTAAGATTGTTTTGGTGGGTGGTGCTAGTCAGACTGCTGGTTTGGTAGAATATTTACAATCTCATTTTGAAATTCCTGTCTCACTTTTTACTTTGGAAAAGTCTTTCAAAACAAATGACGTTGAGTATATAGAAGCTTTTGGTTTGGCACTTCGTTCTTTTGATAAAAAAGAATATAGTGATGAACCAGTCATTACAGAAAAACAAATAGGACAAAAGAATGGAGCCTATAAACTGCTGAAAAAAGATGAATCTGACTATATTAGAAATCTTGATGAACATTTCGATGTAGTGGGTGTTTCTCCAGAGGTAAATTTTGATAGATATAATCCGGACACAAAGAAAGTGAGTCGTACTATTTGGTTATTGGCATTTTTGTTTATATCTATTTTGTTATTGTTAGGTGCTTTCTTTTTTCGGGAGAATAATAGAAAATCACGTCAGATTGAAAGTTTGAAAAGTAGTCAAAATTTTACAGATGTGGTACAATATAGACTACAAGATTTGAGTATTCAGGTACCTGTGGCTGTTTCGGCTACAGAGTATAATAAAAACAGAGTAAGAGCTAAGATCTTTTCAGATATTATACTCAAGATTGATTTGCTAGATAATCAAAACAATGAAAATTCAATATCGCAAGCTTCAAAAGCAAGGGCTCTAAAACAAGTTTCTTCTTCTGAAGAATTATATCCGTTTCACGTAGAAAAGATTGATAACAAAGACGAATTGATTTATAAGTGGCTTATTTTTTCTAATCTAGATATTAAGAACATGACGATAGAAAAAATAAATACTTTGAATACAAATAGAATTCCTTATTTATTTGAAAGTCTCAACATTGTATCAGTCGAGGTTACCAGTAATCCTAATGTATATATGATGAATGTGGACGTGAAGGTGTCTAGTAATCAAGATTTAAATATTTAATTTATAAAAAAAGCATATGGCAAAGAAAGGTTTTACTTTGATAGAGTTACTTATAGTGATTTCTATCATTGCAATTTTAGCATCAGTTGTTTTTGTGGCACTTGATCCACTAAAGCGTTTTCAAGATGCTAGGGACTCAAGTCGTTGGGCAGATATTTCTGCTGTAGTCTCAGCAATAAAAGTTTATCAGGTAGATAATTCTGGAAACTATCCTTCTGCTATCACTAGTATGACTAGCGGAACAGTGTATATGATAGGTACTGGGACTACTGGATGTGATGATAATGCTTGTGATGTTACAATTGGTGGAGATACAAATTGTGTAGATTTGGCTGATCTTGTTACTGGGGGATATTTAGGTGAAGTCCCTGTTAGTCCAAACGGTGTTTCTACATGGTCTGATGATACTACAGGTTATGTTTTGACTAGGTATGCTACAGGTATCGTCAAGGTTCAAGCCTGTGAGTCTGAAAATAGTGAAAGTATTTCAATTTCTAAGTAGTTTTTATACTGTGGTAAATATTTATTAAGACAAATATCGCCATATGCCTGTCTTCTTTAAAATTTTTATCCATAAAAAGCTAGTTTTATCTAGCTTTTTTATGTTTTGTTTTTTATGAAAGATAACTTAAATAATAAAAAAATATTTGATACTTTTATTGTGATTTTTTTTATTGTATCTACTATCCTTTTTTTGTTATTTTCTTGGTTATTATTGGAAAGAAATACAAATATTTTTTCTCAAAAGTATAATAATTATTTTGGACAAGTAAGTTTGAATTATAGTGTACAAATTTCCAAAGAATTGAAAAAAGAGTTTGACGATGTTTTTGTTAGAATGGAACATTTTTTAGATCATTTGACAGTAAATGATGATTCTGTTTTTCAATGTCAATCACTTTATGAAGGTAATGATAACTTTTTAGGTTGGTATGTGTATAACTCAGAAGGTTCAATAGTTTGTGATAGCTCTAATTTAAACAATAATTTACAGCAATTAGAAATATATGATAATGATTTTCTGACTAAAAGTCAAAAAGATTTTTGGTTTTCACCTTCTTTTGATGAAAATAATAGAACTTTATTAAAAATTTACAAAAGTTTATATGATGTAAATGGGTCAAAAATTGCTAGTTTAGTTTTGATAATGGATTTGGAAAATTTTTCTAAGAATTATTTTGTAGAAGATGGATTATGGTATGGAACTAGTTTTAATATTGTTTCTAATAAAGGTCAAATAGTTTGGTCAGGGGACAAAGATCTTATTAATCAGAATATTGAAGGAAAATATATTCGAAACATTTTTTCTAATTTTAGTGATGCTTTAAATGTCTTGCAAAAAGCACGTACTGGTAAAATTGGTTTTGAAATTTTTGATTATTTAGCGCAAAAACAGATTGCTTCTTATTTCAAAGTACCTATAAGTGATGGATATTATTGGTCAATCATAGCTTATACACCTGCTAAATTTGTACAATCAGAAATTTTAGTAGATTATACTCAGAATGGTTATATTTTCTTTTATGTTGTCGCTTTTTTATTGGTTGTTTTTCTTTTGGTGTTATATTTTTTCTTTAGAAGAAATCTTCAATTACAAATAGAAAATAATCAAACAAAAAGGGAAATGATAGAAGAAGCAAAAAAATTTAAAATGTCTGAAATAAAATTAAATAAAACTGTAGAAGAACTTGAAAAAGTAAATTCTACTATGGTAGATAGAGAATTAAAAATGATAGAATTAAAAAATAGTTTAAAAAACAAAGGAAAGAAAAAATAGTTTTATATTATGAAATTTTTATCTCGTTACAAATTACTTGTTTATTCTCTGTTGGCTATTTTTATATGTTCTGGTTTGGCTACAATTTTGGTTTATACCTTTATCAAAGGTAACTTGTATAAGACGGAAATAAATAGTTATAAAGATGCCGTTTTTGTTAAATCCGAAGAAATTAGAGTTACTTTAAATAGTGCAAACTATGTTGTTGAATCATTGTCTGAAGATTTATTTTTAAAAAATTATCTTTTAAATTCGGAAAAAGATTTACAGAATACTGGTATTTTAAAAAATTTATCTTTGCATAATATTGCAGGTGTTTTTTCAGCTATTTATTTAATGGATATAGAAGGTAACACTTTAGTATCTACGGATGCTTCTTTTGTTGGTAAAAACTATGCTTTTAGAGATTATTTTGTAGATGCCAAAGAAAAGGGAAGGGGTTTCGATGTTGTTGTTGGTGTGACCAGTCAAGAATTGGGATATTATTTTGCTTCGCGTATTGATGATAGTGAAGGAAAACCTCTTGGTGTTGTTGTAACAAAATTGAAACCTGAAATAATAGGAGACAAAATGGATTTTTTGAAAAAGGATCAAAATACAGTTGTGATGTTAGCTGACAGATATAGTGTAATTGTATACTCAAATAAATTAGAAAAATTATATAATAGTTTTTTTGTCTTGAATGATACACAAAAAGATAATATTGTTGATTCTAAAAGATTTTTAGATAAAAATATATTAGGAATGACTAGTTTTCTTTTTAGTGATTTTGTCAAAAGTAACTCGGCTGATGTTAATTTATTGTCTCAACATGGAAGTAATTTTTATTATAAAAAAATCGGGGATTATAATTTGTTCTTATTTATAGAGGAATCTATAGAAAATCAGTTAGCAACAGTTTTGAATATTTCTTATAAATCTGTTTTGATTATATCTTTTTTTGCTTTATTAGCATCTCTCATCATTTTTTTACTTATTAGAAATTATTTAAAACCTATTGATCTTTTGTATAATGCGGCCCTAACTGTTAGTAGGGGACACTATGATTATAGTATTGACTATACTAGTCATTTTGTGGAAATGCAAGAATTATTATTGGCTTTTAATATGATGGCTGGTAGTGTTAAAAAATCACATGAAGATGTTGAAAATAAAGTTAAAGAACAAACTCAAAAGATAATTGAAAAGCAGGTGTTTTTGGAAGAACAGAAAAAAGCTTTGATGAATGTATTGGAAGATGTTCAGGAAGAAAAAGAAAAGAGTGATGTATTAACCAAAGAATTAGAAAAATTTAAATTTGCAGTTGACAATGCTTCTGATCATATTGTTATTACTGATCCTGAAGGAGTTTTGTTGTTTGCTAATAAAGCCGTAAATAAAATTACAGGTTATCAAGAAAAAGAAGTCATAGGTACAAAAGCTGGTAAAATATGGGGAGGTTTGATGGATAATAATTTTTATAAAAAACTTTGGAAGACTATCAAAAAAGATAAAAAAGTTTTTTCTGGAGAAATTTTTAATAAAAGAAAAAACGGTGAGGAGTATCCTGCTGAAGTAAGTATTACCCCTTTGTTAGATGATAAAAAACAAGTAAAATTTTTTTTGGGTATCGAAAGAGATATTACTAATCGTAAAAACGATGAAAAAAGGTTACGTTTAGTTTTAGATAACTTGAAAGAACAAGATTATAAATTAGCGGAGGAAAAAGCTAAGTATGAAGCTTTATTGGCAAGTATTAGTAGTGGAATTATTGTAACAGATGAAAAAGGTGAAATAATTTTGGTTAATAAAGCTACTGAAGACATGTTGGGAAAAAGTTCAGAAGAAATGAAAAAGAAACAAATTTATAAAATTTTACCTGCTTTTGATAGTAAAGGTAAAATTATTGATAAAAAAATGCGTCCAATTTATAAAGCATTGTCTACTGGTGAAAGACAAACTTCTCTTTTGGGAGAAAATTATTATTACAAACATGGTGATGATACTTTATTTCCTGTTGGGGTTATGGTTAGTCCTTTCATTTGGATGGAGAAAACTATTGGTAGTATTATAGTTTTTAGAGACATATCTTATGAACAAAGTATTGATAAAGCTAAGACAGAGTTTGTTTCTTTAGCTTCTCATCAACTTCGTACGCCTTTGTCGACTATCAATTGGTATGTAGAAATGCTTTTAGATGAAGATGCTGGTGTTTTGAATGATGAACAAAAAGCTTATTTACAGGAAGTTGAAACAGGAAATAAACGTATGGTTGATTTAGTGAACTCACTTTTAAATGTCTCTCGTATAGAATTAGGTACATTTGCTGTTGATCCTGAAAAAATTGATATTAGAGACATTGCTGATAGTGTTTTAAAAGAATTAAAACCTCAAATAATAGAAAAGAAAATGAAAGTTAATAAAAGATATAGTATAGATATTAAGAAAATTAATCTAGATCCTAAGCTTATTCGTATGGTAATTCAAAATTTACTTACCAATGCTATAAAATATACTCCAGAAAAAGGAAATATAAAAATCAATATTAAAAAAGATAAGAAAGAAATCTTAGTTAGTGTTGAGGATAATGGTTATGGTATCCCTAAAAAACAACAAGACAGTATCTTTACCAAGATGTTTAGAGCTGATAATGTCAAACTTAGAGATACTACAGGTACCGGGTTGGGTTTGTATTTAGTTAAGTCTATTATTGAGCAATCTACTGGTGGTAAAGTTTGGTTTGTTTCAAAAGAAAATAAGGGTACTACTTTTTATTTTACAATACCTCTTAAGGGTATGGTCAAAAAAGAAGGAAGTAAAGCCTTGACATAAAAGGTCTAATTAAAATTTGTCTTTAAAAACAAAGCATTTGAAATGCTTTGTTTTTTATTTATCAACTTTTTACTTATGAGGAAATATGCTATAATTATATTGATAAATAGTTTGTTTTTTGCTAAATGTCCAATAAAAAAAATATAAAGAAAAAAATAAGAAAACCGCCACGAAAATGTACAATTTGTGCCAAAATAGGGCATAATACACGTACTTGTCCAACGGTTCAAAAAATAGAAAAAACTTCATCTAAATTAGAAAAAAAAGATGGAGCATCTTTTGTTATTATCAAAGTTGGACATGAAGCAGATAAATCTCCTTTCGTATTAGATATCTCTACAAAAAATAGGGATAATAATTTGGAAAAGGTCGATGTATACAAGGATGATAAAAAATATATAAATGAACATAGAAATGTAGTTAGTTTTGCTGATATCATAACAAAAACTAATAATAAAAAAGTAAGTGAATTTACAAAATTAGATGACTCTAGTCTACAAACAAATAAGTTTACAAAAAAAGAAAAGACTAAACAACAAAAGGATTTTATCGCTACTAAGTTCAAAGTAAATAAAAATAATAGACTTCTACCAAAAATTAATTTATTTAAAATTTTTGTAAAAAACCTTAAAAGATTGTTTAATTTTATTGGTAAAGTATTTACTTCATTTTTTTCAAATATAGCATTAATTTTTTCTAAATTTTTCAATAGCTTTAGTTTAAAAAGGTTTACACTTAGTTTCGTTGTTTTGACAATACTCATTACTATTCCTTTGCCTGCTTTAGGCTATTATAAAAAAATAAAATCTGATACCGCTGATATCTTACAAAAGAGTACTGATGCTTTTCTGGCATTACAATCTTCTACCGTTTCTGCTTTTAGCAATAATCTTGTTCAAGCTGAGAGTGATTTGAATTCAGCTTTGAATTCTTTTGGTAATGCTGAAGAAGTTATTGATAGAGAATACAAAGCTATGGTTTATGTAGCCAAACTTTTACCTATTATTGGTGACAAAGTGAAAAGCCGACAAAAATTATTGTTAGCTGGTCATGAATTAGCTTTGGGTAATACTTACTTGGTAAAAGGAATCGATGAAGCTACTCAAGAAATGAGTGATAAAAATATGGTAGAACGTTTGACTATATTACAACAACATTTACGTGGTGCTCTAGATTCTTATGAGACCGCTTTGGTAGAAATAGATGAAGTAGATATCAAGTCTGTACCTGTTGATTATCAGCAGTCTTTTAGTGATTTTAAAATGTTGTTTGCCGGGTTTGTGGAAGATATGAAAGATTTGGATAAAGTAATACAAAGTGTACAGCTTGTTATGGGTGGAGATGGTTTCAAACGTTATTTAATTGTGTTTCAAAATAATTTTGAAATGAGACCTACTGGTGGTTTTATTGGTAGTTATGCTGTAGTTGATGTACAAAGTGGGAAAATATTGAATATTGAAGTACCTCCAAAAGGTAGTTATGATTTTCAAGGTCAACTTGATGTATATGAAAAACCACCATTACCTTTACAGTTGATAAATAAACGTTGGGAATTTCAAGATTCCAATTGGTTTCCTGATTTTGAGACTTCTGCAAAAAAAATGTCATGGTTTTTTGAACATGGTAAGAAAGTAAGTGTAGATGGTGTAATTGCCATTAATTCTTCTGTATTGTCTAGATTATTGAAAGTAGTTGGTCCTATTGAAAATGATAATTATGCTCTTTTGCTTGAGTCAGAAAATGCTTTGGAGAATTTGGAAAAGGAAATAAGAAATTATGATAACTATGAAGAAAATAATCCAAAAGAAGTATTATCACAAGTATTGGATCAGATTTTAGAAAGTTTACAAAATATTAATCCTAATAAATTGGTTTCTTTGGTAAAAGAAATGCACGAAGCTTTGTCACAAAAAGAAATACAATTATATTTCAATGATTCGTATGTTCAAAATGCTGTGAAAGAATATGGTTGGACTGGTGAAATTTTAGCTACCAAAGACAATCAAGATTATTTGATGGTGGTAAATGCGAATATTGGTGGTGAAAAGAGTGATTTTAATATCAGACAAACTATAGAACACCAAGCTGTCGTGTCTGAAGATGGAAGTGTGATAGATACTGTGGTTGTTACTAGGAAACATCTGGGTCAAAGTGGTGAAAAATATTTTGATGATCCAAATATAAATTATTTACGTGTTTATGTACCAGAAGGTTCGGAATTATTGGATGCTGGAGGTTTTGTTTATCCAGATGAAGCTTCTTTTCAAGTTCCACCAAAGTGGTATGAAGATGATGTTGATTTGGAAAATATTGAAAAAGAAGAATCAATTCATCTTACAACAGGAACTAGAGTTAATAAAGAATTTGATAAAACATCATTTGGTAATTGGATTGTGACTAAGTCAGGAGAAGAGTCAAAAGTTTATTTTGTTTACAAATTACCATTTTCTGTTTTTGAAAAAACAATAGAACACGTAAATAAAAGTAAATTTAATTTTAACAGTATTTTAGGTATTGAAGATAAAACAAAAAGTCTTTCTAGATATAGTGTACTTTTGCAGAAACAGTCTGGTATGGATAGCAAAGTTTTTAATACTATAATTTATCCAGATGTTTGGTCGCCTATTTGGAAAGAGGGTAGTGAAGATTGGCAATTGTCTAGTAATGGTGCTTCTATCGAAGAAAATTTTGATAATGACAAAATATTTGGTATAGTAATGGAAGAGAAAAATTAAATTATCTATTTTTAAAAATATTTTTTGTATGCCTGCTCAAGAAAAAAAACTTAACAAAAAGACGGCGAAAAGTAAAAGAAAGAAAACTAAATCTAAGAAAAATACTTCTCATAAAAAAAAGGAAGAAGTTTTGATAGAAAAAGAAGAAAAACTGGAAAAAGAAATTGAAAAAAATATTGAGCTTTTAGAAAAAGAAAGTAAGGATGTTGTCTCTGAAGAACAGAAAATTGTAACAATCGTGGAAAAAGAAAATGATATAGAAAAAGAAGAAGAACATGTTTTTGTTAAAAAAGATTTGCCAGAGGAAGAACATAGCGTTGACACCCAAAACAATGATGTTGTTTCTAGTAATGAAATAAGTCAAAAATTAACTGAAATTTATGAAGATGATGCTGGTGACATGCCTGATATGCATCAATTTCAAAAAAGTAAGAGAAGTGGCTTTTTGCGTGCTTTCTTTATTTTGATTTTTTCTTTTATCTTTTTTGCAGCTGTGGCTTGGATTGGCTTTTTTGTGATTCAACCAGGTAACAAATTTTCAGAAGAAGATGTTATTTTGACCATGTCTGGTAATGAGGATTTTGTTTCTGGAGAGGAAAATGTTTATAGGATTAGGTACAAAAATTCTCAAAATGTAGCTTTGCATAATGTGAATATTGAAGTTAGGTATCCAAAAGGTTTCGTTTTTTCTTCTAGTACTAGAGATACCATAGATGATAATCACGATAGTTGGAATTTGGGAGAATTAGTTGCAAACAGTAGTGGATATATCGATGTTGTTGGTAAGGTGTATGGCAATTTAAATGATGAACAATCTTTTCGTATTTTTTTGAATTATACCCCAGATAATTTTAGTTCTCTTTTTCAAAAAGTAACTAGTCTGAGTATCAAGAATAGTGAAAATTTGGTAAATATTGATGTGGTTTTACCAGAACAAATTGTTGCTGGTTTAGATACTCCTGTAAAAATAGTGGTTTCACCAAATAGTGATGTGGTGCTTGAAAATGTAACAGTTAAGTGTGAGTCTGAATCTTTTTCATTTAAGTCGAGCGATCCAAAAATAGTTGATGGTAAAAAATGTGAATGGTTTTTCCCAAAGTTAGAAGCTTCTCAAGAAATTAATATTTCAGGATTTTTTTCAGAAGTAAAAGAAAGTAGTTCTTTCAAAGTTTCAGTTAGTAACTGGGACAATATAGATATGACGGGGAATAGTTATGTTTTGGCTGATATTGAAAAAGAAATAACTCTTTCTAATATTGATACAGTTTATAATTTGGTAATCAATGGTAGTGCCAGCTCTTTTGATATGCAACCAGGAGATACTATTAATGCTACTGTTCTTTTAAAGAACAATGGAGAATCAGTATTGAAAAATGCTAAATTAAAACTTATTTTAGATGCTCCTGCATATAAAGATAGAAGTATTTTGGATTGGAGTGCTCTGGATATGATTGATTTAGATGGTGATATCGTGGGACAAAAGATTTCAGATAGTGTGAGAAGGGGAACTATTACTTGGGATAAACGTTATATTGAAGGTCTCTCTGAAATTTCACCTGGAGATGAAGTTAGAATAGATATTAGTCTTCCTATAAAGGATTCATCGGGTATAAATTTGGCAGATTATGTCGCACATGTTATAAATGCATCTAGTCAGCTTAGTTATGAAATAAATGGAAAAGAGGAAACTTTGGGTAGTAATAAACTTGATATTAAACTTATTTCTGATTTGAAAATGGCTACTGAAGATAATATAGACAAGGATGTTGAAGGAAATACAGTTCATAAAATAACATGGCTCTTAACTAATTCTTATCATGATTTGAAAAATATCGAGATCAGTGCTGATTTATATGGTGATATTTCTTTAGAAGAAGAAAATATTGTAGTACCTGCTGGGACCATTACTTATGATAAAGAACAAAAAAAATTGAACTGGCAGATAGAGCAAATGCCTACAAGTGTGGATATTTTGGCAGCTCAATTTGAAATAACTATTTTGGCGGATAATCCAAGTCAAAATAATCTTACTTCAAAACCCGTAGTTAAAGCTTTTGATGATACTTTACAAGAAAAAATACAGGTATTTGGTAAAGATATTTTATTAAATAATAACTAAATTATATGAGTTTAGGAAAAGTTCTCGTGGTAGAAGATGAAAGATCTTTGTCAGAAGCATTAGTTAGAAAATTTACACATGAAGGGTTTGACGTGATGGTAGAGAATAATGGTGAAGATGGACTTTCTACTGCTTTACGTGAAAAACCTGATATTATCTTATTAGATTTGAAAATGCCGAAATTAGATGGTATGACTGCTTTACAGCATTTACGTAAAGATACATTATATGGTAAAGATGCTAAAGTTATTATACTGACCAATTCTTATGATGTAGACAAAATAGGTGAAGCTACTAATTTGGGCGTATTTGATTATTTTATTAAGTCTGATTCTCCTATTAGTGAAATTGTAACCAAAGTAAAAGACAGACTTGGTTTGAAATAATTTTTAAAATTAAAAAATAGACTTTTTTTATAAGTCTATTTTTTTGTGCCTTCTACAGTCCCGACTTAGTCGAGATAACAAATGGTTTTTTCCACCTGTATTTATTTGTGCTCCTGGAGGGAATCGAACCCCCGTCAACGGTTCCGAAGACCATTGTGTTATCCGTTACACCACAGGAGCTAAAAATAAAATTCCAAATTTCAATTTCCAAATTCTAATTATTTTTTTTGAATTTGTTACTTGTAATTTGGAATTTTTATTAAGTGCCCCCAGCAGGATTCGAACCTGCGACCGTTTGCTTAAGAGGCAACTGCTCTACCGACTGAGCTATAAGGGCTTATTTAATTTTATTTATAAAGATCTAGGCCCTGCGACCTTTTGTTTAAGATCCCGACGTGTCGGGACTACCTGACTGAGCTATAAGGGCGTGTGATAAAATTTTCAATTTACTAATTTTCAAATAATTCAGAAATAATCTAACTTTACAATTTTTTAATTTTTAAATTAGCCAATAGGGTCGTTATTTTTTCTTTCTAGAATTTGTACTTTTGGACCTTTCCATTTTTTTATTTGCAAAGCTTTGTCTGCTGCATCTGTTTGTCCTTCTTGTTTACTAGTACCTTTACCTTCAGCAACTTTTTCTTTATCAAGATACACTGCAATAGTAAATTCTTTTTCATGATCAGGACCTTCTTCATTGACAACTCGGTAGGTAGGAGTAATACCAACTATTTCTTGAGCAGCTTCCTGGAAACGTGACTTGGAATCCATCCAAAGACCTAATTCTAGAACTTCTGGTAATTTTGTAATTACAAATCTAGTGATAAATTGATTAGCCATGTCCCAACCTTTGTCAAAATAAATCGCACCAATTAGAGCTTCTAGAGCATTGGCTAGTATATAATCACGAGCTTTTATATTGTTATCTTTTGATTCTCCTTTACTTAAAAACAAATAATCTTCCAGATTGATGTCACGAGCTACACGGGCACACATTGTACCGTTTACAAGTGCTGCACGCCAGTTTGTTAGTTCACCTTCTGGATTCAAGTAATTGTTGAACAAATATTCTGTAACAGATAATTCAAGTACAGCATCACCTAAGAATTCTAGTCTTTCGTTGTGAGCAAGAGGGAATTCACGATTTTCATTTAGAAAAGAACGGTGAACAAGAGCTTGTACTAAAATATCTTTGTTATCAAACTCAATACCTATGGTATCTTCTATTTTTTGAAAATTTTTTTCTTTGTAATCAGGTATTGGCATAAGATTTTAGATATCTTTATACATGGCTCCTAAGATGCCGTTGATAAATTTACCAGAGTTTGGACCACCATAAGTTTTGGCTAATTCGATAGCTTCGTTTATTGCGACTTTTGGTGGAATATCTTCTTTTTGATATTCTAATTCATAGACACCTAGGCGAAGAATATTTTTATCGACTAGACTCATTTGATCTAGTGGCCAGTGTGGTGCAAATTTTTCAATTAGACCATCTATCTCTGGTTGCTTTTCAATTATATCATTTACTGTGTTTTCGATAAAGTCCTGTGTCTCTTCTAGTCCCATACCAAACTCAGCCATATTTTGGTCGATAATAGCTGGTATTGCACTAGTAGGGTTTTCACGGAAATCCCATTGGTACAAAACCTGCATAATAATGGCTCTAGCTAAATGGCGTTTGGACATAGTTTGATCTAAAAGTTATTAAGCTGTTTTTTTACTTCTGACAGAACGTTTTAGTCTTTTTTCTACATCTATGACTTGTTTACCTTTGTAAGTACCACATTTTGCACAAGCATGGTGTGGAAGTACAGGAGTATCACATTTTTCACATTTTTTACCAGTAGTTGGTTTCAAAGCGTGGTGTGAGCGACGGTCGTCACGTGATCTAGGAGTTCTCTTTTTTGCAGGAAGACCCATAAAATTTATATTAAAATGAATAATTATTATTTTGACTATATATAAGTATAAGTCGTGGCTTAGTATAGCAATATTTATCAAAAAAATCAAGAGTACTCATGTTTATAGCTTTTTGACTTGCATATTTGGCTAATTTTAGCTAGAATATAAATAGTAGTTGTATTTTTAAGATTGTAATCAAATAAATACGATTTTTGAGTTTTGTCGTTTTGTAATTCAAATGGCTCACAAGGCTTACAAAGCTTACGAGGCTTATTTTTATTTTAGCTTTGTGAGCTTTGTAAGCATGGTAGGCCTTGTTAGCTTTTTATATATGAAAATTATCAAACAAGAAAATTTAAATATTGCTGAAATTGTAGATTTTTTGAAAAATGGCGCTACAATTGTCTATCCAACTGAGACTTGTTATGGGCTTGGTTGTGATGCTACAAATAAGGAAGCTGTAAACAAAATTTTTGCTATTAAAAAAAGACAAAAAAATAAATCTCTTTTGGTAGTTGTCCCAGAAGTTGCGATGATTTTTCCATATATTGATTGGAATCCTACTTTACAAATTTTGTCTAAAAAATATTGGCCAGGGGCTTTGACCGTAGTGGTAAATGTAAAAAAAATAAATGGGTTTCCTCCAGGTGTCGTAAATGAAGATGGTACTATGGCTTTTCGGGTAACCGAGCATCCTTTGGCTACTGAAATTTCTAAAAAATTGGATAGTCCATTGGTTTCGACATCTGCTAATATCGCGAGTTTAGAAAGTCCTTATGATATAGTTTCAGTTCTTCAGATGTTTGAACATGAAGATGTACAGCCAGATATTATTATTGATGGAGGAAATTTACCACACAGAAGTCCTTCTACAATTGTAAAAATTGTTGGTGAAAATGTTGAAGTTTTGAGACAGGGAGAGGTGGTATTGGAATTATGACAGAAACAAGGGAACAAAAATTAAGAAAAAATGAAAGAAAGATTTTTTGGATTAGAGTATTTGCAGGTGTTGGAGCTATCAATGTTGTTGTAACACTTTTTTATTTACATAGAGGTATTACTTTATCACAGATTTTTTATTTGGCTATTATTTATTCTTTTGTTACCTTATTATTCGAAGTGCCATCTAGTTACATGGCTGATAAATGGGGGCGAAAGAAAACGTTGTTGGCGGGTATTGTATTATTGTTATTTAGTTGGCTTACTCTTTTGTTTGCTCATAGTTTTTTTGTATTTATTATTAGCACAAGTTTGTTCGCAGTTTATCAGGCTTGTTTTAGTGGTACTGTAGAAGCTTTGCTTTATGATTCTAGATTAGAACTTGGTCAAACAGAAGGTTCTGTATCAAGTTTGGGTAAGTTTCATTCTGGACAGAGGTTGACTAAAATTTTTTTACCTATATTGGCTGCTTTTTTAGTACAAGATTTGCTAGAATGGCAGTTTCAAATTTTGATTTATATTGATTTGCTTAGTGTAACTATTGCTATGTTTTTGACTATGAGATTGACAGAAGCTAATCACTTTATGGATGTAGAACAAAGTGAAAAAGGAATTTTGAAAGATGCTTGGGGTATTATTATTCATAATAGATTATTGTTGAGAACCATTTTGAATAAAACGCTTTTATTTATTGCCAGTTTTATTTCTTGGAGGTTGTATCAAAAGTTTTTTGTAGATTTGGGAGTAACTGTTTTGATGATTGGTGTTTCTATTTCTGTATTACAAATTACAACTTTTATGTTTTTACAAAATGTCCACTATTTTAGTTCCAAATTTAGTTTGGTTAAAATAATTAATGTGATTAATATATTATTTTTTTCAGCTACATTGTTATTTATTATTTTAATGAATGTTTCTAGTTTTAAGTTTGCTTACTTACTTTTGTTTATATATCAATCTTTTCTTTTCTTTGAGATTATTAGAGCCCCATTTTTTTCAGAAATATATAACAAAGCCAGTTTTTCTTTCAATCGTTCTACTACTTTGTCTTTGGTAAGTCTACTTAAAAGTATCTTGGATATTCCACTTTTGTTTTTGGCTGCGATTATGGTAAAATTTGATATAACTTTCCCTTTTTATATTTCTTTTGGTTTAGCGTTGGTAGTAATTTTATTTTTACGTTTGCCAAAAGAAATTGATACTATGAATGGAAATATTATCTAAATTAATTTTTATGAATCAAAAACATCAATCTTTATATTTGATACTTGTTATTGGAAGTTTTTTATTTGTTTTATTTTTTATTTTTATTTTTTGGCAAAAAACAAATTTTTTGCAAGATGATTTAGTTTTTTCAGAAGAAAATAGTAGTTTCATTTTACAAAAAAATATTATAGATATACGTCCAAAATTTTTGATAGGACAAAAACCAGAGAAGAGAACTGTCAAAGGTCTTTATTTGACAGCCTATTCTGCCGGTAGTCCAAAAACAATGGATAATATTATTTCTCTTATAGATAGTACCGAACTTAATGCTGTAGTAATAGATGTTAAAGATTATAGTGGCAAAGTTTTGTATGATAGTGATATTGATTTGGTAAATGAGTTTGGTTTGGAAAGTAATAGATTGGGTGATGTCAAAGAAATGATAAAAAAATTGCATGAACATGATATTTATGTAATTGCTAGACAAACAGTTTTTCAAGATCCTATTTTGGCAGAGAAAAAAACAGAGTTGGCCTTGAAATCAAAAAATGGTGGACTATGGCGTGACAACAAAGGTCTTGCTTGGGTAGATGCCAATAATAAGGATGTTTGGAATTATGATTTGGATATTGCCAAAGAAGTAATTGCTTTTGGATTTGATGAAGTAAATTTTGATTATGTGCGTTTCCCGACAGATGGACCAATGAGTTTGCTGGTATATACCAATGGTGACAAAGAAAAGTATGATGTGATGCATGAGTTTTTTCAATTTTTGAATGAAAATCTAGGGGAATCATCTGCTTATCTTTCTCTTGATTTTTTTGGATTTGTGATGGAGCGTGATGATGGTATGTCGATTGGTCAGAGACTGGAAGATGCTGTCGACGAAGTGGATTATATTTGTCCGATGATGTATCCTTCTCATTATCCTGCTGGTCATCTTGGTTTAGCAAATCCTGCAGAATATCCTGGCATTGTGATTGAAAATGGTATGAAAAAAGGGTTACCATATTTCGAAGAAACAAAAGCACAAGTTCGTCCGTGGATTCAAGATTTCAATATTGGAGCCATTTATGATGCGACTAAAATTCGTGCACAAATAGATATGGTAGAAAAATATACAGATGCTGGCTGGCTTTTGTGGAATGCGGCGAATCGTTATTCGAGTGCTGGATTAAAAATTAATTAAGTTATTTAAAGATTACATTCGTAATTCGAATGTAAATATATTATTATGGAACATTCTAACGTCTACAAACCATCATACCTCATAGAACTTTGCAAAAAGTATAATCTCTCTCCTAGTAAAAAATATGGGCAGAATTATCTGATGACAAAAATTTATATTGATAAGATGCTCGAAGCAGGAGAAATAAATAAAGACGATTTAGTTGTAGAAGTAGGACCTGGTTTTGGTGTACTTACTTTCGCTTTGGCTGAAAAAGCTGAGAAAGTTGTTTCTTTTGAAATAGAACAAAAATTGAAAGAATATTGGGAAGAAAATAGCCCTGAAAATTTGGAAATTGTCTGGGGTGATGTATTAAAAAAATTTTCAATTTTCAATTTTCAATTTTCAAAATATAAAGTTATCGCAAATTTACCTTATCAAATAACGTCTGGGATTTTGCGGATGTTTTTGGAATTGGAAAATAAACCAGAAAAGATTGTCGTCATGGTTCAAAAGGAAGTGGCGCAGAGGATTACAGCTAAAAAAGGGGATATGAGTGTCTTGGCTATCTCTGTCCAATATTATGGGCAACCAAAAACTGTCGCCAAGGTTACCAAAGGAAATTTTTGGCCATCACCAAAAGTGGATTCAGCTGTATTGCTTATAGATAATATTAAATCACCCAATAATGATTTTTCTGATGAATATTTTTTTGAAGTGGTGAAAGCTGGTTTTGCTCAAAAAAGAAAACAACTTTGGCGCAATTTGTCACAAGGTTTGAAGTTGGATGGTGAAAAGGTAAAGATTGTTTTAGAAGATGTATGTGGCAATGACAAAATTCGGGCTGAGGAACTTGATGTTTTAGATTGGGTAAAGGTAGTGGAAAGTATAGTTTAGAAAATTGGTGGTAAATAATGACAAATTTCAAAATCCAAATTTCAAACCAAATTCAAATGGTTAAATGATTAAAATTTTGACATTGTGGGTTAGTGATTTATTTGTAATTTGGATTTTGTGATTTGGCTTTTTGTCTTTTTTTGATTTATATTCACTCAAGTGGGTTTAACCTCACTTATAAGCTAGCGTGTGGATTGTTTCTTGTTGTGGATTTTTTATTTTTTTGCTATAATAGAGACAAGATTTTATTCCGTTTCACATGGAAGAACCAATACAAGAAAAAAAATTGTCTGGGAGTCAGAAGACTGGCTTTGTTTTGTTATTTATATTTGCACTTTTAACTGTTGGCTTGAGTTTTTTGCAAATTAGAAATAATATTTATAATCCATTTGCGTTGCAGATTTCTCAATCAGATTTTGATACTCTTCAATCATTGCAATATGATGAAAATACAAAATTGCAACAAATAGATACTGATCAAGATGGTCTTACTGATTATGAAGAAATAACTTTTTATAATACTAGTCGTTATTTACCTGATACTGATTCTGATGGTCTTACTGATTATGAAGAAATAAAAAAAGGTTCAGATCCTCTTTGTCCAGAAGGTGAAACTTGTTTGGCAGATGTGTCTGCTACCGCAACGAGTACTCAAACAGGAGTATCACCTTTGATGGCTGATATATTGAGTCCAGATGAAATTTTAATAAATGGTCAACAACAATTGGATACAAGTACTGTTGAGACTAATACTAGTACAGAGATTGGAGCTGTAATAACTGATCCAAATGTTTTGAGAGAGATGTTGGTTGATACAGGCAAGGTGACTATGGAAGACTTACAAAATATTGATGATGATACTTTGTTGCAATTGGCCAAAGAAATATTTTCGACACAATTTCAAGATCAAACAACTAATAATTCCAACAATTCTCAATAAATCTTATGTTTAAAAACTTCAAGACCAAATTAAAATTATATACGGTCATGGCCATTTTTTTCTTTGTTCAGATATTTGGTGTGTTTTTTATCGTCAAACCTGCTTATGCTCAGATGGATGGCGCTATTACATCAGCTTTTGTTTCAAAATGGACTTATGACAAAATTGAAAGTAATTTGACAGCCGCGGCACTTGGATCTCTTGTCAGCGGTGTGTCTTATTTTATGCGTAAGCTTGCTTATGATGGTGCCAAATATATTGCTTCAGGTGGCAAGGGTCAAGAAGCTTTGGCTTTCAAAGATGGTTTTGGTAGTTATTTGAAAGATACGGGGGGAGCTGCTCTTGGTTCTGCTATTGAGAATTTGGGTAAGCCTTTTGGGTTGAATCTATGTTCACCTCCAGATATTAGAGTAAAAGCTAGTTTACAAGTTGGTTTGGACAAAATTTATAACGCTGCAAACAAAACTGATGGTACAGCACCTGCTCCAGATTGTACTTGGACAGAGTTCAAAAACAATTGGCAAGATATAGGTGAACTTTATAATAAAGATTCTATTTCAGAACGTTTTGCTGTGTCTGTCAAATCTACTCAAAGTGATTTGGGAATTACTTTGAATTCTATGTCTAAATTAGATAAGTTACTTACTACAAAACAACAAGCTGCTATTTTGGATAGACAAGAAGGTAATGGTTTCAAATCTGTAGGTGATTTAATTGCTGGAAATATAAAAACCCCAGCTTCTTTGGTTCAATATGAAGCAACTAATTTGACTGCCAAAGAACAGGCAAAATTTAGTTCTGAACAAGTAGCAGGACTTTATGGTGCTAGTGCTTGGCAAATTATTCCTACATCACTTTCAATTTTTGCAAATACTCTGGTTTCTAGTTTGTTGGATAGAGTTTTGAACAAAGGTATAATCAATAATCAAACAGGGGATGCCCTAAATGTAGATGCTATGGCTTATAGTGTCTCTAGCAATAGACAAGCGGCTGAAAAAGCTTTTTCTTTCCTAATAACAGGTATTCCTCAGCGTAATTTGAATAGTTACGACGTAGTAACAAGATTTACAGCCTGTCCAGAAACTCCAGGATTGGATAATTGTATTATGGACAGTGATTTGGGTTCAGCTTTGGGACGTGAATATTCTGATACACCCTTGACTATCAAGCAAGCTATTGATATTGGACTTTTACATGGTGACTACAAACTTATTCCTCCTAGTAATATTGTTGATAACACTGACACAGATTGCTATTTGGGAGCTTATTGTTATTCTAATATTCAAAAAATGCGTAAGGCTCGTATTTTGCCGTTAGGTTTTGAGATAGCGGCTTCCAAATCTAATCCGGACAGTCCTTATACTTTAGCAGAAGTTGTAGCTGGATATAATCAGTGTAATACAACTCTTACCCCAGATGCACAGAATCCTTTTTGTCATTTGATAGATCCAAACTGGGTTTTGAGAGTACCAGAAGCTCGTTGTGAAGCACAAGTATATGGTCCACTACTTTCTAGTGATAATTCTAATCAAAGAATTTCAGAGTGTGCTGATTTTTCTAGTTGTATTGCTTATGATAACAATGGACAATGTATAAATTTTGGTTATTGTACTAAAGAAAAAAATGCTTGGGATATTCCAGGAGTTAGTTGTCCAAGTGAATACAATACTTGTAAGACTTATGCGAGTACGAATGGTAATATAGCTTCTTATCTTTCTCGTACAGTTGATTATGGTACTTGTAATATTGATTCAGTAGGCTGTACTGCTTATAGTGCTGATAAGCTAAATGGTAATTGGAAAAATGATAATACTGTAGATTTGGCTTTACAAAAAGCTGGACGTGAACAAGTACTTTATTTTAATGATAATATAAATAATTTGAAATGTCCTGCTTCTGAAAATGGTTGTAGTCTTTTTATTTATCCTGCTACCAATCAAGATGTTTATTTGAAAAAAGCACCAGATTATCTTGGTTGTTATGATATGGATTTGACAACTACTGAGATTGAATGGGCAAAGAGTATCGCTGATTTGAATACTTTGAAATCAAGATCACAAGTCGAATGTGCTGATTTTGCTCCTGTTTGTATTCAAGATGAAGTAGGTTGTGAAGCTTATACACCAAAAGATGGTGGTGTGACTCTTACAGGTGTTGTTGGTAACAATTTTTGTCCAAGTCAGTGTGTGGGTTATGATACTTTCAAACAAGAAGAAACAAAATTTGAAAAAGCAGAATTCCCACTTTATTTGAGACCTGCCGACGGACAATCTTGTGCTCCTCAATATGCTGGTTGTGATGAATTCACCAATTTGAGTACTGTTTCTGGTGAAAATTTGGAATATTATAGTGATTTGAAATATTGTCAACCAAAAGATGGTAACGATGCAAAATTGTATTATGCTTGGGTTGGTTCTGATAGTCAGGGTTATGTGTTGAAACAATATACACTAGCTCCTGTGGATCAAGCAGAATCTAATTTTATTGATAGTTTAGCTCCTCTTGGACTTTTGGCTGATGCTTCTCTTGATAGTCAGATAGAAGGTTCTCCACGTTATGCAGATACTAGTGTTGATACTCTAAATAGTAATTATGAAATATGTAATGCTGAGAGTTATGATATATTGATACACAATCCTTATGCACCAGGAGCGGCTAGTACTGATTGTCGTGAATTCCATGATGCTGATGCTAATATTTACTATCGTCTTTTGAAAGAAACAATTACTGTTTCAGATTCTTGTCAGCCATTACGTAAGACAAATAGTGATTCTTATAAGAGTAGAGAATTGACAGCAAAAGGTCAAAGTGTTTGTGAAAATAGAAATGGTAAATGGGAAAATAGTTCTTGTATGGTCTGTATGAATGGTGGAGAATATTCTACAGATAACAAAGGTGTTGGATATTGTAAATATTGGTCAATCCCTGAAGAAGCCCAAAGTTGTCCTGCTGTCGTAAATGGTTGTCGTCTATATATTGGTAATACTGGTAATAATTTACACGAAATTTATAGTACAAGTTTTGAGCCAAGTGGAGACGGAGCTACTGCTCTTGTAGACGCTAGACGTGGTTGGGGTGCTGGTGAAAGTGATAATACTATTTCTGTTGAACCAGAAGCCACTCAACTTGGTTTGTATTCTTTGAAAATAAAAAATGGTAGTACTTATCTAAATCTAGGTTCAAAATTACAAAAAGGTAATTGGTATCAAGTTTCTTTTTGGGCTAGAGGAGACAACAGTAAAGTAAATATTTTCTTTGGTCAAAACAATTCAGCTGCTTTGGGTAGCTTTACTACAGATCCTTTGAATGGCAATGCTATCCCGGTTACTGTTGGTTATGATTGGCAAGAATACAATTTGGGTCCAGTGATGTATGAAGGTGAAAATAGTAGTGTCAATTCTATCTTGACTTTTACTTCAGGTGCTACAGGTGAATATTTTGTAGACAATGTTAGAGTGGTAAGTATGAGTGATAGTCCAAATGATTATGTTCCTTTGGTCAAGGATTCTTGGAAGACTTCCGAAGGTTATGACGTATCTACATCCTGTGATTCTACTCCGACAGATGCTTATCCTGGAGAATACCTAGGTTGTAAAGAATATGGTACCAGAGATAATCAAACTGTAAATATTACAGGTTTCCAAAATCTTTGTCGTGCTGAAGCTGTTGGTTGTACTGGACTTGTGGATACAAACAATATTCGCCCTGATACTTATGTTGGTGTAAAAGACGTTGCTTATAATTTGCGCTGTGTACAAGGATATAATAATACTAGTGATATTTGTAAAGTTACTATTTTGGATCAAGAATATTCTTGTAGTGTTGTCAAAGGAGAAAGAAATTGTCATATAGAAGTTCCTATTCCTTTTGATAACGATTCTTCAATTGGTAATTTTGTTGCTAGTGCAGATGTACTTCCTTTGGACAGAGCTTATTTCGATGCTTCTACGGTTGTAGTTCCTATTTCAGAAAGTAATACTCTCAATAATTTGGTTTATTTGACTGTTAATAGTAATTCTCTTTGTACACAACAATATCTTGGTTGTCAAAAAGTTGCGGTACAAACTCAAGTTTTGCCTGACACTACAAAAGCTGCTTCTTATGATTTTAGTGAAACTTATGTTTTGAATAATCCAAACAATTACGCAAATACACTTTGTACCCAAGAACAAAAGAGTTGTAAATCATTTACCAATGGTAACAATGTTAGCTTCTTCAAGGACCCCGCTACAAGTAGAGGTGCTCTCTGTGTGTACAAATCTGCTACTCAAGTAAGTGGTAGCAATGCTAGTGGTTGGTTTTTAGATGGAGTAGGCAAGTGTAGTAGTGGGGTGGATTATTGTCGTCAAGATAGTGATTGTGGTACAGGAAATATTTGTCAAAATATTGGTAACCAACCTTGTTATAATAATTATTTGTTGACTTCTGGTGAATATGGAGTTTATTCCAATGGTTCTGAAAGTTATGATGGTTTGGTAGCTAGTTGTGAACCAAATTACAATGGTTGTACTGAGTTGGTAGACCCTATTGATGAAAAGAGTTATTATGTCGTAAATGATGAAAAACTTTATGCCAAAGCTAGTGAATGTAATGGTAAAGTAAGTGAAAGAGATGGTTGTGTCTTGTTTGATATGACAGAAAATCCAAGTAAATTTTATGATAGTGCTGTTACTTATAACAGTAGTAAAAATAAGGATTACCAGTTGGTAGAAATTGAAACTGTAGATGCAACAGTAGGTGACAGTAATACTCTACTAAAAGTAGATAGAAACAGACAGTGTGGAGAGTGGTTGGCTTGTCGTACTAGTAAAGTAGAAGTAGATGAAAATGGTGTAGCTCAAAAACTTTGTTTGGATTATCAGGCTTGTAACAAGCTTGGTGCAAATGGTGACTGTGCTTCAGATGGTTGGGTCTTAGACAAAAGTAATGCACTTCTGACAGAAAAGAAATATATTTCACGTAAAGATTTTTCAGATTATGATTATTCTGGATATTCATTGTTCAACAAATACAATCCTAGTGATTATGTCTATCTACAATTCCCAAATCATACCGATGCTTATTTAGCTTATCAAGTGTCTGATTCTTTGTTTGTTGGGGATTATAGAAACAATGGTTGTTTTGGTTTGAAACCTGACGGTACTTTGGCCAAAAATGACGGTGATGTTTGTGGTGCTGATAGTGGTGGTCGTTGTTATTCTCAAAAATGTCTTTATCCTACTAATGGTAAATATAATAGTAGTGTAGAGGTAGTAGCAAACAATAATAAAGAGACTATATCTAGAAATGTAGAAAAAATGCTTTCTTTCTTGGAACCTGGTACTTGTAAATCTTTTCCAGAAATAGATTCTCCTTATGATACTTCTCTAGCTATTTCTGGAAATCCTGCTGATAGCAACAATACAAATATCAAGAAAAATGATAATCTTTTGAATGGTCCTGTACGTTTTGAATACCAGAGTATCAAAAATGATTTTGCCAAAGCTAATATTTGTCAGTTTGATGCTGAAGGTAAGGAAGATTGTTCTTGTGATTATATAAAAGTAGAGTATAAGAATGGTACGAAAGATTACTGGCCACGCAATGCTAATCTGGATATTCCTATTGGTATTTGTAGTGGTACTGGTGACAAAGACGGTGAACCTTGTGAAAAAGATAGTGATTGTAGTATAGGTGGTACCAACAATTATGGTACCTGTAACCAACAAAAGAGTAACAATACATATATTGGTCTCAAAGGTCTTTGTCTTGAGTATGATCTTAGTAGACCAGTGGGTACTGTAGAAAAGAATAATAATATCTATCAACAATTTGCTTGTCTTACTTGGTTGCCAATTCAAGTTTCTGCTACAGCCTATGATCTTTACAATTCAGATGTACAAGCAGGATATTATCCAGAGCGAGGTTATGATTCAGAATATGGTGGGTTAGCTTATTGTGCAGAGTCTACTAATTATGATCTTGGTTATTATGATGATGAAACTTTTGGAAAAATGTTGTTTAAATATGATCTTTTGGGACCTAATGGAAATACTAGAGAAGAAAAAACCGTAAATCAAATTGATTGTGACCCAAGAATTCAGGAGGATTGTCAAGGTTATCAGGCTTGTGGAGATGGTGCTTATGATGCTAACGGTGATATAATTTGGTGTAATGAAGGAGCAACAAATTTGAATGGTTTTGATAATTTGTATTTAGACACAGGTGCTACTAAACATTGGTTTAATGATATGTTTCTTTTAAATGAAAAAGTTTACACAGGTATGAATAATGGTGACGTTTATCCTCTTTATAAAAAAGAGTGGGGAAGGAATGATTGTACTAATAATTATGAGGATGCATTTATTATGAAATTTTTAAGGAGTACAGAAGGATTTTATAAAGGTATGCAAGCTTGGGCTTGGTTAGATATTGGACCAAATTCTCGTATTTTACGTTTTGATGCTGATGGTAATTGTTTCAAAAATCAGGGATATGATAATGTATTTGGTTTTGATAAAGCATCTTCTGGGGATGATACTGCCGTAGTATATTCTTTTGCACCACTGCTCTTTAGTTCTAATAATGCTGTAAACGATTCAGGAACTATCATGCATCCTCCATTTCCTTCTGGTTTGAGCTATGATGCTGTTAGCAGTGCTAATGATGATCCTAATTATGTTATGACCGTCAATAGTACTAATTATGTTAATGCGGAAAGTACGGCTTTTTCTTCTAGACAGTCTCTTAAGTTACTTAATTCATCTAAAGATGGAGAAAATAAATTATATATAGACTTGGATGTAGAGTCTAAGTTGAGTGAAAATGATTTATCAAGTGTATATTTTGTACCCGTAAGTTATCCGGATGGTGCTGAAGGTCCTGATCCTGGTATTTTAACTAAAAATTTCTATATAAACTTCACTTATTTAAAAAATAGTGGCAAAGATTTTGGCATGGTAAACGTTCCGTCTATAAAAGATGATAAATTTTTATCTGTTACTGATAAATATTCAGGTAGTACAAAAAATTTCTTTTATAAACTTACTAGAAAAAATGATGAGTTTAACTGTCAGGATAATGGACTTTTGTCTAAATGTAATTATGAAAATGGAAATGTAACAGAAGAAAGTAAAATATATACTAGGTATGTTGCTTTATACTATAATAGTAGCCTATTTGGTCTAGGACATAAATTTGACTTTGATACAACAGAGCACCTACCAAATAATATCGATAATGATCCTTTTTCAGCTGATTGTGTGGGTAAAAGTGACAATAATTGGTTAGCAATAGGTATGGACTTCAACGAAGATGGTGAATTTTTGGGATATATTTCTCGTTACTGTAATGGAACTGGTGGAGACACGGGAATAAGATTTGTAACAATTGCTGATTTAAATAATCGTTGTACACAACTAGTTTCTGTGGTAAATGATAAGTCAAAATGGTATTCATATGAAGGATATAATAAGGCTTGGACAAATAGGGTTTGGGCTGGGGCTAAGGATTTACCTAGTTTTATTCAAGTTAATTTAGCTGCAGATAAATCTACAAACTTGGCTCCTTTTGGATCTCTAAATTTAAAGGATAATGATATTCGTAGCATGGTCGATGGAAATTACCAGGTAGATCTGTCAAAAAATGTTAGATATTATGGTTTTTCTGATAACAATATTGGTATTCCTTATAGTGCTACCGGTGCTAGTCTATTTGACAAGGAATATAGAGCTAATCAAGTAGGTGATACAAGTATAACAACTGTCCAATCTTCGGATAATCATATTTTTACTACTAACTCTTATTTTGATGACCCTATTTCAAATAATAAACGTTTGTCTGCTGCAAGGACAATACATGGTTTATTTGTGAAATATTATTCTTTCTGGGATCTTTTCAAAGATTCAAAGTTATCAGATTCTGATGATTTGAAGTTAGATGTATCTGATAGTTCTTTTGGTCTTAAACCACCTCAAATATATTCTATAAATTATACAACTTGTCAAAATAATTCTTTGAGTGATAATTGTGTTGCTTCAACTAACGGAATGACTGTCAACGATAGAAACTATAATATTACAAATGTATCTACAGATATTAGGTCAAATGAAGATAAAAATGGAGACAATGTTATTGATCCAATAATTGCCAAAGGTAGTTACACTGCTGACATGAGATTCTTTGGCTTTGCTGATGACAATAGAATGCCTATCAAACGTGTGATGGTAAAGTGGGGAGATAATATTATAACTGGTCAAGGTAGTGTCGGTTTCTATAAGAACAGAAAACCATACTGTGCTCCAGATGGTGATGTTGGTCGTTGCTCTTTAAATAGTACTTGGAGTGAGGGAGATTCACAGTTAACTTGTCGTGTAGACGAAGATTGTAAGGGATTGGGGGAAAATTATAAGTGTGATATTGATGGAGTTGCTGTACAAGGTAACTTCGGTGATGATGAAAGAGCTTGTAAGAGTGACTACTTCGAATTTACACACAACTATTATTGTGATGTAGAAAATAGTAATGATGCTTATACTCTTGATGAAATAAAAAATAATGCTTTGGTAAAGAGTATAATTGGAAATGGAGAAGGAACTGGGAATAGTTATTTTGAAGTTCGTTTATTTGGTCCAAGCTCTGATTCTAAGAGTGTTGCTAATGCACAAGCTGCTTATGCTGCTTTGAAGAGTCTTGGTGAAGAAAATCTACAAGATGATGACAAAGTATGTGTCTTCAAACCAGCCGTCCAAGTCTTGGATAACTGGGGTTGGTGTAATGGTAGTTGTAATAATAATGATGGTAATGGTTGTTATAATGAATATCAACAAAGTGCTCAGTCTTTTGTTTCAGATCAATGTAAATCAAGTTCATTTAAGGATTGGGATTATTATAAAGGTTCTATAGTTATTATTCCTTAATAATAGTTTAAAAAAACAAAAAACATGGTTTAAATAATAACCATGTTTTTTGTATCAAAAAAATCCTTTTTTGAGGATTAAGAAAATTTATTAGATTATTGTGTTGGCACCATGTTTCCGGAGAAACATGGTGCCTTCACAGTCGTCAGTTGGCCGAGGGGGGAGTTCTGGAGTAGTAGTACTCCTGCTCCAGAATTGCTCCATCGTACCAACGCTGGTAGAGCCGACCCTCTTCGGTCAGGCCAACTTCCAGACGTGTACCTTCATCTGCTGCCACGATCGGGAGACCGTAGACATCAGTGAATACTCCGCCATGGATTTCGGCACCTGGACCTTCGATCCGAACCTCGCAGACGCGAGGTGGAACCTGGCTGTAGCTGACCGTGGCCAGCTCACCAGACGCGTTGTACCAGTCACCATTGATCACTGCGAAGGGCTCGCAGTAGTCTGTGGTGATGATGGTATCGGTCTCAGTGCTGTCGTTGACCAGCACGTCGTTGGTGCAGTACGGGTTGTCTGGCTTACCATCACAGAGTGTGTCGGACGTGTTGTCGGTATCACTCTGGTTGATGGTGTCGGTGGAGTCGATCGGCTGGGAGCCGGTCGACGATTCACAGGCCCCGAAGAGCCCGACGAGAGAGACCACCAGGAAGGTGGTCAGGGTCTGCCACATAAGACCTCCTTGCGTGGCGGGTGACTTCTGTGCTCTATTTTTGGCTAAATAAAGCAAATAAGTTACCCGTCATTAGGAAGAATTTGTGTGGCTATCCCTGTCACATATTGTCTGACGACTTGTAAAAAACAGGTATTTATTTGGTATTTTCTATCCTGTACATGGGTAGTGTTACATGATAAGAAAAATATTAGCAAATAAATATTTAACTATTCATTTATATTAGACCATATTTTAGCCAATTTGTCAAGGGGGAGGTGTGTATATTATATTTATTTAGTATGTATTAAAACACTAATCTTAACACTAATAATCACTAATTTATTTTAAAAATAGGCTTGATATAAAAAAGATTTGTGTGAATTTGTGTTAAAATTAGTGCTTCTTGATTTTCCTTTAGTATTTTGCTAAACTAAGTAAGTAATTAAAGCCTTGTAGGCATTGTAAGCCTCGTAGGCCTCGTAAGCTTTTATAAATATGTCATACAGAACAAAAAATTGTGGGGAACTAAATAAAGCAAATGTGGGGGAGACCGTGACTTTGGCCGGTTGGGTACATCGTCGTCGTGATTTGGGTGGATTAGTGTTTATTGATTTGCGTGATAGGTATGGTCTTACACAAGTTATTTTCAATCCTGAAATAATGGCAGATTTTTCTTTGGCTGAAAAACTCAAATATGAATATGTGATTTCAGTGACTGGTCGTATTGAAGTCAGGAATGAAAAAAATGTGAACAAAGATATGAGTACTGGTGAAATTGAAATGGTAGCGACAGATATTCGTATTCTTAGTGAAGCCAAACCAATGCCTTTTGAAATTTTTGAAACCAACAAAGGTGAAGATGACGAAGAACTTCGTCTCAAATATCGCTTCTTGGAAATTCGTCGTGAAAAACTAAAACAGAATTTAATTTTTAGAACAAAAATGGTGAAGTACATGCGTGACTTCATGGAGTCTCGTGATTTCCTCGATATCGCTACACCAATTCTTACCGTTAGTTCACCAGAAGGTGCTCGTGATTTTCTGGTACCATCTCGTATTCATCCAGGCAAATTTTATGCATTGCCACAAGCACCACAACAATACAAACAATTGTTGATGGTCGGAGGAATGGACAGATATTACCAAGTAGCGCCATGTATGCGTGATGAAGATCCTCGTGCTGACCGTAGTCCAGGAGAATTTTACCAGCTTGATTGTGAAGTGAGTTTCATGGAGAAAGAAGAATTCTTCCAACTGATGGAGCCTTTGTTCATTGAGCTTACAGAAAATCTTACAACCAAAAAAGTTTTGAGTAAACCTTTTCCACGTATTCCATTTCGTGAAGCTATCGAAAAATATGGTTCAGACAGACCAGATTTGCGCTGTGATTTGGAAATAAAAAATATTAGTGACTGGGCCAAGAAAACAAGTTTTCAAGTTTTCACTAGTGCGGAATTTGTGCGTGCACTTGTCGTACCAAAAGGTGAAGTCTTTTCTCGCAAAGAAATTGATGAAGAATATACTGATGTGGCTAAACGTGCTCATGCCAAGGGTCTAGCTTGGACCAAATATGTTGATGGTAAGTTTGATGGTGGAGTAGCTAAATTTTTTGACGAAGCACAATTGGCTGAACTAAAAACTATTTTGAAAATAGAAGAAAATTGTATAGTATTTTTTGGTGCTGATGATTGGGAGATTTCGGCCAAAGCACTTGGTGCAGTGCGTACTCTGGTAGCTGATAAATTGAATTTGCTAGATCCAAATATTATTGCTTGGGCTTGGATAGTAGACTTTCCAATGTACGAAAAAAATCCAGATACTGGCAAAATTGATTTTGGGCACAATCCATTTTCTTTACCACAAGGTGGTATGGATGCTCTTTTGAATTCTGATCCATTAGATATCATCGCTGAGCAATACGACATCATTGCCAATGGTCTTGAGCTTTCTTCTGGCGGTGTTCGTAACACTTATCCTGATGTTATGTACAAAGCTTTTGAAATTGCTGGTTATGGTCCTGAAGTAGTTGATCAAAAATTTGGCCACATGATCCAAGCCTTTTCTTATGGTGTACCTCCTCATTGCGGTTTTGCTCCTGGGATCGAGCGCATGACAATGTTGCTCTTGGGTGAAAAAAATATTCGTACTGTAGTGCCATTCCCAAAGAATCAGCGTGCTGAAGAACCTATGGTAGGTAGTCCATCAGAAGCTACTCCTGAGCAATTGAAAGAACTTAGTATAGAAGTAAAAAAGCCAGAATAAGTTTTTATAAAAAATTTAGACTCTTTTGAACATAGATGAAAAATGATTTACAAATACAATTCAAAGAATTTTCAGGTCCACTAGATTTGTTACTTTCTTTGATTGACGAGAAAAAAATGGAGATAAGTACCGTCTCCATTTCTTCTGTTACAGAACCTTTCTTAAATTATTTGGATACTTTGGAATCCATACAAGCTGAGGAATTGGCTGATTTTTTGGTAGTTGCTGCCAAGTTGCTTTTGATGAAGTCTAGAGCTCTTTTGCCACAGTTGATGACAGAAGATGATTCAGATTTGAATCTCGATGCCCAACTTCGTCTATATCGTCGTTTTGTGGATGCTAGTAAAAATTTGCATAATTTGTGGCTCGATGATAAATCTCTTTCTTATCCACATATAGAAGAAATAAAAAAAGCGACAGAAGTAATACAACCAATAAATTTTTCTCTAGAAACATTGTCCCAATCTATGGTACAATTACTAAAGAGATTAGAACCTCCAAAAGCTTTGCCACGTACTACTATTGATAGGACTGTAACTATAAAAGAAAAAATAGACAAAATGCGTGAGATGTTGAAGAAACATAAGAGTGTTAATTTTAAGGATATCATTGTAGATTCTAGTTCTCGTAGTGAAGTTATCGTAACATTTTTGGCAATCCTGGAATTGGTTAAACAAAATAATGTATTACTCAAACAAAGTAAAAGTTTT
>PFPL01000032.1 GCA_002793035.1 Candidatus Magasanikbacteria bacterium CG_4_10_14_0_2_um_filter_33_14
TAGTGGCAAAGACAATGAACTTATCAAAAAAGCTTGTCATGTCAATGGCGATGGTATAGATATAAGTGGACGTGAACTAGGTTTTTGTTTACCTGCCGGTATTAGTAAGACAGCTGTTTCCTTTGGTGACAGAACAAAATTCGAAAACTTGGGTGATTTCATACAATTTTTATACAAATATGGTTTTCAAGTCGGATCTGTACTTGCTGTCATTGTCATCATTGTAGCAGGTATCATGTATATTTTTTCTGGTGGAAATACAGATACAGTGGGCAGTGCCAAGAAAAAAATTGCTGGAGCTGTAATAGGTCTAGTGCTTATGGCATTGTCTTATACTATTTTGAATGTCATCAATCCATATTTGGTCAATCTAAAAATGCCAGACGTCTGGGCAATCAATAGGATAGGTATCACCCCAGCCCTCTGTACTCAAGTAAAAGGTGAGACAGAGTCAGCTTCTAGTACTCCCCGCTTTGCGACTAGTACAGCCGCAGGTGATCCAAGTACTGTCAAAATGATGGACAAAAAAGACATGACATTCATCTGTGGTGAAAAATATTTTGTCGAAGGCAATGGTACCCAGACTTGTGGAGGAAATGAATGTCCTGCCTTAGGTCAGACTTGTTACCAACAACTTTTTGATAAAGATAAAGCTTGTCACACAGCCAATATTGCTGGCATTGTCTATGCTAGTTCACTAGCTGACAAATTCATCCAAAGCAACACCTTAGCTAGTTTAGCTAGTACTTTTGTAGGAGATGGTTTCGAATTTCCTTGGCTAACAGCATCCGGAGGCAATGATGAAGAAGTATATGCAGTTTGTAAAAATGGTTATTTTACAAGTATTTCAGATGATTCTAATGACCCTACTAGCGACCAATACAAAAATGAAAAAACATTAAGACAAGAATATTATATAACCACAACAGAAAATCAATTGAATCCAAATGTTTGTAGTGGATATGATGGTCTGAAAGGATATGTTCTTTTTCTTAATTTAAATGAAGAAAGTGATGTTACAAATGAAAAACATTTATTTGGAATAAATAGAAATACAGGTGAAGCTGTAGACTTGGGTAGACCACAAGATGATACTACCAAAACTCAAGTTTTTGCCAAAGATTGTGTTAATAAATATTTAATAACACCTGAAGAACTAAAAAAAGGATTATATTTACCTGTCGATATCTCAGGTGTTTGTGATATAGAAACAGGAGATGAGGGAGAAATTTTAAGAAAACGTTGTTATTCATTTGTTGGCTATACCAGCACAAAAGATGAATGTGCATCTCAAGCTCAAAATCAATAATAAAAAAATAAACATAAAAAATAAGACAAGCTATGCCAGACAAAATAAAAGTAGTAAACGCCCGAGTACACAATTTGAAAAATGTCTCAGTCGAAATACCAAAAAATAAATTAACTATCATTACAGGACTTTCCGGATCAGGAAAATCTTCTCTCGCTTTTGACACAATTTACGCCGAAGGACAACGTCGCTATGCCGAGAGTCTCAATGCTTACGCCAGACAATTCATGGATATGCAAGACAAACCAGACGTCGACGAAATCCAAGGTCTGTCCCCGACAATTGCTATCAACCAAAGAAACTTCGCCAAAAATCCTCGCTCCACAGTAGGAACAACGACAGAAATCTATGATTATCTGCGTCTTCTTTTTGCACGCATCGGTAAACAATGGTGTCCAAAATGTAATCTGCCAGTTGAACACTTGAGTAAAGGAAAAATAATAGAAGAAGTCAGAAAAGCCAAAAAGAAAAATCCAAATCTTCTGCTCCTCTCCCCTATCATCCGTCAACAAAAAATAAATTTGAAAAATCTAAAACTAAAAATCGAAAAAACAGGTTTTAGTAATTTGCTTATCAATGGTGTAGAAGTACAAATAAAAAATTTGAAAAATTTTAAATTCAATAATAGCTATCTCTACGATATAGATTTGGTAATGGAAAAATTGAGTTCAATTTCACTTAGTGACCTAACTATCCATGTCGAAAAAACATTGGACTTTAGTAATGGATTCGTAAAACTTTTTGATCAAGACGAAGATACAGAAACAAATTTTTCTGAAATGCCAGTCTGTAGTAAATGTGATAGAGTCTTCGACCCAGTCGAACCACGCACATTTTCTTTCAACAGTCCTTACGGGGCTTGTCCTCGTTGTACAGGTCTAGGCAAGACTCTCGAAGTCGATGCTGAGCTTGTCATCCCAAATCCAAAATTAACTATTGCCGAAGGTGCTGTCCAACCTTGGACTAGATTAGTTGGCAACCAAGTATATTACCAAGAGCTTATTACCAAAGTGGCCGAAGCCCACGATTTTTCTGTCGACGTACCAGTAGAAAGTTTGCCACAAAAAATAATGGACATCATTCTTTATGGAACAGATGGTCAAGAATATGATCTAAATGGTAAAAAATCGATTTACGAAGGTGTCATCCCAAATCTGACCAATAAATATTTGACTAGCAAATCTGAGTATGTAAAAAAAGAAATCGAAACTTACATGCACGAAAAAGATTGTTCAGTCTGCAATCGCAAAAGATTGAAAGAAGATAGCAACCATGTCAAAGTCGCTGAATTCAGTATTGCCGACATGGTCGAGATGAGTATTGGAGAAGCTTTAATTTTTTTCAAAAATATTGAAAGCAAAAAATCTGATTTCCTAAAAAAATTGAATAGTAAAGAACAAGAAGTCGCGATAACAATTGCCAAAGAAGTGAAGCGTAGACTAGATCACATCGACAAAGTAGGCCTCTCCTATATCACTCTTGATCGCTCCGTCTCTACACTCTCTGGTGGTGAATCTCAAAGAGTAAGATTGTCAACACAATTATCCGCTGGACTATCTGGTATTATATATATTTTGGACGAACCATCTATTGGTTTGCACTCCAAAGACAATGACAAACTCATTGAAACTTTGAAATCATTGCGTGACTCTGGCAACACCGTCATCGTCGTCGAGCACGACCAAGCTATCATGGAAGCCGCTGACTATCTCATCGACATCGGTCCTGGCGCTGGTGAATATGGTGGAGAAATCATGGCTTCAGGTACCCCAGCTCAAGTAATGAAAGACAACAAGTCCATGACCGGTCGTTATCTTAGTAAAAAAGAAAGTATCGAAACTCCCAAAAAACCTCGCAAAGGCAATGGCAAAGAAATAATAATAGAAGGCGCCAAAGCAAATAATTTGAAAAATATTGATGTCAAAATTCCACTGGGAAAACTCGTCAGTATCACAGGTGTCTCTGGTTCTGGTAAATCTACTCTTATCTTAGATATCTTGAGCAAAGAACTAGCCAAGAAATTTTATCGTGCCAAAGATGAACCAGGTATTCACAAAACTATCAAGGGTCTAAACAATATTGACAAAGTCATTACGATTGATCAAACCCCAATTGGTCGTACACCTCGCAGTAATCCTGCGACTTACACCGGAATATTTACTCTCATCCGTGATCTTTTTGCTGAACTGCCAGAGTCAAAAATGCAAAGCTACAGTGCAGGCACCTTTAGTTTCAATGTCAAAGGCGATGGACGTTGTGAAGCTTGTGGTGGTGAAGGCTATGTCACTATCCCGATGCATTTTCTAAATGATGTCTATGTAGAATGTAGTGAATGTCATGGTACTCGCTATACCAAAGACGTACTTGAAATCCACTACAAAGACAAAAATATTGCCGAAATTCTCAAAATGACAGTCGAAGAATCTTACAAATTCTTCATGCACGACAAAAATATTGCTGAAAAATTACAAATTTTACGCAACGTAGGTTTGGGATATTTACAGCTTGGTCAGCCAGCCACTACCCTCTCTGGTGGTGAAGCCCAAAGAATAAAACTAGCGACTGAGCTTTCTCGTCGCTCTACCGGAAAAACTCTTTATATTCTTGATGAGCCAAGTACTGGTCTACACTTTGAGGATATCAAGAAGCTCTTACACGTCTTGAATCAACTAGTAGACAAAGGCAACACAGTACTCATCATCGAACACAATTTGGACATAATCAAATCCAGTGATTGGATAATCGATCTAGGGCCAGAAGGTGGCAAAGAAGGTGGTGAGGTAGTAGCCGAAGGAGTCTTAGCTGATGTTATCAAAGCGAAAAGAAGTTGGACTGGAAAGTATTTGAAGAATGTGATCTAAGAATCAACTAGTTCCAAAATGGAAACAGTTGGATAATCTGGAAATTCCGAATAGTTAAATATAAAAGGAATGTGCAAATTTTGCACATACTAAAATAAAAAATAATTAAAAAACCGTCATTTTGACGGTTTTTTGTTTGGTTTACTTTTACCAACTTTTTTGGTATATTTATATCAGACGTATGATCTATTTTTATATAAAAATCGTTAAAAACAAATATAAATACATTATGTCAAAAGAACAAGAAAAAGATAATAAAATACTTCGTTTAGAAAAAGAACTTGACCGTCTTAAAAAGAACTTGAAAAAACAAAAGTACGGTTTGGTTTGGATGGATGTTCCTGAAGCATTTGAGGATGATGTAGAAAATAAACTTCCTATCTTAAAAGAAAATCCAAAGTTGGCTATTAAAAATAATGACGGAAAGCCAACCCATATTTTAATTGAGGGCGATAATTATCACGCTCTTACTTGTTTGAATTATACACATAAAGGAAAAGTGGATGTTATTTATATAGATCCGCCATACAATACAGGGTCAGACGGTTTTAGATATAAAGATAAAAGGATTTTAGATAAGTTTCCGGACGGGACAGAAGTACCAAAGGATCATCCGTATAGACATAGTTACTGGCTGTCTTTTATGAGAAAACGAGTTGAACTTTCTCGGGACATATTAAAAGAAGATGGTATTATTTTTATAAGCATTGGTGAAGATGAGCTTGCTCAATTAAGATTTCTGTGTGATGAGATTTTTGGAGGAAGTAATTATATTTCAACAATATCTAGAGTTGCAAAAACAGCAAGTAATAAAGGTAGTTACTTTGCTCCTTCAGTGGATTTCATATTGTGTTATGCGAAAAACATATTGATGATAGATAGTTTTATTGATGAAGTAGATATTAAGCTTTATAAGAAAGAAGATGAAAAAGGATTTTATCGTGATGATGTAGCACTTTATCAATCTTCGCTAGATCCGATGAGAGGATGTACTAATCAAAGATATTATATTGAATGTCCTGATGGTTCCTTGGTACTTCCTCCGGGTAAAGTAGAACCAAAATTAAAAAAAGATGCACAACATATAAAGCCAGAAACAGCTGAAGATAAGGTGTGGAGGTGGAGTTATAAAACATATCTAGAAAAAAAAGAGTTATTAGTTTTCAAAAATACTAAAACTTCCCCATTATTAGATGAGAAAGGATTGAAGGCAAAATGGAATATCTATACAAAAAGTTATTTGAATGAAAGAAATAAAACTGGTACAGTCCCGAGAAATTATGTTGATAAGTTTATAAATAGAAAGGGTGCGGATTTACTTAAACGAATGGGAATTGATTTTAACTATTCAAAACCCGTTGAGCTAATAAAATGGTTGATAAAAATTGTAAACAAAGATAATTGTTTGGTTTTGGATTATTTTGCTGGGTCAGGCACGACAGGACAAGCAGTTATGGAATTGAATGATGAAAATGGCTCTCATCATCAATTTATTTTAGTAACCAACAACGAAGAAGTAGTGAACGGAACAACACATAAAATAATGACTGATATTTGTTATCCAAGGATATCCAAAGTTATAAAGGGTTACAATGATGTTAAAAGTTTGGGTAATTCTATCAGGTATTATTATACAGATTTTGTTGGTGAAAATAATATATTAGATGCCACAGATAAAGACAAAATCGAATTAGCTCACAATGCTGGTGAATTATTAGCAATTGCTGAAAATACATTTGAATTGGTTAAGCAGGATAAGTATATGCAGATTTTTGAAAATGATAACCAGTATACAGCGGTTTATTTTAAAGAAGAAATGAACAAGTTGGATGACTTTGTTGCCGAGGTAAAGAAATTAAAAAAAGATGTGTCAGTTTATATTTTCAGTTGGGAAGATGAAGCGATGTTTGATGATTTTGAGGGATTAAGTAATATCCGACTAAAAACAATTCCACAACCAATTGTGGAAATATACAAACAGATATACAACCTAATTTAGTATGCAAGTTTTTAACTTATTAAGATTTCAAAAAAAAGCTGTTGAGGATTTACTGGAAATGTTTGTCCAAGTTTGGAAACAAGAAAAAAGAAAAATCCCAATGGTATTTAAGTCACCAACAGGAAGTGGTAAGACTTTTATGGTTGCCAATTTTATACGTGGTCTTAATCATTTGCCACAATGGAAAAGGGACAAGGCTTTTATTTGGATTACTTTCAATGATGATCTAGCAATGCAAAGTCGAGATAAGTTTATGCAGTACTTTGAAAATAATCTTGAAAATAATTTAGTGACAGTCAATGATATTAACAGAGGTAAGCTTTATGAAAATGATATTTTATTTTTGAATTGGCAAAAGATTGTTTCAAAGAGTGCCGACAGTAGGGTTTTACGTCGTCCAGATGATGAAATGATGAGAAAAGAAAGTGGTTGTTATTGGGAAGACTTTTTAGAAAATACTCAAAAAGAGGGACGAGAAATTATTTTGATTATAGATGAAAGCCATAAGAATAAAGGTACTGACTTGGCAAAAAATGAAATTGATAAAATCAATCCAAAAATTGTCTTGCACATTAGTGCTACACCAGATCAAGATGATGAATTAGAGGCTTACAGAAATAAAAGTTTTTTGGAAGTTGAGAGAGAAAGTGTAGTTGGCGAGGGTTTGATAAAAGAAAGAATACTTGTTCAGACTGATGAGGACTTACAAAAATATAAAGGTAAGGATTTGGATGAAGTGTTGCTAGATTTAGGAATGGCGAAACGTGAAGAATTAAAAGATGAATTGGAAAGAATGGGTAAAAATGTCAATCCTTTAATGCTTATTCAATTACCAAATGATGATAAGAGTTTGATTGAAAATGGTGTTGATAAAACAAAAGAAAAAGTTGTTTGTGATTATTTGAGAAAGAAAGGTGTTAAAGATACCAAGATAGCTAAATGGTTTGATGGACGACAGGAAAATATGGAGTTGGTAACTGAGAATGATGATGATACTGATTTTATGCTTTTCAAACAAGCCGCCGGAACGGGTTGGGATTGTCCAAGAGCTTGTGTGTTAGTTATGTTTAGAGAAATTAAAAAGGAAGTTTTTTACACACAAACAGTCGGACGTATTTTGCGTATGCCCGAACCTCAGTTTAAGGACGATTATAAAAACAATGCTTTGTTGAATACAGGTTATTTGTTTACCAATTATAAAAGGAACAAAGTTCAAATACCCGATCAAAGTGAAAATAATAAGGCTGATATTTATCACGCTCATCCAAAAAAAGGAATTAAAAATATCGAGTTGCAATCAGCGTATATTTCAAGAGTAGATTATGGTGATATACCTCGGTCGTTTGAGTTTCAAAAGAGTTTTGTGGCTTCAATGGATAAAGCCTTTGGATTATCAAAGGAGGACATATTAAACAAGGCAAATGCCCTTAAAAAGCTCGAAAAAGCGAGTATAGACCTTTCAGGACATCTAACCAATAAAATCATTGCAAACGCTCAATTTGAGGATTTTGACCAAATAGAGATTGATTTCAATGAGAAAGGTATTGATGTTGATTTGGATATGTCCACAAATGACGTGGAGAAAACTTTTAACTTTATTTGTTATCAATTATTGAAAGAACAGACGGATGAACAAGCAAAGTTTACAAATATCGCTCGTTCTTGGAGTGTATTAAAATCAGGTATTCGTATTTGGATGAAAAGTGTTTTTGGAGAGGATAGTGATTTTTATTATCGTGTGTTTGTGGCAGATATAAACAAGGGGGCAAGTAGTAAGTTTAGACCAGCAATTACAAAAGCGTTAAGAGATTTCAAACCGACAGCTAAAAAACTTTTGGAAAAGAAACAAAAAGAACAAGAAGAAAGAGAAGCTCCAATTTTTACCATACAAAAAGAATATGGATATACGGAAGATTACGAAGAAGTATCGCAAAAACTTTGTGCCCTTGATAGTTTTTATGTTTTACGAGATTACAAAGGTAAGGTCAACGAAATGAAGTTTAAGGATTATATTGATGTAAAAGGTAAAGAGATTGAGTGGTGGTTTAAGAATGGTGATTATGGTAAATTGCATTATGCTATAAAATATTTTAATACTGATGAACAAAAAGAAGAATTGTTTTATCCTGATTGGATTATTCAATTTAAGGATGGACGAATTGGTATCTTTGATACTAAAGAGGGTGATACTGCCACATCACAAGAAACAAAAGACAAAGCGTTAGCCCTGTTAAAACGATTAAAAGAATTGGGGAAGAAGTTTGTTGGTGGTATAACAATTTTTGAGAACGGTGTTTGGTATTACCATAGTTCTGAAAATTATGAATATGTAAAAGGTAAAGTTGGAGAGGATAAAAATTGGAAATTATTTGAAGAATTATTTTAATTTAATAATATGGAAATTATTTATATTCTCATCAATGAAGCCATGCCAGGATATGTAAAGATTGGAAAAACTAGCAATCTTGAACAAAGAATTCGTTCACTTGATACAACTAGTGTTCCTTTACCATTTGAATGTTTCTATGCTTGTACAGTTTCCAACGCAAATTTTGTAGAAAAACAATTACATGATGCTTTTTTAGATCATCGGGTACGTTCTAGTCGTGAATTTTTTGAACTTTCTCCTGATAGAGTCGTTTCTGCTTTAAAACTAGCTGAGATTGAAAATGTTACACCAAAAAAAGATTACGTAGAATCTTCTGAAGACCAACAAGCTCTAAACCAAGCTAGAACACGTCGTTCTGTATTTAATTTCAAAATGGCAGAAATTCCTATTGGATCTGAACTTTCATATATTAATGATGAAAGTATAAAATCAAAAGTTATTGATAACAAATTAATTGAAATGGATGGAGAAATAACAAGTTTGTCAGCATCTGCACAAAAATTACTTGGATATCCATATCAAGTACAAGGAACAGTTTATTGGATGTTTGAAGGTGAAACACTTGATGAAAGACGCCGACGTTTAGAATCTGAATCATAAAAAATAAACAAAAAACCACTCTTTCACGAGTGGTTTTTTAAATATAATTTAGGTATTATCTATACTAAAGCCTGTAAAATATTCTTTTCGGATAATATTTTACAGGCTTTAGTAGGAAAAGTCAAAAAAACAGAAGAAATTATTACCATTTCTACTAAAACAATCCCCGCAAGTAACTTTGCTATTTTCTTCATATTTTCTCTTGATTTAAATGACTTGTTAGATCTTTTTAGAATACTTATTTCCCTTATCTTAGCAAAAAATAAGGCTTTTGTCAAAGATTTTTATAGTGAATTTTTGAAAAAAATATCATAATCATAAAAAATAAAAGTTTTTATAATAATTGCAATAACAAATTTATAATGATAAAATTAAATTATAAATTTAATAAATAATATGTATAACCTACTTGATACAATCAAACAATCTGCCCAGGATAGAAAAATATTGAAAATAAGTTATCTAGAAAAAGATGGCTCAAATGATGGATGGCGTTATGTAGAACCATATAGTTTTAGTACCGATCATGGAGAAGATGGTCTATTTGCTTGGGATGTAGAAAAAGATGGGATAAGAAGATTCTCTATTGAAAGAATAAGCTCTGCAGAAATTACCGACCAAGATTATACACCTAGATATACTGTTGAAATATAATATGGCTGACAATAAATTAAAAATAAAAAAGAGAACTTTGTTAATAATAGATTGGGCAAATGTATATGGTTGGTCAAAAACAACAAATTGGATAGTATGCCCAAAAAAACTATATCACTTTTTTAATAGACCAAAAATAGTAGACAAAATACTTTATCACGGAGTAGAAATAGGACAAAATAAATCTGAACAATTCAAGCTAGACATGGAAAATTTAGGATTTTCAGTAGTTTCAAAAGAAGTAAAATGGCCACCTGTATTATTGAGTCAACAAAATCATTTTAAAAAAATTGTAAAAGATTTATTTAATTTATTGGATAAAATCAAAAAAACTAATTCTAGTATTTCCAACAAACTATACGATTTAACAAAAAAGATAGAACACCTACAAAGTTATCAAAATAAAAACCTTGAGATACTTGATATTTCAAACGAAGATGAACTCAAGGAAATCTACACTTATATTGAAGAAGTAGATTTAGAATTAAAAAATCTAAATATAGATGTAAATGATCTTAGATATAATTTAAATAAACCCGTACACAGAAGAAAATGCGATTTTGATGTAGAAATAACCAGAGATGCAATAAACAAAGCTGATGAATATGACACATTACTTCTTTTTAGTGGAGATGGAGATTATTATGCACTTACAGAAGATTTAATAAAAAAAGGAAAAAAAGTTATATTAGTTTTTGCAAAAGGTCACAAAGGAAAAGAATATGACAATATAAAAAGTAGTCTTTTTTTGGCCTATCCTGTGAACCTATTAAAAGATCAATTAAAATTGATAAAAAAATAAGACCAGAAATAAATCTTGGTCTTATGTGTATCTCGATGAATGAATCCATCAAGCGTGATTAAATGTAATATAACATAAAATACTAAAAAAGTCAAGATAGCTGTGTACAAGACATTTTTAATAAAAATAGCAAATAAAAAAACAAAATACTGATAATGCTAGAATTATTATATAAATAATATTTACCTATGAAAAAATCATTACCCTTTATCTTAGTCCTCCTCGTCATCATCCTCTCCTCTGCCTACCTACTCTGGCCAAAATACGTTTCTCACGATAAACAAGCCGACACCATCGAGAAACCTGCCATCGTAGATTTCTTCGCCTGCGGGGATTATTGTCCCGGAGCACCCGAACAGTACACTGTAAAAGTATATCAAGACGTAACCGATGAGACACAGTGTAAAGATCTTGGCGGTACGCCCGCTAGCTTCCAGGGTTGGACAGAAGTACATTATTGTCTAGCAGAATAAAAAATAAACAAACAAAAAACTACTTTCTCAAGTGGTTTTTTAATTATGTCTAAAATATAAACATTCCAAGTTTGACATTCATACATATTTTGTGTATACTATGTGCGTAAGATGTTAATAAATTAACACCAAAAATATGACTAATAAATACTGCGAACTAATAAAAAAATTAAGAATAGAAAAGGGTCTTTCTCAAGAAGATATATACAGTAAATTGGATACTTCTCGTTCTACTTATATTGCTTTCGAACAAGGAAAAACTGACTTGAATTTTTCTCAAATGGTGAAGATTGCTGATATTTTTGGTATATCTTTGGAAAATATAGAAAGTGGCATGTACCCAAACATGAAAAAATATAAAGAAATGATACTATCTTTTTTAAGACTAGCCAACTCTTCAGACAAAAAAATCCCAAAAACAAAACTAGCAAAACTTGTATATTTGGCCGATTTCAATTGGTTTTATGAAAAATTGGATAGTATGAGTGGCATGCAATACCGCCGACAAACTTATGGACCAGTACCAGATATGTACTTTCGAGCCTTGGATGAACTAGAATCAGATGGAAAAATTGTGATAGACAGAAGTAAAAATAATATGTTTTTGATAAAAGAAAGTGAAAGTAATACAAAACAACAATTTGATGATTTGAACTCCGAAGAAAAAAAGTTGATAAAAAATATAAGTAAAAGATGGAACGACAAAAGGACAGAAGAAATAGTCAATTTCACCCACAATCAACTTCCCTACTTCTTATGTCGTGAAGATGAAATCATTCCTTATGAACTCATCACTCAAGAAGATCCAAAAAACTTATATTAATGTCTTATGCTAGAAAATTATTCAGTATTTATTGAACAATTTGCAGAGAGGCACTATATAAAAAGTTTTGAAAAAAAATATAAACGTGCTTGGGATATTACACAAAAAGCTTTGCTAGCTCAATTTGAACGTATTGATATGCTGCTCAAGCGTGATATAGCCGAGACTATAGTTGATGCCGGAAAATATAAGATAATAAAGACTGACTTTTCCGTCGCTGGTACCAACAAAAGTCCCAAATCAGCTGGCAATAGATGCATTGTAATTGTAGATGAAGAAGTAAAAAAAGTTTCAATACTACTTGTTTACCATAAAAATGATTTGGTTGGATCTGGTAACGAAACAGCACTTTGGAAACAAGTAATCAAAAATAATTATAGAGAATATTCAAATTTGTTGTAAAAATAAACAAACAAAAAACCACTTTTTCAAGTGGTTTTTCTTTTTTTCAAAATATTATTTAGCAGCTTCAGCTTTTACTTCTTCTTTTTTAACTTCTTTTTTTTCTTTTACTTCTTTCAATTTTTTCTTGTAAGTACGTAGATAGTAAGGACGAGATTGTGTTACTTTCATCTTGCGAACTAGTTCGATTTTGTCGATAACTGGAGAATATACTGGATAAATTTTTTCTACACCGATACCACCAGATACTTTGCGAACAGTCATAGTAGAACCAGGCTCTTTGCCATGTTTCACAGCCAATACTAGACCTTCGAAGATTTGGATACGTTCTTTTTCTTCACCTTTAGCATTAGTTTCTTTTACTTTTTGATGAACTCTGACGATCATTCCTGATTGTACTTCAGCTCTGATGTCTTTGATTTCTTGTGACATATGTTTGTTTAATTACGAGAGGTTGGTAGTATTACCCCAACATGCGAGATTTATAAAAGTTTAAATTTATTGTGTGCAGACATTCTACAAAATTTTTCCGTTTTTGTCAAGAGGAAAGAGATCACGAACGATACTCTCAGTCTTGGCGACCGATTCGTCCAGCTTGCCCTCGACATTTTCTACCTCATAGTCATAAATATGACGATATTTTAGCCATTCTTCCGTGTATTTCATGCGTTCAGCGATATATGCGTCATCTACATTGTCACGACGCTTGATACGGCTTTTTAGCACGTCTAGAGGGGCATTTATGAATATTGCCACGATATTTGGGATCATTTCCTTGGCTTTGATCACACCTTTGTATTCTATCTTCCAGACACCTATTTTACCACTTTCTTCTACACGCTTCAGCTCTTCGAAAGTCACACCATAGAGTTGTCCGTTGTATTCCTGCGCATACTCGAAAAATTTACCTTCTTTCACTTTGTCCTCGAAGTCTTGTTTGGAGATGAAGTGATAAGGATGTCCTTCACTTTCACCCGGACGCATAGCTCTAGTCGAAGTCGTGATGACACGCTCGGTAGCGATACGCTCTCCCAATTTTTCGATGATACTGTCTTCCCCTGCTCCCGAAGGACCAGAGATGATGATGATAGGATAAGGTTTGTCCATAAAAATTAAACTAGACTTTGTAAATAATTTTTCAAACTTGCAGGAATAGCTTGATCAAAACTTACTCTCTCACCTTTCAAATCTGTGAATTCTAGATGTCTAGCATGAAGAAACAATCTATTCAATTCCCCATCACTTTTCTTTTGTAATTTTTTGTTGCAGTACAAGGGATCTCCGACGACTGGACAACCAAGCGCATACATATGCACACGGATTTGGTGAGTACGTCCACTGTGAATTTTTACTTTTAATAAACTGAATCTTTTGTATTTTTCTTCTACCCAATATTCGGTCAGAGCTTCTTTGCCATCTTGGATTTTACTAATATTACGAAGTTTCATTTTATCAATCTTTGGTCTAGAGACCATACGTCCATCTCCACCACGATCTATATCAAAATCTATTTGACCAGTGTCTTTGTTCATTTGTCCATAGACTAGTACACTATATAGCTTGTCGACAGATCTATCTTGGAACTGTTTTTTCAAACTTTCGAAACTCTTTTGAGTACGCGCGATGACGAGTAAGCCAGAAGCTTCTTTGTCGAGACGATGCACAATACCTGGTCTTACTTCTGCTTCACCAACATTTTTTATTTCAGGATATTTTGCGAGCAACATGTTTACTAGTGTATCTACTTCCCCGGCTTGTGTCGGATGAACTAGAATTCCAGAAGGTTTGTTGACGACGATATAATCTGCAGTTTCAGCGACGACATCTAGTTTTGGTAATTTTTTGGCTTTTATTTTGTTTTCTGCATCTTTTATACTAGTGTCTTCTTCTTTTACTTCTATTTGTTTGGTCGAAGTCAGTCTTTCCCCAGCTTTTTTTGGTTCTCTACCATCTAGTGTCACTTGATTGGCGATAATCATTTTTTGGATCTTAGTACGACTAATCCCCATTTGTTCAGCCAAAAAGACATCCAGACGCTCGTGACATCTTTCTTCTGGTACTTGATAAATTTGTGTATTTTTAGCTTTTTTCATAAGTAGAGCGATTATACCCTATTAGACTTGAAAAATCAAGGGCTTTCTGCTATAATCTATTTGTTAATTTTGTTGTGAATTAAGGGCCTATACTTCAAAACTACTATTAATATAAATAGTAGCTCAGAGGTTAGCCCCGCCCTTCGCGAAGGGCGGGGTATAACGTCGGGGTCGATGGTTCAAAGTTAGATATAAATATAAGGGCCAATAGCTCAGGGGTTAGTCCCGACAAAGTCGGGATATAACGTTGGAGTCGATGGTTCAAATAATGGGGGCTAGTAGCTCAGGGGTTAGAGCACAACGCTTATAACGTTGGGGTCGATGGTTCAAATCCATCCTAGCCTACAAAGTAAATCAGTGTGTTAAAGTTAAAGTTCAAATTCATACTATATTACAAATGTAGAACCAATAAAAATTAATTCTATGCATTACCTATATTTTTTATGGAGTGAAAAACTACAAAAAATATATATAGGTGAAACGACAGATGTCTTAGCAAGAATTGACTACCACAATAGCGGACGTCAAAGATATACTTCCCTAGGTGTACCTTGGACACCAATTGCTTATGTAGAATTTGAAAATAGACACGAAGCACTTGCCGAAGAAAAAAGATTGAAAAAATGTAAAAATAGAGAATACTACAAAAAGTATTTACTAGAAAATGGAAAGAAAATAAAAAAATAATAAATCAATATCAAACTGTATTACGAAAGTAGGGATACAAAAAATCTTCAAAAAGTGCTATAATACTATATATATTATAGCATCAAAAAACAGTCATTTCATTTATAACAAATGAAATGGTTCAACAATTACAACATCTACAACAAAAAGCTATGTCTTTTACCAAAAGTATAAAAAAACTTATTATTGAAGCTCAAAAACAAATGAGTCATTCTTTTGATCCTCTTCATGATTTGCGCCACGTCGAAAGAGTCGTAGACAATACCAAAAATATTTCCAAAAATATAAAACTAAGTCAAAAAGAAAGAGATGCTCTCGAACTTGCCGCTTGGTGGCATGATGTTAGTCGCGCATTATCAAACAAACCTTCCATGATTTGGATGGCACTTTTCGACGACAACTTGTCAGCCTTTGCCCTACTCTTCTATGCTATACGTCATCGTGTAGTGAGTAGTGTAGCTCTAAAAGCTTTTGGAATGCTTATGTGCAATGGTATGATGACAGGCAAATTCATGACAAAGATTTTTGCAAGAAAAAGAACCAGATTACTTTTGAACCTTTTGAAAGATGCTGACATGATGGACATCATGAATATCAATAGATTCTATGAAGCAAGTCAACTTGCCCAAATGTCTAAAGCAAATTTACGAAAATTCCGTACTCTTATTTGGTTCAACTTACATACCAAAATTTTACAAATGAAAACAATCGAGGCTAGAGTATATATCGAAGAGATTATGAAAGATTTCATTACCTGGTTTTCAGAAGCCGAAATATATCTATGGCATGCCGAAAATTTTGGTGAAGAGTGGATGGAAAAAACCATGGCTAGACTAAAGAGCAACCTAAATAATATCATTGAGCTAAATAGTATTAGCTACGCCATGACAAACTAATAAGTTTGTCTTTTTTTCAAAAAAATTAATAACCAACTATTTTACAACAAATTAACAAAATGTGAGAAGAAACATTTTGGTAGTAAGCTACGATAAATTAAATCTTCTCGTCCGCCTTGCCTATAGCACGCCTTGGGCTGTGGGCGGATTAATATTAAAAATATGTTCAATTTTTTTTCATCAGCAGAAAGACTTCGCAACAAAACTTTCAATCATTTGGAAAAATATAGTCGTCCTACATTAGATTTCTTTTTACTTACCGCTGTTTCTTCAGCCATCATTTCTATTGGTCTTATCTTGGACAATGCTTCTGTCATCATTGGTGGTATGGTAGTAGCCCCACTTATCACACCTATCTTTGGTTTTTCACTTTATTTGATTGTCTTCAATATAAAAGGACTTTTTAGAACTTTGTGGTCAATTTTTTTAGGAATGTTACTAGCCATTGCCACAGCTTTTATCATCGGACATTTTACCAGTATTGTTTACAACGATACTTTCACCACTACCTACGAAATTATTTCTCGTACCAAACCAGACTTACTATACTTCCTAGTTGCTTTACTTAGTGGTATGGTTGGTAGCTATGCTTACGCCCGTCAAAACTTGTCAGAAAAAATTGTTGGTATCGCAATCTCAGCCGCTATTGTTCCTCCTCTTTCTGTAGTAGGCTTATCATTAGCACAAACAAATACTACATTTACCATTTCTAGTTTAACTTTATTTTTGATAAACTTAGCAGGTATCTGTTTAGGGAGTATACTTATGTTTATCTTCCTTGGTTTCGGAAAAGAAAAAGAAAATAAATCATAAAAAATAAAAAAATACTTTCCCAATTAACCACTAAAATAATTCTGCAAAACAGAATTGTTTTTTTAAAAAAATATTTTTTATTATTTTTAATGTTTTTTTGTTTAAGTATTTAATATTTTTTTAAAAGTTATGCACAGTTTATTTGCAACTCTATTTCAAAAAAACCGAAAACAAATTATAATTATAATAACAAAAGGTCGAAAAGATTTTTTACAAAAAAAATTTTTAAAGAAAAGTTTTTGCGTCGATGCTTGTCATGTAAAAACTTCCGATGTACACAAAAAATATTTTGGTGTGTACCATGGTCACGTCAAAGTGAACATCAAATAACTAACTAAACGAAGGGGGTGAAATTTATGCCAGCAAAAAAGAAATCACCAGCTAAACGTAAACCAGTAGCTAAGAAAAAAGTTACTGCTAAACGTAAACCAGCTGCTAAGAAAAAAGTAGCTGCTAAAAAGAAACCAGTAGCTAAGAAAAAAGTTGCTAAGAAACCAGCAAAACGTAAAGCTGTAAAAAAAGTTGCTAAGAAACCAGCAAAACGTAAAGCTGTAAAAAAAGTTGCTAAGAAACCAGCAAAACGTAAAGCTGCTAAGAAAAAATAATATTTTTCTTACACAAAAAAATACTCTCGTAAGGGAGTATTTTTTTATTCAAAAAATTTATTAGTTTTATTTATCCTGAAAAAACTTTACTTCACCAAACACACCATCATAGCCTGGCTTCACAAATATATTTCCACTTCGCACTCGCTCAATAGCACCTGCGAGATCTTTGCCAACCACATCAGAGATTTTTAATAAATCAGCTTCGAGCAAAATAAAAAACTCGTTGGGAAAATTCTGTATCAACTTTTCATAAACTTCACTTACTCTCTTGGTATTTACTCCACAACTATATGTACCTGCAATGACTTCGACGAGTGGGACAATACTTTTGTAAGGGATTTGTTTCTTTCCTGCCACCTTGGCTTCTGCCAAAGTCCTATCAGCAAGTTCAAATACTCTATTCTCTACTCCAATAATTAATTTCTTACCACACTTCGGACAAAGTCCTTTGAGTTTTTTTGTTTCTTCTGGTGCGCAAGAAAAATTACAAGACATATGCCCGTCGTAATGATACTTTCCTTCTTCTGGGAAAAATTCTAGAGTATGCAAAAACTTTTTTCGATCTTTTTCGTCAATTATTCTTTTTATTTCAGTGTAAGTAATATCTTTTTCTGAATTGAAATCAAAAACATTCGCCTCCCTACCAAGTTTTGGCAAGCTATGCGCATCAGAATTCGATATGAGCGTGATATTATCCAAACTTGATACTCGCCAGTTCATGATAGGATCACTTGATAAACCCGTCTCCACGGCCCGTACATAAGGTGTCAGTTCTTCGAACGCATCTTCCAATTTTTCATAACCACCTTTACTACCAAAAATTCCAAACCATGGTGTCCAAGCATGTGCAGGTATCATCATCATGCGTTCATCAATCTCCAGCATCAGCTCCAAAATTTGTTTGGAAGTAATCCCAAGTATTGGTCGACCATCTGACCTTAGATTGAACCCTTTTTTTGTTAATGTGTTATTGAATTTTTCAGCAACTTCTAGACTTGGCGCAAAAATAAGCAAATGAATTCTTCTGGTTTTGTCTTTGTGTTTTTTTATAGAAGCGACTTCAGTCCCAATTATAAATTTTGTCTTGCTACTTCCATCTTTTAGTTTATAAATCCCTTCCGTATCTTCGACCAAACTATCTTTCATATGGACAAACCATTTTGGGTGCGTAAAATCCGAAGTAGAAATTATATCTATTCCTCTTGTTTCACAAGTTTGTGCAATTGATTGTAAATCCAAACTCTTGGAGCAAGCACGAGAGTATTTTGAATGGATGTGTAAATCAAGTATTTGACGCATAGTTACAAAAATACACTAAATTAAATAATTTAAAAATATGGTTAAATTGTCAAATTGTTAAATTGCTATATTAAAACAAAAAACAATTTAACCATTTAGCCATTTAACAATTATTTAAAGATATTCCACTTCACTATCATCTAATCTTCTAATCCCTACATCATTTTCCACTTCTTCCAAAATCTGAGCCGCCAGTCCAGGCACACGAGCAATGATAAATATTCCATTTCCAATATTACTTTTCAAACCCATATCACAAAGTATAGCAGCGATAGCTCCGTCAGCATTGAGTGGTAATTTCTTAGATGATATTTCGTTTATATTTTTTTCTACTGCCAAAGCCATTTCACAATGTTGTCCAAAAATATTATTTTCTTTGGCTAGTTCAAACAATTTTACAGAGCGTGGATCAGCATCACTAAAAAACTTATGTCCGTAACCCAAAACATACTGTTTCTTTTCTTTCATATCTTTCAATAATCCTGGCAAATCTTTTTCTTCTGCATGATTGTAAAAAAATTCCATTGCTTGTGAAATCACTACACCATGTCTTTCACCAAGACCAAGCAATCCAGCCGCTACTGAAGCATGCAAAGGATTCTTAGCAGAAGCTGAGATGCGAGCGTTCATAGCAGAAGCCGTGGCTGGACCATGATCAATCACAGAACTAAGAATAGCCTCAAACATTTTGCTTTGTTTTTCGTCTGGCTTATGCCCTGTCAGCAAGAAAAAAATATTTTGCGCAAAAGTATTTTCTGTCATTAATTTTTCTAATTTTTCACCACGAATTGTTTCTTCTCCTTTTTCTACTTTGGTTAGTTTTGTTTGAAATTTCATATGTTTTTTAATTAATCCCGAACCGCTGAAAGACGGTTAGGCCTGCCTGCCGGCAGGGATCTGTAGATCCTGAACATGCTAATTAAATTATAATTTTGTTGAAGTGTTATAAATGTTATATCACTTCTTTTGTTGTAATTGTTTTTTTAAGAATAGGGCTTAATTAATTCTACCAAATCTTCATATCTGTCGGCAATCATCACACCAACTTCTGACAAAGCTTGAGATTTTTCAACAGCACCCTTGCCACGCTCGACAATCGCTCCAGCATGACCGATATTCATACCTTCTGGCAAAGTACTCGCAAACTTACCACCGATATAAATCGCGAGAGGTTTTGTATATTCCTTATTTTTTATCAAATCAACTATTTCAAATTCATAACTTCCACCATGTTCACCAAAAATTATCACCGCTTTGGTCTGTTCGTCTTTCTCAAATAGTTTTAGTAAATCCGCATAAGTCGTACCCATAAGTAAATCACCACCAACATGCACGGCTGTACTTTGTCCCAGTCCAGCTTTCCTCACTTGCCAAGAAACTTCGTTGGTCATACCACCCGAGCGAGAAATAATTCCAATACTACCTGGTGTAAATATTTCATCAGCCTGAGCTTTTGGTCCACCAACCACACCAATACGCCCAATACCTGGAGAAATATATCCGAGTGAACTTGGTCCAATAATCTGAATATTTTTCTCTCGTGCAGAGGCCAGACAATAAGCTGTGTCGCGAATTGGTACACGCTCAATGATTGTATTGATTTGTGGGATACCAGCATCAATATCTTCAAGTATAGCTGCTTTGGCAGCAAACGGTGGCACGTAAATTGCTGTTGTTGTAATATCTGGAAATTGTTCAACGGCTTCAGCTACCGTATTGAAAACTGGTTTACCAAGCACCTCTTCCCCACCTTTGCCAGGACGCACACCACCGACGACATTGGTGCCATAATCCAGCATCGCTTTGGCCGCTTTTTCTCCTTCGTTGCCAGTGATACCTTGGACAAGGACTTTTGTTTGTTTGTTAATTAGAATTGGCATAATTACTTTATTTGATACTAAAATTTAATACAAAATTTTCAGAAGATCCATAAACACAAATTTCTTTAAAATTAAACTGCCCTTCACCTGATAGTTTTGCCTTATATAATACATGGCTATAAAATCCAGAAAAATACGGATTTTCTTGACGTAATACTATATTATTTTCTTTTTGTTTTTTATTGTCTATATCATTAATTATTCTTACAACTTTACCAGTATCCTCTATATAATCATTATCATAAGTAAGCTTAGTATAATAACAAGAAAGGAACCCTGTTTTTTGCCGATCTAAAATTTTTTTTATAGCTATACTTTTGTATTTTGCTCCTATGGATGATAGATAAAAATAATCTCCCACTTTCAAATCACAAACTTGTTCAGAAAAAGGATCACAAACTTTATAAGTTATACTTTTTTTTGGGAAAAAATATTGAAAAAAATAAACAGGAAAACCAACAAAAAATTCTGTGATAGACAAAAAAACAAAAACTATAACTAAAATTTTTAAATATTTCTTATAATTCATATTATTTATATATTAATCATATCAGCCAAAACTTGAGCAGTATCACTCATACTTGTTTCTTTACCAAAAATTTTTATATTCAAATTATTTCTCTTAGCACAATCTTCCAACAGTTTCATTCCATCTTTGTCATGAGGTCCAGCACGACGTACGACAATTGGATAAGTCGGTTTGATTTCGTCGAGTGCATCTACAATGCCTTTGAAAGTTTCTTCCACATTGGTAAAGTTGGCGACAACACCACACATCCACAACCCTTTGATACCCGGTTTAGACAAAACAATTTTAGTAAGTGCATATACTTTTTCACGAGGAGGATTGCCAGAGTATTCAGTATAATTGGCCGGTTCTAATCCGACTTTTTTGAGAGCGTCCATGTTAGCAATACTAGCTCCACCACCATTCAAGATAAGCGCAATATCACCTTCTAATTCAATATACTTGCCGGCCGTACCTTGATAATATTTTTCACCTTTATCAATCTCTTGCACAGCAATTTCGCGCTCAGTCGCCGGACGACAAAGCATCGTGCGAGATTCAAACAAATCCCAATCAGTGATAGTACCAGAATCTAGTCCTTTTTCTTTGGCGCGTTCTTGAGCCTCTTTATTGTGACGATAAAAAGCATCGTCGTCTAGTGCCACTTTGGCATCCAGCGCCATTATTTCACCAGAAGTTGTTTTGACAAGTGGATTTATTTCTACCAGACGAGTGTCTTCTGAGAGAAAACAATTCCACAGACTCTTGGCCGTTTCCAAAAATTCTGCAGGTAATTCTAGATTCCCTGCTAATTCTTTTTCTCTAATATCCAAAAGTTTTTTATAAATTTTGTCTTCAGCCACATCTTCAATATCCATACCACCTTCCGAGCTAAAAACTAATACAGGTTGTTTCTTGTTTGTATCGTAAGTGATAGATAAATAATTTTCTGATTCGATATTTATTTTTTCAGTTAGCAAAATAGAAGCTACATATTGCCCACAAATAGACATATTGAAAATCTCATCAACTGCTTTTTCTACTTCTTCTAAATTACTACAAAATTTAATACCATTATTTTTACCACGTTTGCCAGAGAGTACTTGAGCTTTAACGACAACTTCTTCTAATCCCAACTTTCTGTAAGCATCAGCAATATTATCGCCACGTCTGACGACTTCTCCCACAGGAATTATGATACCATGTTTTTCTAGCAATTCTCTACCTTCAAATTCGTATAGATTCATAAATCAAATTATTAAAAAAAATTTATTCTAAATTCAAGACCATGTTCTTCAAAACCATTTTTTTTATACCAGCCATGTACTACTTCTCGTTCTTTACGACTTGTGGCCAAAAATTTGTAACAACCAGCTTCTTTTGCACCTGCTATTGTCTTTTTCAACAACTCAGTACCCAAACCTTGTCCACGATAATCCTCATCAACATATAAATCTTCCAAAAGTCCATAAGGATCATCATGCAAATCATTTTTTATAATATAAATATAAGCACGTGCTACTTCCTTACCCTCTTTTTCTACAAAATACTTTAAAGCTTGGACATTATTAATTTCTTTTTTTTGTATTTCCATAACTTTATTTTAAACCCATAATTTTTCCAAATGGTTCTACCAATTTATCAGGTGCTAGACCACCTCCAGCCTTTTCAAAATCAACTTCCCAAATTTCATTATCTAATAAATTTTCTTTATCACAAGGAACAAGTTCCCAACCACGTATTTTATATTTCTTTTTTTCATCTTGATTCAACTTATGATTATCATAAATTACCAAATCAATTTTTCTACCCAAATAACTTTCCAAAGCTAAAACGGCTTCACTAAAAGTCTTAGGTCCAGTCTCTCCATCTAAATGGCGAATATTACCAAAAATATAAATTATTTTTGCTTTTGATTTTTCTATAGTTTCTTTGAATCCTTTTGGCAATGTAGTCGCAATTATACTAGTGTAGAGATCCCCAGGTCCTAAAAAAATATAATCAGCCTTTTCCAAAGCTTGTTTAGTTTCCACATAAATTTCTGGAGACTCTTTTGAGTTTTCTTTTTCAGACCAGACTTTTTTTATTTTCAAATCTCTGTCGTAATTTGGTTCATCTATCTCATTTTCACCAAATATGATATCTCCATTTTCTAGCTCTGCTACAAGATTGTTTATTTCCAAAGTATTGGGATAGACATGTGCCATAGATTCTACAGACTGTTCAAATGCACGTAGGGCTGACATAAAATCACCATATTGAGAAGTCAAAGTCAAAAATAAATTACCAAGATTATGCCCCTCTAATTTTTCTAAATTATTGAATCTGTTTTTATAAAAAATCTTTTTGAGCAGTAAATAATCATAGGGTGAAAGTGATAACACAGCACGCATAATGTCTCCTGGAGGCAATACACCAAATTCTTTTCGCAACCGACCACTAGATCCTCCAGAATCACTCATACCAACAACAACAGACAAATTTATCTGAGAAATAAATTTTTTCAAAGCATTGACTGTAATAGCTGTACCATTTCCTCCACCAATTGTAACAACATTTTTCATAAAACACTGATTTAAAATGATTGTAATAAATTACACAGAAAAATTGTAAGCCTCGTTAGCCTTGTAGGCCTTGTAAGCTCATATTTAAAATACTAAATTATCAAAACAAATAAAACTACTCGACAGTGACAGACTTCGCTAAGTTACGAGGTCTATCCACATCTCTTCCCAAAGCCACCGCTGTATGATAAGCAAACAATTGCAAAGCTACACTATTCAAAAGTGGTTCTAATAATTCCATAGTTTCTGGTACATAGATAATATCTTCAGACAAATCTTTGGCACCATCATCACCTTCTGTTGCAATAAGAATTATTGGAGCTTTACGAGCTTTTATTTCCTCTACATTACTTCTCATCTTATCATAGAGTTGATCTTTGGTCATGATAGCAAATATTGGGAAGTCAGTACTAAGCAAGGCGATATGACCATGCTTTAGCTCACCACCAGGGAAAGCATCAGCGTGAACATAAGATGTTTCTTTTAGTTTTAGTGCTCCTTCCAAAGCCACAGGATAGTTCACACCACGTCCAATAAACATCATACTCTTGGTATCTTTGTATTTTTCCGCAATGACTTTTATTTTATCACTTTCTGCCAAAATCTTTTCCATTTTTTCTGGAATTTCAAGTAATGCTTTCAAAATTCTTTCACCTGTTGCCAGACTAGTTCTTTTGAGACGTCCGAATTGCAAAGCATAAAGTAAGAGTACTGCAGCTGTATTGGTATAAGCTTTGGTAGAAGCTACCGCTAGCTCTGGACCGGCATGAATATAAGTTCCCCCCTCAGTTTCACGAGCAATACTTGATCCCACGACATTGACTACACCACGCACAAAAGCACCTTTACGCTTGGCTTCACGCAAAGCTGCCAAAGTATCTGCCGTTTCACCAGATTGTGAAAGTACGAAAACCAAAGTATTTTCGTCAACAATCGGATCACTATAACGAAACTCACTTGCTACTTCCACAGTTGTTGGAATACCTGCCAAACGTTCAAAAGCATATTTTCCAGTCATACCAGCATAAGAAGCCGTACCACAAGCGATAATCATTATTTTATTAATATTATGCATTTCTTCTTCTGTCATGTTGAGTCCTCCCAAAAAAGAAATTCCATTTTTGAGATCATAACGACCACGAATTGCATCCACAAAAACTCTTGGCTGATCAAAAATTTCTTTGAGCATAAAATGAGGGAACCCTTGCTTTTGGGCTTCGGCTTCATCCCATTCTATTTCTTCAATATTTTTTTGGACAATTTCATCTTTGATATTAAAGGTATTCATCTTACCGCCATTAATTTCTAATACTTCATTATCGTCCAAGAAAATTACTTTTTTGGTATAAGCCAAAATTGGTGAAGCGTCACTAGCAATAAAAAACTCATCACTACCATTGTCAGTGTTTACTCCTACGACAAGTGGACTACCGAGACGTGCTGCCACAATAGTATCTGGATGATCACTATGTATGGCTACGAGAGCATAAGTACCACGCACCAAAGACAAAGCTTTTTCTACGGCCAAACGTAAATCACCAGTATAATTATTTTCGATTAAGTGTGCCAAAATTTCAGTATCAGTTTCTGTTTTGAAGTTGTGTTTTTCACCCAAATCTTTTTTTATCTCACGATAATTTTCTATAATACCGTTATGAACAATCACAAGTTTTTCATCACAACCAAAATGAGGATGTGCATTTTCTTCAGTCACACCACCATGGGTAGCCCAACGAGTGTGAGCAATTCCCACATGTCCTTCAAATTTTTCATTTTTTAATTTGTCAGCCAAATTATCTATACGACCAACTGATCGGATTCTTTTGATATTAGAATTTTCAATAATAGCTACACCAGCACTATCATAACCACGGTATTCCAAACGACGCAACCCTTTGATCAAGACTGGTAAAGCTTCTTTTTTGCCAATGTAACCGACAATTCCGCACATATGATTTTTATTAATTAATTAGATTATTGGTTCAATCTTTTCTTCGCCTCTTCCAACTGTTCCAAAGTATTTATACCAAACCACTCTTGAGGATTCTCTAATATCACAATATCATATTTTTCTTTTTTGTCTCTTACCATTGCCAGAGCCGTTGGGAGACCATATTCTCCAAGCTTACGTAATTTTGGCATAGTTGGGAACATATCTTCATACCAATATCTATCAAAACAAAAAGTACCAGTACTAATCTCATTTATTTTTTCTTGTTCTTCTGTCAAATATTCTTTTTCAATAATCTCCACATCACCATTTTCATGTCGTACTATTCTACCAAGTTGAAAAGGATTCTCTACTTTGGCAGTCAAAAGAGATACTTTATTACCACCCAAGATATGATTGCTCATAAATTTTTCCAAAGTCTCTGCTGTATAAAAAGCGCTATCATCTCCTGCCAACACCAAAACATTTTCAATATTTTCCGGTAACTTTTTGATACCAGTAAAAGCAGCGTGAGCAGTACCTAAGAGCTCTGTTTGCTCTGCATAAGACACTTTATCTCCAAAATAATCTTCTACTATTTCTTTCTTGAAACCAACAACTAAAACAATTTGTTCTTTGCTCAATCCCATTTTTTCTAAAGTATTTACAATATAGCTGACAATAGGTTTGCCTCCAATTTCCAACATAACTTTTGGTCTATCAGTACAATTGAGACGAGTACCTTTGCCTGCAGCCAAGATTACAACTCCTACATTATTTAAGTTTACTTGTGACATATTCTTTTATTTCTGTTAAAGTTTTAAAATATTTTAATCCACTTTTTTTGTATTCTTCCTCAGAAAAATTTTGGGATTGTTTTAATATTATTTGCATATTTGGGAAAAATCTTTTTATCTGTAGAGCTTCCTCTATTTTATCATCAATAAAAAATATTTTTTCTTGTTGCCTACCTTCAGAAATTTCTTTTACAACCATTTCCTTTAATTTACCCAAGAAAAATAATTGATCAAAATATTTTTCTATTTCACAATTATTTACTTTTATTTCTTGGAAGTCTTTGTCTCCTAAGCTGAGTAGATGCAGTTCTTGATGAAAACTTTGCAAATATTCCAAGAAAATTTTAGTATCAGGAAAAAGAAATTTTTTTATTTTTGATTTAACTTCATTGAGATTTTCCAAAATTTGTTTTTTATTGAAATTTTTCTTTTCCAATATATCAGCATGCCTTTCAAATGAATAAGAAAAATTTCTATCTGGCAACATTCTTGCTTCTTTGTAAGTCTGCCAAAACAATTTTTCATCTACTCCTATATTTTTTAAACTATATGCTAATTCTTTTTTAAAATTTTGAGTATCAAATAATGTATCATCGAAATCTATTATAAACATAGCAGTTTTACAAAGTTTTCCAAACCTGATCAAATATCATCTTCTGTGTCTCACTAATACCTTGATTTTCAATAATTACTCCAACCAAGTTACCTTTGGCATCAAAAGATATATAAGCAGTTTTACCTGGATAAATAAAAATATAAGTTGGGGTTTCACTATCTTGATTGAGCCACTTTCTTTCGTCGAGTCCACGCAATTCACCACCTTTACCCATAGCAATGACTTTGACGGCTATATTTTTGGCAATGCGAGCATCACTAAAAGAAGGAAAATCTTCGTATAAATGTTCACGTACTCCTTCGGCCGAATAAACACGATACATTTTGTCCTCAAAAGTTTCACAGACAAGTAAGACATCTTCTAAAATATCTTTGATATTTTCACCCTTAAAATATTTGGCGACAGGTCTATGACCACCAGAATTATACAAAGCTTGTAATTCTGGAATTACTCTATCGACATTTTTGTTTATTATTTTCAATTCTTGTTGTTTTTTGTCTACCATTTTTTTCAAACTATCAGGATCATCAGCTACAAAAAGTTGTTTAGTTTCTTCCTTAAAAAACCTTACAACTTCCTTTTCTTGTAAATCTTTGAGAACTTCATAGACTTGACCTCTATTCATATCCAGATTTTCTGAAAGTTTACGAACAGAACTTGGACCTAAAGCAAGAAGAACCAAGTATACCTTGGCTGATTTGTCAGAAAATCCTATTTTTTTGAGAAGATTTATATCCATATTTTTGCTAATTTAAGTATATTTTATAATATAAAAACTGTCAACTTTTTTGTATACAGTTTTGGGGATAACAACAAAAAAAGACTAATTTTAGTCTTTTTTTTGATATTGTTTTGTCAAATATCTTAATTGATTCTCCCCCTATTAGGGGGAGTTAGAGGGGGTCTTTACCAAGATAAAACGTCTTATTATACTAAAGACCTCCCCTAGCCCCTCCTATTAGGAGGGGAAATTTTCTAATTTATTTCAATTTAATGCCACAACCCAACACTTCAATATTCTTCTTTACATACATCTTCACCAAATCTTCTCTAACTTTACCAAGATAAAATCTAGGATCGAAAGCCTCAGGACTCTTGGCAAAAGTCTCACGGATAGAAGCTGTCATAGTAACACGACTATCAGAATCAATGTTTACCTTACAAACAGGTGTTTTGGCAGCTTCTCTGACTTGTCTTTTATCAATACCAATTGCATCTGGCATCTTACCTCCATATTGATTTATTTTTTTTATAGCATCTTGTGGAATAGAAGATGAACCGTGCAAAACTATTGGAAAATTCTTTAGTTTTTTTTCAACAGCACGTAAAATGTCTAATCTTATTTTTGGATGTTGCCCTGGCTTGAATTTGTAAGCACCATGAGAAGTACCAACCGCAATAGCCAAAGAATCTACCCCGGTCTTACCAACAAAATTTTCTACTTCTTCTGGTCTAGTATAAATATTTTCTTCTGCGGAAACATAATCCTCTACTCCAGCCAACACACCAAGTTCACCTTCAACAGTTACATTATATTTGTGAGCAAAGTTAACAACTTTTTTTGTTAATTTTACATTTTCTTTATAATCAAAATGTGATCCGTCAATCATCACCGAAGAAAAACCATTTTTGATAGCTGACACACAAAGTTCATAACTATCGCCATGATCTAGATGAAGAGCTACTGTGATTGGTTTCAATTTCATTTTCTTAGCTTGTGCTTTCATCTCTTGCATAGCACCATAAACCATATGAGAGATAAGTTCTCCTCCCATATATTCATAAGCTTTGCGTGAAACTTGAAGTACTACTGAATTTTGTGTTTGCAAACAAGCAGACAAAATTGCCTGCAATTGTTCCATATTGTTGAAGTTGTAGCCTGGCAGTGCATAATTTTTCTTAAGTGCTTCTGCGTACATTTTCTTGGTATTTTGAAATCCAAATTGTTTGTAAGTTGTCATAATATTTTTTAAATAAAAAGTGATACTACCTAAATAGTATCACTTCTTGTACTTTATTTCAATAATCCAAATTACATGTCCAAATCCAAATCATCCAAAGCATTGTTCCAAACTTCATCTAGTTCATAACCAAGATCAAGATCTTCTGCCTGGTCATTGAACCACTGAGTAAAGGCTACTTGTAGTTCTTCAGTATCAGATGCCTCCTCTAATGCATCTTCGAGCATGGCAAATTTTTCTTCATGAAAACGAGCTAATTCAGATTCTATTTCTTCAAAAAGTTCACGTACGTGACCGAGCAATGCGGCTTTGACTAATAGGTAGTTTTCGTCTGAAGACATAGTTTTATAGTTAATGGTAAAATCAAGAAAGACTATAACAATATTTGAAATTCTTTACAAGGGTTCTTATGTGGATAGATAATCACAGTTTGACAGGCTATAATTTATTATCTATAATCAGCTTAAATTAATTAATAAAAATATGTTTATAAATACACTCAATCCAATACTTTTTCACGCTGGTTTTATCACTATTCGATGGTACGGATTATTTCTCACAATAGGTATAATCCTTGCTGTTGCTATATACCACAAATTATTCAAAGAAAAAAATTACTCTATTGATCTTGTCTATGATCTTAGCATTTGGTTAGTAATCGGTGGACTTATTGGCGCACGACTTGGTCATATTATTTTTTACAATCTTGATTATTTTCTAGCTCATCCACGAGAAATAATTATGATCAATCATGGAGGTCTAGCTAGTCACGGCATGACAATTGGTATTATTTTGACACTACTTATTTATCAAAAAGTGAAAAAAATAGATATCAAAAAATATTTCGACTTATTGATAATTCCAATTCCACTACTCGCAGTATTCATTCGTCTTGGTAATTTTTTTAATTCGGAAATTATTGGAAAACAGACAGACATGCCTTGGGGTATTTATTTTCCAAAAGCTGACAATGGTGAAATGATTTTACGTCACGCCAGTCAAATGTATGAATCTCTTACGGCTTTGGTAATTTTTGGAATAATTTATTTTATCTATAAAAAATATAAAAATATACCACAATATTTTATCACAAATTTATTTTTGCTATTATATTTTTCTAGCAGATTTTTACTAGAATTTTTCAAAGAAAGATTCATACTATTTCACTTTCCACTTAGTATGGGACAACTCCTTAGTTTGCCTTTTATAATTTGGGCAGTATATTGGTTCTGGAAAAATAAAAACATTAAAACATTAAAACATTAAAACAAAAAACGACTTCAATTTACGAAGTCGTTTTATTTTAAAAAAATATTCATTCCACGTTACTCATCAAAACAAATTTGTTCCCGTCATCTCAGCTGGTACATCCAACCCCATGTGGGTCAAAATAGTTGGAGCCACATCAGCCAAGATTCCAACTGGAGATAAATATGGCATTTCAATACTCTTCAAATCTGGATTAGCCTGTCCATCAAGACTATTTGAAGCAATAATAAAAGGTATTGGATAATTATTGTGTTCCTTATCAATTTCACCTGTTAAAGGATTCCTGAGCTCTTCCGCATTACCATGGTCAGCCATCACAAAGGCTGTACCGCCACGTTTCAGTATTTCTGTTACAACCTTCTGCAAAGCTTGATCTACAGCCTCTACGGCTTGTATACAGGCTTGTAGGTTACCTGTATGTCCGACCATGTCAGGATTTGCATAATTTACTACATAAAAATCGTGTATATCAGCCTTTAGAGATTTTATAATATTTTGAGTCACAATAGGAGCAGACATCTCAGGTTTTTGATCATATGAAATGACATCTGGAGAAGGAATAAGTATTCTTTCTTCACCTACAAATGGTTCTTCTGTCATTCCGTTCATAAAAAATGTAACATGGGCATACTTTTCAGTTTCAGCAATATGCATTTGTTTCAAATTGAAATCACTCACGACTTTGGCAATAGGATTAGCAATAATTTCTGGAGGAAAAAGTACTTTTACAGGCAAACCTTTTTTGTACTCAGCAAAAGTAATAAAATCTAGATTTTCATATTTTATAGTTTCAAATTCTTTAAACTCTTTAGTCACAAAAGCCTCTGTAAGTTGTCTAGCTCTGTCAGCACGAAAATTGAAAAATACGACCACATCACCATCATCTACTGTCGCAACAGGCCTATTTTTTTTATCTACCATTACAAAAGGTGGCATCTCTTCATCATAAATTTCTTTAGAATAAAATTCTGAAATAGCTTCTATAGGATCCTTGAAAATATAGTCAGATTCCCCTTTGGCAATAGCATTATAAGCCTTAGCAATTCTATCCCAATTATTATTTCTATCCATACCAAAGAAACGCCCACCAATAGAAGCAATTTCTCCGACTTTTTCTTTTTTACAAACATTTAATAATTGCTCGACAAACTGTTTACCTAAATCTCGTGCTGTATCACGACCATCTATAAAAGCATGTATAAAAACATTTTTTTTCATTTTCATTGATTTGGCAAAACTAATAAGAGCTTCCAGATGTTCCCCCGAAGAATGTACTCCACCATTTCCAATAAGTCCAACAAAATGTATTTTTGCTTTAGTTTTTTTTGCTTTTTTGAAAGCTTCAACCAATACTTGATCTTTGAAAAATTGGCCCGTAGCAATAGATCTATCAATTCTAGGTAAACTCTGATAACGCAAAATACCAGAACCAATCGTCGCATGGCCTACTTCTGAATTTCCCACTTCACCACGTGGCAAACCAACACTAAGTCCTGATGCATTGAGCAACATGGATGGATAATGTGCAAGAAGTGAATCGAAAAAAGGTGTTTTAGCAAGTGAAATACTATTGGAGTTGCTAGAAGGAGCAATGCCATATCCATCCAAAACAATAAGAGCAACTGGTCTATGTGATAATGCCATAAAAATAAAAATTTAAAATTCCTCCTTGATAAAAATAAAATATTACCTCAAAAAACTGAAAAAAACTAGAGAAATAATTACTCAGATTCTTTTGTAAAAATATTTGCTATTTTTGCTTCAATTTCTTGCAAATCAGCAACCAAAGCTGACTTACGGTTTTCGTCTTGTTCTTTTTCAAATTTAACCACATGCATATTGTACTCATAGATGACATCTGTCACTAGAGGCAATAATTTAGCTTTTTGATCAGGGTCAGTAACCCCAAATTTCTTAAAAAAGAACTCGATTGTGTGTTGTTCAAAATTTTCTTCCATATAATTAATTTAATTTTTTTTATTTCTAGAAAATAACTTTTTAAATTTTGCTAATAAACCTAGTTTTGATTTTTCTACAACTTCTGTACTTGGTTCGTTTATAACACTTTTATCTGCTTGTTCAATATCTTCTATCATGGACAACCCACCTTCTGAACCTCCCTTTGAAATAGAAAGCCCTCCCCCTACAACTGACACTAAAATTTTTGATCTCTCACGACCTATACGGTCCTTAATACTATCTTGAAATCCATATTGTTGCATTCTAGCCATTATGAGACCAGCATATTCTCGTAAACTATCGATACTACAAGATTGTATAAAAATAGACATTTCAGAAGGATCATTTCCAATCTTTTTAATCAATTCTGTACCCGTCTTCTTCATCAAGATTCCTTTATCTGAAAGCTGATTAAAAATTCTTCCAGCACTAGAAGAGCTATCCGGAGGATTATTTATTAAATGATAATTAACATACTCAATGACCATAGGATGAATTGACTTCGCATTTTTTGATCTTTCTACAATTTCATAAAGTCTACGATACAACATAACTTCAACAACTTCATTTTCTATTACTCTTTTCAATAATTCAGTTAAATATTCTTTTTTCCTAAGTTTTTGCAAGTTATCATCAGTAACAATTTTTTCAAAAGCTTTAGCTGATATGCTAGCATCGAGGACCACAGATTTTAATAATATCTGAATTTCATCTGGACCTAATTTCCCAGAATTAATTATTTCATGATCAGACAATACATCTTTGGCTGTTTTACTATATTCTGCTATTTTGTTAACAATCTTAGCTAATTGTTCCTTTGAAATAAGAAGAGATTCACGTCGACAATACTTTTTCAAAAACTCTTCGGCATCAGAGACTCTGACAGACACAAAATCTATCAGAAATCCTAATATTTCTGGACCTAAAACAGTAATAATATTATCCTCAGGACCCTCTAAAAACAAACGACTTAATTCTTTCAGAATATCTGGAAAGCGAAGAGATCTTCTTACATAATAATCAGCCAAAAGTCTATAATAATTATTTTTAGAATAATTTTTCAAAATAACTTTTTGAAAAAAATCCCAGTCTCCAGCAAAATCACCCACCAATCTCCAAGTACACTCTGTCACTAAAGATTCAGACCTAAACTTTTCAGGTTGGCCAACCAACAAATTCCACATTCTGAGTTTTTCCTCCTTACTATTTTTACTAGAAAAAAAATCTTTTACAAACCCTTCCAACAAGGGGCTTGTTTCATCACGTTGCAACAAAGTTTCTATACATTTTTTGAGTTCTTTTCCTTTTCCTTCATAGGCGACCTCTCCTAGCAATTTATTCCACAGATCTTTTGGAATCTTTTTCTCAGAACCACTTTGCAAAATATTAAACAACAACAAACCAAGATATTTTCCTGCATTGAGAGGCTTCCTAGATTTTTTTGGTTTTCTTCTTCTTTGTTCTCTCAAATTATCGATAGAAGAAAAAAGTTCATCAACTAAACTTTGAAAATATTCTATAGGTACTGTATCAAAATTATCCGATGTAGAAAGAATGGCACGCAAGTCTGTATTGATTGCTCCTAGATTTCTAGAATTTCGGCCATGGCCTATTCTGATCTGCCAATCAAATGTTTTTTTGACTTCCAAAGAAATAGCTGGACAAGATATGAGTTTATTAAAAGTATATTCTATATAAATATCATATTTATCAGGGGAATGCTCTCTTAGAATTTCCAAATTTTCTTCGATGCTCTTGCTATCGTCAAAACCTTTTAGACCAGAGTATTCCATCTGTGCCCCCAAAGACATTTTCACATCTCTAGTATATGGGTCTTCCTCAACTTCTGGAGAAGAATCCTCTGTCTCAGATTCTTCAATTTCTAATCCTTCAACGTATTCATCTTTTACAGACTCATCTAGACCTTCTACATATTCTTTCTTTTCAGGTTCAGCAAAACCCACATCTCCTCCATGACTATGTTGTCCTCTTACTGGTTCCATAAAAAAATTAATAAAAAATAGGCATATGTATTATACCTATTTTGGGAGTGGGAAGTCAAACGAAATCCAATTTAATCAACTTGGCCTTTTTTTGATTCATCATCTACCAAAGAAAGTTCTCCATTATTTCCAATATCAGCAAGAGATAAACCACCCTTATTTCCTGAAAAGCTATTTTTCATTTTTTCAGCCACTTCTCTTAGTTTTTCTACTATATCTGTTCTGCCTCTTGTTCTAAATTGAGCTATCCACTCTGGTTCTATTGTAGTTTTCTTAAAAAATCCTACTTCAGTAAAAATTTGTCTTAAATTCTCACCTTCCAATAAAGTTTCAAACATACTATCTGGAACTAAAGATAATTTGTCTTTTGGTAAAACGTTAAGTAAAAAGTCTACTATTATTTTTTTATCTTTGGTCTGTTCAAATCTATCGATTATTTTAATTAAATACTTCTCTCCATATTCTTTTATTATCCAACATAAACGGCGGTGATCTTTAATAAGACTATCAATCAATTTGTTTAAAATATTTTCATCAGTTAAATATTTATCAGGACACCTCGTTAATACATCATATGTATAAGATGAATCATCTGCATAGCGTGAATGACCTAAATATTGGACAATATTATCAATAAATCTATCAAGATTGTCTTTATTTTCTCCTGTCAAATACCTTTCAGGCCACCCTTTTACGGCCCAAAAGGAATTCCATGTATCATAACACGTTTCTTTAACTAATTTAGCTAAATGATTCTTATTTTCTCTTTTATCACCTTTAAATTTTCTATCCTCATACACTTTCACATGAACATCATATTGTTCTCCTCCACTTTTACCTTCTCCCATATATTTATCAATAAAAAAATAAGTATATCTATTATACTTATTTCTATAGCTAATTACAAATTTTGACAATAAAAAAATAGGTACAAAGTCTGAGCGCTGGCCTACTCTCCCCTTACGAGTACCATCGGCGATAACGAGCTTAG
>PFPL01000034.1 GCA_002793035.1 Candidatus Magasanikbacteria bacterium CG_4_10_14_0_2_um_filter_33_14
CTTCCCAACAAATACCTTTGTACACAAAGTAAGTACTTTGTGGTGAAAAACTAATGAACTCGTTGCCAAGATAATAGTTACTAAGTAATTGTACTTTATTGTCTGTAGTCAAGAAAATACCGACGACTTTGTCAGGGGTAAGAGTATCACTTTCTATACTAAAACCTATTTTCATTTTGTCTGGAGAAACTATGATAGAAGTGAATCTAGTTTGGCTTTTGAAAGAATTTTTGTCTGTACAAAATTTTTCTCTATCAGTAACACTGGTAAGATTATAGCCTTCACACAATTGGCTATCATTTTTGAACCAATTGAAAATTGTGTCATTATCTATTTTCAACAAAACTTTGTCGTTTTCCATGATACTTTTTTTGTCAGAGGATAAAGTAATTGTAGTTTCTGTCGCTGGGGGAGTTTGTATTTTGGTGGTAGTGGTTGTGGTGTCTACAATGATATCAGTTGGTGTTGTGGTCTTTTGTTTTTGGAAAAACACAAAAGATCCAGCAAGGACAACTACTACGACTAGAGTTATTATGAGTAAAAATGTGTTTGTAAAGCCTTGTCTATTCATATATTTCGGGATTAGTGGATTAAACACGTGTATATATGAAGTATAGCACTCACAGGCGAACCGTCAATGTAAAATAAAAAACACTAGTTTTTGGGAAAAGTGTTTTTTGTGAGTGGATATTTCATATAACGTTCGCGTGTATGAGAAGTTTTAATTTCGTTTATCATGGTGTTATGTGATGTGCATCACAAAATTTCTAGTTTGTATAAATTAATTGCGTTAAGAAAAAATATTTTTTCCTCTGTTTTAGTGTCTAACTTCAAATCCTTAATTAACTGTATGTGTTTATCGACAGGGCACATCGGCCAGTCAGTGCCAAACAAAACGTTATCAGGTTTTAGTAAAACAGTTTTTTTCAATATTTGTACCACTTCATCCCATCCACCAGTAGCTTCAACAACTTCAGGATCTGCCATTGCAGAAGTGTCGTAATAAATATTTTTCAAGTTTTTGGTAATCTCATAACAGTATTCCATCTTAGGCCAAAAAAAATGTGAAATAACAATTTTTAAGGTTTTATATTTTTCAGCAATTTCAACTATATATTTTGGGTCATTATACTTTGCGCAATCAGTGTCTCCTGTGTTTGCTCCAGTATGAAAAACAACAGGAATATCATGTTTAACACATAATGTATATATTAAATGACATCTTTCATCGGTGGGATAAAAAGGGTCGTGTCCAGGAAAAAGTTTGATAGCACAAATTTTTTTGGCCTTTATCAACGATTCCAGATTTAATATTTGTTTTTTTATGTCTTGAAAAATATTTACAGTTCCCATTGAAAAAAACTGTTTATCGTCCCCGATAATTTTAAACATTGTTTCCGTGTCAGCGCATTGTGGGTTTGGCACGTTATCAGGTATGGCAATTGAATAATCAATACCAAATTGTTTCATAGACTCTAAAAGTTCCTTTTTTACGTCAAAAAGATTTTTTTTCTTTTCGCCTAGATATGATATGTGAAGGTGACTATCAATTTTCATAATTTTGTGATTCAATTATAATTGGTATATAATCAAAATAACTCCCAATTTTATCACCATATAATAGCTTAATTAGAACATTTATTTCATTATAACACTTATACAAAAAAACCGTCAATGAAAAATAAAAAACACTAGTTTTGAATAGTGTTTTTTGTGAATGGATATTTTATGTAATGTTTATGTATATTTGATGTTTTGCAGAGTAAAATGAGAGAAAAATTTTAATGGAGGTTTTTAGAAAAGTTGTAATTGGGTATTTGTTATTAGTTGATGTATTCCTTTTCTTTTTTCGTTTTGAATTTTGGACAAAAAAATGAATGCCCCAAAATCATAATTATGGGTAAATGATTTCTATATTATATCTTTTTGTGTATTGAAGTTTATTTTTAATTGCATCTTCAATGTCATAAAAAAGATAACTGTCATGATCTACTACATCATTATCAAAATTTGTATTGTTCATGACAATTGCTGTGGCTGTGCCACGTAAGTGGTTGGGTATGTCTTTTACTATTTCTCTAATTGATTTATGTTCAAGATTGTAAAGTGTTCTAAAATTGGACATAAAAGGAAACATATCTAACCATTGTTCATTAGTCAATATTTTCGGACCATATTTTAATATATCATCTGTTTTTGGTAATTCTACATGTTTTTTATTGGTATATACTAGAAAAATACTCGTATAAATATCCTTATTCCAATATTTGCCTGTATTTTCAAATTTACTTTTTGCTAAATTTAATTTTTTTAAGAATTGAATCTGTTGAGTATTCACATTCTCGGTCATGATACCTAGAACAGAAAATAGACTTTTGTTTGCTGGTTTTTTTTCTTGCTTTTCTTTTTCAAGGAAAACAATGAGATCAGAGAGATCTTTAGTTTTCATAGTATATAAGCGACAGCCATATGTTTCATCTAACTTCAAAGATTGCACTAGATTTTGCATATATTTATCGGTCGCAACAACATCGCAATAAGGTAAGTATGATGAAAGAAATTCTATATCATTATAATCATGCTCAAGCTGACTAGAATCTCTGTTTATATTAGCAAGATTCTTGCTCCACAGCTTGCAGAAAATATCAATCTTAGGGATTTGTAAAAATTTTTTTGATTCAATAAATTGTTCAGCTTGTTCAAGTGATAAATTATATTTACCTATAACCCATGCAAATTCGGTTTGTATCTTTTTTTTATATTCTTTTTTTGTTGCTTCGATCTCTTTTTTATATTGTTCTTCGTTTTTAACGCCACTTGCACGAATTTGTTGTAAAATCTCCACTTGTGCCTTGGGTAATTTACCCAGCCCTAGGTCAGGCATACGGACATGAATTTTGAAATTCTCTATCCGTTTATTCGGATTTTCGCGAAATGCTAAGTGCCAATCATCTCGTTTTTCTCTTTTTATACCAAAATAATCCAGCAGGGCGTTTATAAATTGTGCGTCTTCTATTTCCCAATTTGGGTTTAAAGAAACTTGTCCAATGTATCCTTGGTGATCAAAGATAGCATTTTTTAGTTCAGGGTTGTTTTCTTTTGCAGTTTCAACCGCATGTATCCAACTATCTGGTGATAAAAACTTTTCTTCGTCCACACCTTCTTTTATGGTATTAAAAAGTTTTTCTAGTATTGGGTTTATTTTGTTTTTCTTTTCTTTTAGAGATAACTTAGCAATATCACTTATAAAATTTTGGTCTAAATAAATAATTATCTTTTTTTCTGTTGTCATAATAGAAAAGTATTGACTAATAGTTCAAAAAGGAGAAGGAATATTTTAACTAAAGTTTCTTGATACCCGAAGTTGATTATTTTTTAGGAATTATCGTTTTTGTTGTAATATAATAAAAAGCACGTTTTATTCCTTCAAATATAATAAACGTTATAATAAGAGAAGTGATTAGATTTTTCCAATCAATCCTATAATTAGAGTTTAATCCTATTGTAAAAAGATAAATAAAAAATAATGTTACAAGTAATAAGAAGATATAAATAATCTTTGCAAATCTATTACTTGCTTTTGAATAAACTTCGGTTAATGTTTTATTTTCCATACATATATATTAAAAATAATTTTATTTATTTTGTGAATGAATATCCCATATTAAACAATTTAAATTATTATTTATTTTTGAATCCTAAAAACCAACCAAGGTTTATAAATATTCTCCCTATTTTTTTATTAGAGTCATTATTAAATTCTTCATGCACGTTTAATTTATTAGGTCCTTTTTTTGTTGTTAAAAATATTTCTAAATTATCAAAATTAAATAATATCTTTTCTAATTCAATTTGAAATTGCTTTATAAAATTTTTTACAACTAAATTAAAATCATTATCTTCTTTAGTATATACCGCATGTGCAGTTTTATGATTGTAAAAAAAGATTGCTTTACCATTCAATTTAATTGTTGTTTGTAAAATCATGTTTTCATAAATCATATTTTTATATAAAAATAAAAAGTAATTTATTTCACCTAATTGATATATAATCAAAACAACTCCTAATTTTATTATTATCCTATATCTTAACCAGAACATTTATTTCATTATAACACTTATACAAAAAAACCGTCAAACTAACATTTGACGGTTCTTAATCATTAACTTTTCTTCTTCGCCCAAGCCCCACGTTTTTTACTAGGAGCTTCGGCAATTAGTTTTTCACATTCCTCCTGAGTAAGATTTTTTGGTTCTATGTCCTTTGGAATTTTGGCATTGATTTTCTTTTCTGTATCAGTGATATAAGGTCCATAGCGACCATTGAGAACTTGGATAGGACTGCCATCGAAAAGTTTTATTGTCTTATTGGCATCTGCTTCCTTCTTGGCTTTGATAAATACTAGAGCTTCTTCTAGAGTAATAGTATAAGGATCGGCGTCTTTTGTGGAGTAATAGGTTTTGCCGATTTGGACATAAGGTCCGAAGCGACCGCTGTTGGCTTTGATATCCTCACCATTTTCATCTTGACCAAGTACACGTGGCATTTTGAAAAGTTCGAGTGCGTCTTCTAGAGTGAGTTCTTCGATAGTCTGACCTGGTTTTAGTTTGGCGAATTCTGGTTTTTCTTCATCGTCTTTGCTTCCTCTTTGGACAAAAGGTCCATAGCGTCCGATACGTCCGTAGATTGGTTTTTTTGATTTTGGATCAACGCCTATTTCACGCATCGAGACTGTATCTTCTTTGGTAAGATTTTCACTTTTGGCTACAAGATTTTCGTGGAATGGGAAATAAAAAGTCGCGATGATAGGTTGCCAATCTTTGGTACCTGTCGCAATCTCATCGAGATTTTCTTCCATGGTCGCGGTGAATTTGTAATCGACAACATCAGGGAAATGTTCGACCAGTAGACTGTTGACGACAAAGGCGATGTCAAGAGGTTTCAAACGTTTGTTTTCGTCACGTTCGACATAACCACGATTTTCAATGGTAGAAATAGTTGGAGCATAAGTAGATGGACGACCGATGCCGTATTCTTCCATCACTTTTACCAAAGTCGCGTCAGAGTAGCGAGGTTTTGGTTCGGTGAAATGTTGGTCTGGTTTTAGTTCTTTGCAGTCGACACTTTCGCCGATTGTCATTTCTGGCAACATTTCGTCTTTTATTTGTTCAGGATAGAGTTGTAACCAGCCTGGGAAGACCACAGATTGGCCTGTGGCGCGAAACATATACTCTTTGGCTTCTATATCTATGTTTTCTTTGTTTAGGTTGGCTACGACCATCTGGGTAGCGACGGCTCTTTTCCAGATTAGAGTGTAGAGTTTCAATTGTTGAGGATCTAGATACGCACTGATTGATTCAGGACTTTTGCTAACATTGGTTGGGCGGATAGCTTCATGGGCTTCTTGTGCATTTTTACTTTTGTTGGCATAAAAACGTGGTTTGGCTAAAGCAAATTTTTCACCGTATTGTTTCTCAACAAAACTTTTACTTTCAGTCAAAAATTTTTCAGACAAGTTTAGCGCATCAGTACGCATGTAAGTGATAAGACCGACTTGGCCTTCACTACCAATTTTGATACCTTCATAAAGTTGTTGCGCCAATCTCATAGTTTGTTTGGCAGAGTAGCCTAGTTTGTGACTAGCCTGTTGTTGCAAAGTAGAAGTAGTAAATGGAGGTGGAGGAGTACGCTTGGTTTGTTTTTTTACAATGTCTTTTATTTTGTATTCAGCATTTTCCAAGTTTGCTAGAATTTTGTCGACGTCTTCTTTGGTTTTCAAACCTAGTTTGTCGATTTTTTTGTCATTGATACTGTGAAGTTTTCCGGTGAAGTCGGCAGTCTTGTTGAAGAGAGCGTCGATTGACCAATATTCTTGTGAGACAAAAGCTTTACGTTCTTCTTCACGCTCGACGACTAGTCTGACAGCCACAGATTGTACACGACCAGCGGACAAACCACGGGCGACTTTTTTCCAGAGGAAAGGGGATAGTTCATAACCTACGATTCTATCCAAAATACGACGAGCTTGTTGGGCATCGACCAATTTCAAATCGATATGGCGAGGATTGGCGAGAGCTTCTTCGATAGCACTTTTGGTAATTTCGTGAAAAACAATACGTTTCGCTTTCTTTGGATCAATTTTGAAAAGTTCGGCCAAGTGCCAAGAAATAGCTTCTCCTTCGCGGTCCTCATCAGATGCGAATATGACTTCTGTAGCTTCTTTGGCAAGTTTTTTTAGTTTGCTTACTTGAGGTGTCTTGTCTTTTGGGACTTCGTAAGTCGGTTCAAAAGTACCACCAGCAATGTCAATTCCCATTTTACTTTTTGGCAAATCACGGGTATGACCAAAAGAAGATTCTACTTTGTAAGCTGCTCCTAAGAATTTGGAAATTGTTTTGGCTTTGGTAGGGGACTCGACGATGACTAGTTTCATAATTATTTTTTCTACTTAACATTCTTTAATGCAAAATTAAATTAATTCAAAACGTTTTTAATGGCTAAATTGTTAAATGGTTAAATTGCTTTCTTTTTCAAAACAACAATTTAGCAATTTGACAATGTAACAATTTATTAATAATAACACATTATTATATTTTTTTAAATTTTTCACGCAATTGTCCACTTAGGAAAATTGAACCAGTAATCAATAGTGCATCATTTTTTTTCATTTTAGCCAAACAAAATTCAAGTGCGTCTTGTGGATCTAGAAAAATTTTTGTTTTAGTATTTTTATTTTTTGCGAATTCTTTGGCAATAATTTTTGGATCAGCTACTTTGCGAAAATGGTTGCTAGTATTCTTGGTAGCGCAGACAAATGTTGGATTCAAAGTACTTAGACTTTTTATCATATTATTTACTTTTTTGTCACCACTAAAACCGGCAATAATATACAATTTATTTTTTTTAATTTTTTTCATCGCTTCCACTGTACTTTTTATTTTATCTTCATTGTGGGCACCATCAAGGATGATGTGTGGTTTTTCTTGTACGATTTCAAAACGCAAAGGTTGTAAAGTATTTTTCAGTCCTTGTTTGATACTAGCATTTTTTATTTTCAAAAATTTTGCAATGTTGATACAAAGAATTGCATTTTTTATCTGGTGAATTCCTAGAGCTTTGATCTCAAAGTCAACATCTTCATATTCAAAAACCACGCCATTTATTTTTTCTTTTTTGATTTTGAAATTATTTATTTTTACTTTATGCAAATTTACTTTTTTTGTTTCAGCTTCTTTGGAAATAATTTCCAAAAGTTTTTTGTCTTGCTCAGTGGTAAAAGCTTCACAGCCTTTTTTGATTATGCCAGCTTTTTCGTAAGCAATCTCGGCTTTGTTGTTGCCAATGATTCCTACATGATCTAGACCAATATTGGTAATCACCGCAATATCTTTGTGTGGAATGATGTTACTAGAATCATAGCGTCCACCACAAGCTACTTCTAGTACTAACCAATCGACTTTTTTCTTAGAAAAATAAATAAATCCAATGACTTCAGTCAGCTCAAAAAAAGAGAGCATGTCGTAAGGAGTTTTTTCTAGATATTCATCTAGCTTTGGTTTCAAGTATTCGACAATTTCGACAAATTCTTTTTTACTCATAAACGTATCTCCAACTTTCCAGCGTTCAGTAATAATAGTTGGGTGAGGGGAGTAAGTCGAAGCTACTTTTTTACCATCAGTTTGCAAAATATTGTGCAAGAAAGAAACCGTAGATCCTTTGCCACTAGTGCCAGTAACATGAATGTAATGTTTAATTTTTTTCTCAGGGTTACCTAGTAAATCCAAAAAGAATTGGAGACGTTTCAAGTACCAATCGCACATGTTGCCCTCTTTCATATATTCCAAGCGTGGCATGTTTGATAGAGAGAGGATATAGTTGTAGGCTTCGCTGAATGTCATAAAAATTTTCTAGAAATTTCCCCTCCTACTAGGGGGAGAAACCCTTCGACTTTATACTTTTGACTTTATGGATTTTTAACTTCTCGTTACATACATCATATTTCCGAGATTTCGCACTTTACCTTTCATTTCCATAATTGTCAAGGTAGCGCTGACTTGGGTATTGCTAAGAGAGCAAGTTTTGTTTATTTCATCAATATGCTTTGGTTCTTGGCTAAGTACTGCTAAAATAGCTTCTTCTTCTGGAGAATCTCCCAAGATTTGCTTATTTTTAACATAAACTTGGATATCTTGCAAGTCCAGGGCCTCGAGGATATCTTGGCTAGTGGTGATTAGCTTGGCTCCATTTTTAATCAAATTATTTGGTCCAAAGGAAGTTGGAGAAGTAATATTTTGGGGTACAGCGAAGACTTCGCGACCAGATTCCATAGCATAATCGGCTGTAATAAGAGCACCAGATTTTTCAGCGGCTTCTATAACCAGAGTACCAAGCGACATGCCAGCTACGATTCTATTGCGTCTAGGAAAAGTGAATTTGTTTGGGAGTGTTCCTGGAGGATATTCGGAAATGACAGCTCCACCACTCGCAATAATTTCGTTAGCTACATTGCTATGTTCTTGTGGATAGACGTGACGTCTGTTAATTCCAGAACCAAGTACAGCGACAGTCTTGCCACCAGCTTGAAGAGTTGTCTTGTGGGCAATGATGTCTATACCAAAAGCCAAGCCACTGACAATAGTCACACTTTGTCTAGCCAAATCACCAACTAGATTTTCAGTAACTTGTTTGCCATAGGTAGAAAATTTTCTTGGTCCCACAACAGCTAGTGTAAAATCATCTTGGGTCAATTCACCGCGTACAAAAAGACAAAAAGGTGGATCGTAAATTTCTTTGAGAAGTTTTGGATAGTTTTCATTAGCTAGAGTTACGCAAGTGATTTGTTCTTGTGCTAGAATTTTGGCAATTTTTTCTTCATCAAGCTTTTCACGCCAAACCAGAAATTCATTGATTATTTTTTCGTCAATTTTAGTTTTTAGTAGTTCATCGAATTCAGCTTCCCAGACTTCTTCTAGAGATGAAAAAGCTGCCAGTAGTTGCTGGTAGCGTTTTACAGTTATTTTTGGGAAGTGGGCGAGAAGGATTTCTTTTTGCATGTTATAAATACGGATATACTGATAATACGGATTTACGGATGAAAAGTATTTTTGCAAAATACTATTATTAAATTATAAGCTTACAAAAATCACAACTTATTCTGCATATTCTGCTTATCTTACTTAATCTGCTTACGAAATCATTCCCATTATTTTCTCTACAGCTTCGTCTATACTAACTTTTAGTTTTTTCTTTTCCATTATACCAAATTTATCCAAAACAAATTTTGGAATATCAGACATTTTCTTTTTGTTTTCACTGGCAATACCGACACGAACACGTAAGAAATCTTGGGTACCAATATATTCGATGATTGACTTGATACCATTGTGTCCAGCAGGTCCACGGTTTTCTTGAATTTTTATTTCACCAAGCAGTATATCTTTGTCATCGTGTACAACTACAATATCTTTTTGGTTCATTTTGTAATAGTGACCAATATTTTGTACAGCTTCACCTGATCTATTCATGTAAGTCGTAGGTTTTGCCAAAATTATTTTTTCACCATTGATACTACAACCTGAAATATAGGCATTGAATTTTTTGCTTAATTCCCAATCATTGATACCAAAAGATAAGAGTTGTTTGTGCAATTCTTCTACTATCATGAAACCTACATTGTGACGAGTCTTCTCGTATTTTTTACCTGGATTACCTAATCCCACGATAAGTTTCATAAATCACGTTGTTATAGTTTTAACAATCCGGATATCCGGATACTTGTCCGCCTTGGGGGGAATCCAGATTTACGGATTCTTATTCGTCCGTTTATTTAGTAATGTAGAAATTAAGATGTCAGATTATGTTTTTTACAAAATTTATGACTTATTCTGCCTATTCTGCTTATTCTGCTTGTCTATTTTAATTTATCATCAGAAATTTTACTTTTTTCCATTTTGATAACAATTGGTGTACCGAAGAAGTTGAATTTTTCTCTTAGTTTATTTTCGATGAAGTTCAAGTAAGAACGATGCAAAGATGTCCCTTGTTTGATATATAGTTTGAAAACAGGAGGGTCTGCATTGATTTGTCTGAAGCCAAATACTTTTGGTTGGCGAGTACCTTTGCCACGAGAAGGTTTGTGAGTTTTTGTGATGTGGTCCATGAATTTACTAGCAGCATTGTCAGTAATAATAGTGTGTCTAGCTTCTATGACTTTCATGATACTTGGGAAAATTTGTCCTGTTTTGTATCCAGTCTTACCACTCAAGAATAGTATAGGTGAAAAATCAAGATGAGGGAAGTGGCTATAGACCATTTGTTTTACGTCGTTGCGAGCACTATCACTATTGTCTTCAGCTAGGTCCCACTTGTTTACTATTATTATAACACTTTTACTTTTTCGTTCAATAAGACCACCTAGTTGCATGTCTTGAGA
>PFPL01000040.1:0-1551 GCA_002793035.1 Candidatus Magasanikbacteria bacterium CG_4_10_14_0_2_um_filter_33_14
ATATCTATACCATCGCCATTGACATGACAAGCTTTTTTGATAAGTTCATTGTCTTTGCCACTAAAGAAACCACCTTCTGTTTTAGTGGTTGCAAAATCTTTACGAAAAGTCTCACAATCTGGTCTTGTCCAACAGCGTGGGTCAACGGTTACAACATCGGCAGACAGGCCTATTTGAGGAAAAAAGAGAACCCCAAAAAATAAAAATGCCAATATTTTTTTCATATATTATTTTTTATTTAAATATTTGATAATAAGATCGTCCCATTGTTGATTGGTTATTTCACCTTCGACGACTTCACCATTTACTACATAAGTAGGTGTCCCACGTAGACCTATTTTGGCAGCATCTTGTAAGTCCGCTTCAATTTGGTTTATATGTATTTTGTTTTTATAGCAGTTGTCAAATTGAACAGAATCTAAATTTAGTGTTTTGGCTAGGCTATAAAAATTTTCTTCAGTCAAATTTTTGTCAGTATATAATCTGTCGTAGTATTCCCAAAATTTGCCTTGGTCATTGGCACAGCTAGCAGCTAGAGCAGAGGGCAAGGCATTGGAATGGATTTCTGTGAGGGGTAAATTTTTGAAAACAATTTGTAAGACAGGGGAGTATTTGTTGGTGACGTATTTGAAAACAGAATAATTGTCTTGGCAATAAGGACATTCAAAATCCATAAAGGCAATAATCGTAATAGGAGCTGTTGCTTCACCTTTTTTTGGATTGTCGGATTTTATTAGAGTTTGATAGTTTGCTACATCAGCTGGAGCATCTTTGTCGATGATAGAGCTGAAGTTTTTTTCATATGTAGAAACTATTTTTTGGATAGTCTCACTACTACCATAGCGAAGTTGGATAGTATAGTATATAAGATAGAACAAAAAGATAATGAGAAGTAGACCAACAATACTAGCTAAGGAAATAAAAAAGTATTTCCCAGATTTTGAAGTTTGTGGCATAAAAGTTTTTTATATAAATGGTGCTCATATTATAACATATTTTGTGATTTGTCAACAGGATATGTGATTCACTTTATCACCTAATCACTTTTGACTTCAAGGACTTTATAGACTTTTGACTTTGTGTTATTGACAAACTTCCTTATTTCTGCTAGAATTAGTCTACTCAATTGCTTTTTATTTTTTTTGCTGTATAATATAATAAATAGAAAAAATCTGTATGTTAAATAATATCTTACAAATAATCCAGCTAGTTTTAGCCGTTTTACTCATTATTGTTATCCTTTTGCAACAAAAAGGTTCTGGTATGGGAGCAGCTTTTGGTGGTAGTGGAACAGTCTTTACTACTAGACGTGGTATCGACAAAGTGCTTTACAATTTGACCATTGTTATCTCTGTAGCTTTCTTTTTGTTGGCTATCGTGAACTTGGTTATAGCTTAGACATACGAAATAAAATAGGACTCTTTCTCGTATTATATAAAGAGACCTCTCTTCTTAAAAATTAAATATCATTTCACCAGTTTTAGTGTTCTTTTTGGAATGTTAACAAAAATACTTTGTGTTTTCTTTCTTCAAAAAAACGTGGCGGACAGT
>PFPL01000040.1:1606-2147 GCA_002793035.1 Candidatus Magasanikbacteria bacterium CG_4_10_14_0_2_um_filter_33_14
GAATTAATGAAGAAAATGCGTAAAAATAAATTCCCTTCATTACGTCAATTTTTTAGTATAAACAAAGTATTATCCTTTACAGAAAAGATTGTATTTTTTTCAGCATTGATAGTTTTCACCGCAAGTATCGTGTGGGGTGTAAACGTCTTGGCTGAAAAGTATGGAATCATTGTTCCAAAAGTTGGTGGGGAATATACCGAAGGACTTCTAGGTTCACCCCAACTTATCAATCCTCTTTTTTCTAGTCTAAACGAAGTAGATCAAGATTTGGTAGCTATGATTTACACAGGTCTTGTACGTTATGACAAAAATCGTAACTTAGTTCCTGATTTGGCAAGTAGTTATGAAATTAGTGAAGATAAAAAAGAGTATACTTTCAAATTGCGTAAAGGAGTTTTTTGGCATGATGGTGAAAAATTTACGGCTGATGACGTAGTATTCACTTTTGATACTATTCAAGATTCTTTGGTAGGGTCACCTCTCAGAGTCAGTTTTGAAAATGTGAAAGTAGAAAAAATAGACGAGGAAAGTGTCAAGTTTA
>PFPL01000022.1 GCA_002793035.1 Candidatus Magasanikbacteria bacterium CG_4_10_14_0_2_um_filter_33_14
AAAAACTTTTTTCATATTCGTCTTTTAACTTATAATCTCGTGATAAAAATGTATATTGTGGATGTTGATATTTAACATTATCCCATTTTACATTTTCAAAATTTAATTCACTAAGAATTTTATATTTTTCTTCACGTTTACCATAAATATCCAAATGATATACATTAGCCAATTCATTTTCTGATTCTTTTTTCTTTATTCCAAAAATAATTGAAACCCCTTGTTGAATATTGAAAACATTTTCATCTTTTCCACCATCTGGTGCAGACTCTTTTTTCAAACTATTTCCGTGTAAATCTACAATATATATTTCATCAAACGTCTTCAAGAGATGCCAACGCATACCACGAAAAGTTGGATTGTCTATATAACCATGTGGTGTAATAAAAGAAACAATTCCTTCTCCAGTTTTTTCTATTTGATCTTCAGCAAAACTAATAAACTTCACATAATCATCATTGAGCCAATGTTTTCTCTCTTGTAATTTTTGTTTTCCACCTGGCTCAATTTTATATTTATCAGCAAGCCTTGTGGCTTCTTTACTATTATTTGAAGAGACTCCACTATACGGTGGATTCCCAATCACTACCATAATCGGCAAATCGGACTTAATATAAGAAGCCTTATTTGATTCCTCTGTCAACCACTCACTCATAAAAAGATTCGGCACTTCGTGTACGCCTTGCTCCAGACTATTTGTCAGCCAAACAGAAAGCCTCTCGTCACCGTTATACCCAAGTTCAGCTAGCGTCACACCCAATTTCAGATGCGCCATCGTATAACTCGCCATCATCAGCTCAAACCCATGCAGTCTTGGCAGTAAATGTTCTTTTACATAGCCAGACCACATGCCTTCTTGCCCGACAAAATTTTTGTGTATTTCATGAATCACTTCATTGAGAAAAGTGCCCGTACCAACTGCGGGATCGAGAATTTGTACTTTATGAATATCGTCTGTTATTTGTTTTATGTTATCTGTAGTTCTGCCATCTGTAGCTTGTATCTTTTTTATATGAGGAATTTTGCTTGTGTCAGCCAGACCTTTGACAAGACCAAACTTACTTTTCAAAATCTGATCAACACTACGAACGATAAATGATACAACCGGCTCTGGTGTATAATAAACACCACGACTTTTACGAAGTCCTTTGTCATATTCTGTCAAAAATGTTTCGTAAAAATGTAAGACAGGATCTTTGGATTTCTTCACAAATTCTTTGTGCATGATACCTGCGACATCTGTTGCTAGATAAGTTTCTATTAGACTATCTACTATCCAAGCAATCTTCTGATCATAATCTGTCCCAGCCACGTGACCAAAAAATTTCTTGAGCAATGGATTGGTAGCCGGCAATAGATCCTGTGCTTCATAACGAGAAAAAGTTTTCAAAGTTGGATCATAATAACGTGCCACAAACAAACCGTAGACGAGAGTCTGAGCATACATGTCGGCAAACTCTTCTTTTGACAAATCTCTTATCAAGACTTCTTGAAAAGTGCGATATTGTTTGAAAATATCTGATTGTTCATTTTGATCAAGCGATGCTCTGGCATTATCACGCAAAATTTTTGCTTTATTTGCCATTATCTTCGCCAATTTTTTGGCAGACTTGATAGTCTGTGGCGTCGTCGTCATGTAATCTCGAATAATATCAGCGAATGCTTCAAATTTGTCTTCAAATATTTCTAGATTTTTATTGTTGTCCAGTTCGGCAATCGCAATTTTCACTACACTTCCATTTTCATCAATAATTTCCAAATCAATATAGTTGGTAAGCAAGATTTTGCCAAAAGCATCGACGTAACGCTTAGCTTGGTCTTGTACTTCTTTTTTTGAAATATCAATATCTATATCTTTACACTCAGCATATGCAATCGGTGTGTCACCTTTTTTGAACAAAAAATCAGGAGCATTTCCACCAGTGTAAGCAGGCTCATTGATGACTTGGATATCTTCTGTAAGATTTTCTATCAAGTGCTGAAAAGCTGGACGATAAGTATGTTCTTTTGCATCCCCAGTCTTCAGAAACTTTTCCAAATTAGACAGATAATCTTGAATAACACTTTTATAATTGCTCATAAATTCAAATTTATTATAAATCTATAATACAATGTAAAGACCTAAATGTCAAAAATAAAAATAAGCTAAAATTAGCTTATTTTATTTTGAAATTAATATTAAAAAGAAAAATTAATCTCCCCATTTCTAATTTCCTCTTTCACACTGTCTACAACATTTGAATTACCTGCCAGACTATCCAAAACTTTTTGTTTCAAAATTCCATCTTCCATTACAGACACCTGCGTCTCTCGAGAAATAGCAAGTGGAATTAGATTTATTTTTGTCTCGATTTTATCTTCTTTTTTTATAAAATTCAATTTCAAGGCAAGACCTTGGAGAGTTTCTGGAGAAAAATATTGATCAAAGACAAAATTTCCCAAACTATAAAAAATAAGTTTTTCTTTGTACATTTCAATCGGCTCAATAACATGAGGATGAGAACCTATTACCAAATCAGCCCCAGCATCAATAAACTTTTTTGATAACTCTTGCTGTTTTCCATCTGGTCTTGTGGTCAAATACTCTGTTCCCCAGTGAGGAAAAACTATTATAATATCAGCTAACTTTTCTGATTTTATTTTCGTTATTTCAGATAGAACATTTTCTAAACCACCTGAATAAAATTGATGATAACCCACAAAAGCAATTTTCAAATCTTCTGCAACCTCATAAATATAAGAAAGTTCTGTCTGGTTATAAAAATCTCCAAAATAATTTATCCCCGCACTTTTCAAATAATTTTTTGTTTGTACTACACCGTCATTGGCAAAGTTGGTGATGTGGTTATTGGCAAGACTAAGCAAATCAAAATTGTCTGACAAAGTAGTCGTCGTCTTTGGTGAAAAAGTAAAGCGCAGATTTCCACCATTTTCTTCAGCACCGCCAGCTTTGATAATAGATTGATTATTGGTAATCGGACCTTCCAAATTTCCTACTCGAAAATCTGCACTAGCTAAAAATGTATTAATTTTTGCAAAAGGAAAATTGAATTCATTGTTATTTTTTCTAATAAAATAATAAACATCTCGATCAAGCATAATATCTCCGACCATAATAATGGTAGTACTAGAAAATTCTGGGATTACAACTTCTTCCTTTTTTATTTCATGATTTTTTACTTCAGCTATCACAGGTACATCAATATTTTCTACCAAATTTTTAGGTTCTGGAGGACTCAAATAAAAAAGAAAATACCAAAGCAAAGCAAAAATAAAAGTAACTAAAAATAAGGCAATACTAATAATTGCAAAAATTTTCCATTTTTTATTTTTTTGGTTGTCTGGTAACTCAAACACAAATTTATTTTCCTAAATAAAATTTCAAAGTAAAAATCATATCTTCATTTTGTTCTTCCTCTGGTTTTCCTGATTCACTATTATAAAGCCAATCCAAATAACCTCTATCCATTTTACTAACTTCTTCAAAAGTCTTACCATTGTATTTACCAAAAGTAAAATTTTTGAGAGGTACTGGAGTTGTAGTCAATTCTTTCATTTTTGCCAAGACTTCTTCATCAGTCAACAATAAAAATTTTTCTTTGACAATAGGAAACAAATACTCAAACAAAGCTTCCAAAACAAGAATATCACCCCAAGCATCATGTGCTAGACCTTCGACATTTAGTTTTAATAAATAACGTAAATACTGCAATTTATGTTCAGGACTTTCAATAGTATGACGAGCAACACGCAAGGTATCAATAAACTCGTGAGTCTTCACCCCTTCATTTTGCAAAATGCCAATATCAAAAAGAGCATTGTGTGCGACAAGAATATAATTTTCAAGCAGAACTTCTAAATCTTTTTTAAACTGGCTTCCATCAAAAGCTGGCTTGTCTGCAACCATCTCATTGGTAACATGGTGAATAGACATCGCCCCAACAGAAATTTCTTTTGGTGGTTTGAAAAATTCATTGACAGTGTCCCCTGTCAATCTATTTTTGTAAGCTAGTTGGACAAGACGTCCTTCTTCCAAATCTGTTGTCTCTGTATCAAGAAAAAGTATTTTCATATTTTTTGTTATTTAAAATAAATGAGTAAAAAGAATTTTGGCACCAATCATGATAAGGACAATACCCGCCAAAATTTCAATCTCCGATCCAAACTTATGACTTAATTTTTTACCAAGGTAGCAACCAAGTATTGAAATTATAAAAGTCACAACAGCGATAATAACTAACGCCAAAAATAAATTAATTTCCATAAAAGCAAAAGTAAGTCCAACGACCAAAGCATCAATACTAGTAGCCACTCCTAAAGTAGCTAAAACTTTCCAACTTAATTTTTTTATTTTTTTATCATCTGATGACAAAGCTTCAAAAATAAATTTACCACCAACGATTAAGAGCAAAATGAAAGCTATCCAATGATCAAATTCTTGTACATAAATTACAAACTGTTTACCAAGTAAAAAACCAAGCAATGGCATCAGAGTTTGGAAAAAAGCAAACACACTAGCAATCCACAAAGACATCAACCAAAAGTTTTTATTATGTTTCAAACTTAGGCTTCCTGCTGTTATGAAAGAATCAATAGACAAACTAAGAGCAATTAAAAATATAGTAAACATTTTATTTGATAAAATTATTTAAAGCTAATAAAACATCTTCTTCTGTCTTACTATTATAATACTTTCCACCCAATTTTTGAAATGTTTCACAATTCTTCAAACTATCATCTATCAACGCACAATTTTCAATAGGTACTTCGTAATTCTTTAAAATATCCAAAAACCATTCACCTTCTTTGTCAGCTTTTAGTTTTTGTACATAAAAAGAATTGTTTATCCCATGGAAACTATCTTCCAAAATTCTGTTGGCTGGCAAAATAAATCTATCGAAAGAATCCATATTATCTGTCACCATAATTTTCAAATAATTCTCTGGCAAAGATTTCAATTTATCAAGAATTTTTTCTGATATTTCTACTGTCTTACAATCTTCTACAAAAATAGAAAATAATTCATCAAAATCAATAGCAAAATTCTCTGCCAAAACTTGATGCATTTCTTCACTCGTATATTTACCTCTCATCCATTCATCTAGCAAGGTCCTATCCTCTACAAAAAGAAAGTCTTGAATAGATTGTAAATATTTGTGTAACTTATGATTAGGATCTTGTACACTATGCCAAAAGCGAGTAGTACTCAAAATACCATAATAATCCACAAAAACTATTTTCTTTCCTTCATTTTTTTTCATAATTTAATTTTCTTTTTTTACAATTATAAACGTGGTCAAATTAGGTCGCATATCTTGGATATTTCTTTGTAAAATTTCCAAACCATAAATTTCCGCTGCCCGAGCTGGAGCGACAATAGCACAAGTATTTTCCAATTTACCTTCACTCAAATCTCTAGCAGCTTTGGCAGTATCCTCCCATTCTTGAAATTTTACTCCTGGCAACATTTTATCCAAAGTCCTTTCACACTGAGAAAGTGCTTGGGGATGAGAAACTATTTTGGTAATTTCTTCCAATTTTATTCCTGTTTTGACCATCAAACACTGACAAACTTCGTGCCAAAGCTCATCAATAAGAATAAAGTTATGTCTTCCCATAGCCTCAAAAGCTGTTTGAACCAAGCCCCCACGAGAATTCACAACTGGGAAAACTCCTAAATCTACTTCATTTTTTTCTACTCTATCCAAAACTCCCTCCATGTCTATAGCATAAACAAGTTCATAATCCTTTATACCTTGTCTAATAGCATAAGCATTACCGGCTTCCTCGGAAAAAGAGCCAATATCTCCTGAAACTGCGATTTTCATATATTTATCATTATTTAAACTGAGTTAACATTATAACAAGTTTGAAGAAAAATTGCTAAATTTTAATTACCTTAATACCTTGACAAATAACTTATTTTATGCTATTTTTGTATGTTCTCATGCAATCCTGCGTGGAACTCAATATATGGGGGAAAGATGATTTCGTGGATCCTGTTCGTCATGTTCTTCACGGTTTCTCTTTTCCTCGGGAAAGAGATGCTCAAGAAGTTCCGCTTCATGTGGAATTTCGTGAAGAACTCAAGCCAGATGGTGATCTGGCACCATCTGGGAGGAAAAAACTTCAAGCCAGGAATGTTCAATATCGTCTTACGTGGCGAAAAACCTTTCGCCGTGCTGGTCGGCTTCCATCTGACCATACCCTTGCTGAAGTACAAAGGATTCGACTATTACGGCTTCGTCCAATCGGACGAAAACGGTGTGGCCGTGATCTCGACCTACCTCGGCAAAGGTGCGTGCGAGTTCCAGTTCTTCGTGAACACGGACCTCACGAGCAACCTCGTCGTCGTGACGTCCAACGACGAGGATCAACGACTCTCCCCGAACGTCTTCTACCCGCCACATTGGTACCAGCGGCTCGGCTTTTACGGCTAAGCACGGTCCAGAAGTGGGTACAAAAAGGCCTCCGCGTTTCGACGTTGGAGGCCTTCATGTTTTCATTTGCTTTTTCATCATAAAATGATATACTTACTTCAATATTCTTAATGATAATATATGTCCAAAAAAATCTTACAATTTCTAGGAATTTTAGTAGTAATTTTCCTACTAGTTTCTCTTGCTATTGGTCTCATGTATATCTGGAATATGCTTGATAAAGCTGTAGCACTTGATGCTTTCTGGAAGACTAGCTATACACTAGGTGCAATTTTCTTAGTTGGAGTACTAATCATGTTGATCACAGGTTCTCTAGAAAAAAAATAAAGATAAAAAAACAGTCACGATAAAATCGGAACTGTTTTTTATTTGCCAAAAAATTATTTAGCGACGATACTCTTCAAGAAATCCTGATAAACTTGCTCAAATTCTACAGCACCATCTGGTGTACCTGTAAAAGTAACCATATAACCTTCTTTGTCTGTCTTAAAAAATGTTTGTTCAAATTGCATAAGACCAGGAGTAGAATAAGCTTGGTAAACAACATGAACGGCAGGATAACCAGAAATAGTACTTGATGTTCTAGATAACAATTTGTAACCAGGTGATCTGTCACTACCAGTAAGTGCACTATCAGCATACTCATCAATAGTCATTTCTTTTTCACCATCAGCAAATTCAAAACGTACAATATTTATATTTTCTCTAAAATCATCACCTTCTTTTTCAGGAGAAAAAAACATTGTTTCTACTCTTGGATCAGCATCTTTGTTTTCTGTCCAATCCTTAGCGATCAGACCACTAATCTCATAAGTATTATTACTATCACTATAACTAAATGATTTAGAATCTTGTAGCTCCGAGACATTGGTATCAGAAGCTTCTTTAGAACATCCAGCTCCTACAAACAACACACTAAAAGCTACTACTAGCAAACCCAAATTACTTTTCTTCATATTTTTTATATAATAAATTAATCCCGACTTGTCTATCCGCTTAAAGTGGAGTCGGGACAAGAAAGTTTAATTTTCTGTGAACTACCACAGAAATGTACATTCTTATACCACCACTTATAGCAAGATAGCTGAATATTTATATTATAACAAATAATTATTCAATTCCCAATAGTTCTACCTCGAAAATAAGAGTAGCCTTTGGTGGAATTGGACCGTAACCATTTTCACCATAACCAAGTTCGTAAGGAATTATTAGTTTTCTTTTTTCTCCAAGTTTCATACCAACTACACCATCATCCCAACCTTTTATCACCATACCTCGTCCAAGTAAAAAATCGAAAGGCTGACCTCTATCCACACTTGAATCAAATTTACTACCATCTTCAAAAGTGCCTGTGTAGTGCACTGTTACTTTGTCACCTGCTTGAGCTTCCCCGCCTTCACCCTCTTGTAAAACTTCTATTTGCAAATCCATAAACTATATAATTATTTTTTAAAAAAATTTTGGACATAATCCAAATAAATAACAATTTCAATATATCAAAAAAAGACCTTGTAGTCAAAGGTTGTTATTATAAATAGCCAGGCCAAAAAATCTCTGCTATAATAAACTTTCATACATCGAACTAGGAGTATAGTTAAACGTATTTTTCAAAATAAACTTAAAAATATAATATCTCGTCCGCCTGGGGCGGAATACAAAACCTATGTACACCCTATATATAATAAAATGCTCTGACAATTCTCTCTATACGGGGATAGCCAAAAACCTAAAAAAAAGACTCGAAACACACAGACAAGGTACTGGATCAAAATATGTCCGTGCCCGACTTCCCTTTTCTCTTATGTATACAGAAACTTTAACAGACCGCAGTAGTGCGACAAAACGTGAAATAGCCATAAAAAAAATGACTAGAAATGAAAAAATAAAATTAATATCATAGCAAAATACTTATTCCTTATTCTGCTTACTACTTAATCCTATAAAAATGACAAAAGAAAAAATCGAAGAATCATTGAAACACAATTTTGGCTTCAATAGCTTCCGACCAATGCAAGAAAAAATTGTAAAGGCTGTTTTGAAAAAACAAGACTGTCTTGTCATTATGCCGACTGGTGGTGGCAAATCTTTGTGTTACCAATTGCCCGCCACGGTCTTCCCTGGAATCACTATTGTCGTTTCTCCTCTCATCGCTCTAATGAAAGATCAAGTCGAAGGACTAGTCGAAAATGGTATCAAAGCTAGCTACATCAATAGTAGTCTAGAAACAAACGAAATAGAAGACATAATGACTGATGCCAAAAAGGGTGAAATAAAAATGCTCTACGTCTCACCCGAAAAATTATTATCGAATTCTTTTCAATATTTTTTGCATGATTTAGATATCTCACTTTTTGCAATTGACGAAGCACATTGTATTTCATCTTGGGGTCATGACTTCCGCAAAGAATATACCCAACTAGGAAAACTAAAACAATTTTTTTCAAAAATTCCGATCATCGCTCTGACAGCAACAGCTGACAAAATTACTCGCAAAGATATCGCCAGTCAATTGAATCTAAAAGATCCAAAAATATTTCTTTCTTCATTCGATAGACCAAATCTAAAACTTACAGTACTACCCGCTCAAAAAAGAATGCAATCAATAATAAATTTTGTAAAAAAAAGAGATGGACAATCAGGAATAATTTATTGTTTGAGTCGAAAACAAACAGAAAAAGTATCGAGCGCTTTGCAAGCAGAAAATATAAGTGCCGATCACTATCATGCTGGCATGCAAGCACACGAAAGATCACGTGTTCAAGAAAATTTTATTTATGGTAAGACAAATATCATCGTAGCTACTATCGCTTTTGGAATGGGAATAGACAAGTCCAATGTTCGCTTTGTCATTCATCACAATTTACCAAAAAATATCGAAGGCTATTACCAAGAAATAGGTCGTGCTGGCCGTGATGGTATGCCTAGTGAAACGATTCTTTTTTATACATTTTCTGATGTAGTCCTGCTAAAAAAGTTTGCTAGTGAAAGTGGTCAAGCGACTCTCCAACTAGCCAAACTAGAACGTATGCAACAATATGCTGACGCTCTCATCTGTCGTCGACGCATATTACTTTCATACTTCGGAGAACATCTAGACAAAGATTGTCAGAATTGTGATGTCTGCGAGAATCCTCCAGAGCTAATCGACGGAACAAAAATAACACGCATGGCACTATCGGCTATCTTTCGTCTAGAAGAAAAAGTAGCCGTCAATACTCTCATCGATGTACTGCGAGGATCCGCTCGCCAAGATATTATCATACAAGGTTATGACAAAATAAAAACTTATGGCATAGGAAAAGATATTTCTCCAATAGACTGGAAACAATATATTTTGCAAATGCTCAATATGGGTTTCATAGATATCGCCTATGACCAAAATTATAGTCTGAAAATAACCGAAGCTGGCAAAAAAATTTTATTGGGAAAAAAAGAAATAAAATTTGTCTCACTAAGTTCTATAAAAGAAAGA
>PFPL01000036.1:0-21958 GCA_002793035.1 Candidatus Magasanikbacteria bacterium CG_4_10_14_0_2_um_filter_33_14
ATAAGCTACAATACCATAACTAGCCGCATGAGCTTTGTTGAAACCGTAAGCAGCAAAAGGCTCAATAGCATGCCATATTTCATCTACCGTTTCTTTTTTTAATTTTCCAATAGTTAAACAACCATCATAAAATTTTATTTTTTGTTTTGCCATTTCTTCGGGAATTTTTTTACCCATGGCTTTTCGAAATTTGTCAGCTTCCATCCAATCGTAGCCAGCAAGATGAATAGCCGTAAGCATCACATCATCCTGATAAACAAGTAGACCATAAGAAGCACCCAGATACTTTTCCATACGTGGATCCATATATGTCACTGCTTCTGGATTGTATTTTCTTTTGATATATTCTGGGATTGATTCCATCGGACCTGGACGATAAAGAGCCACCATCGCCATGATATCATTGATATCTGTCGGTTTTAGTTCTTTGAGCCAACGAGTCATACCAGAACCACCAAGCTGAAAAGTACCCATAGTTTCACCACGGGCCAGCATTTCAAAAGTAGCTTTGTCATCAAGTGGCAAATTGTAAATATCTATTTTGTCACCTATGGTTTTTTCCACAATCACCATGGCATTTCCAAGAATAGATAGATTGCGAATTCCTAGAAAATCGTTTTTCAAAACTCCAGCAGTCTCAACAGCATGCATCTCATATTGAGTAACAAGTCTATCACCACCAGTTTCACGTTGGACTGGAGTGAAATCTGTCAGAGCTGTTGGTGAAATAACCACGCCCGCAGCATGGATAGAAGTGTGTCTATTACAACCTTCAACTTGGCGAGCCAAATCAAGTAAACGTTTTACATCTTCATTACTTTCATAAAGTTTTTTCAAATCTGGTTCTTCTACCAAAGCTCGCTCAATTGTCATCGGGAAACCCTGAGATCCTTGTGGAATAAGCTTGGCTACTTGATCACAAAAATTATAAGACATCCCCAAAGCACGACCAACATCACGCAAAGCTGCACGAGCGGCCATCGTTCCAAAAGTAATAATCTGAGCTACTTTGTCAGAACCATATTTTTCTGTCACATACTTTATCATATCACCACGACGATCGTCGGCAAAGTCAGTATCTACATCTGGTGGACTAGGACGAAAAGGATTGAGGAAACGTTCAAATGGCAAATTAAAACGCATAGGATCCACGGTTGTAATTCCCAAAACATAAGAAACAAGAGAACCAGCAGCTGATCCACGAGTAGATTCTACGATACCATTACGCTTAGCATAGCCTACATAATCACCAACGCACAAAAAGTATGGAGAATAACCTTTGGTTTTGATAATATCAAGTTCATAGTCGAGTCTATCTGTCAGTTCTTTGTTTACTTCAGGATAAAAATTTGGAGCAGCTTTGTAAGCTTCTTCACGTAATACTTCATCATAAGTTTTACCTTCAGGAATGTCTACTGGTGCAAAATGCCAATTATTTAGTGGAATATCGAGATTTATTCTCTCAGCAATTTTGGTAGTGTTTTCAATAGCTTCAGGGACATGACGAAAACGAGAAATAATATCTTCAGCAGAATTTAGAGACCTATCAACTTGACGATAATCTTCTCTATCACTTTGATCTACTCTCCAACCATTGGAAATACAACGCAAAATATCTTGAGCTTCAGCATCTGAAAAATCCAAATAATGTACATCACGAGTAACTACAAGTGGAATATCTAATTCTTTAGAAATTTGAGTAAGTTTGGTATTCACATCAAGTTGTCCAGAAATAGCAGGGTGATCTTGCATCTCCAAATAAAAATTTCCTTTACCAAAAATTTCTTGCAACTCTAATGCAACTTTCTTAGCTTCTTCAATTTTGTCATTTTTTAATAAATGAGGTACTTCTCCCTCTATTGGTCCGGACAAGGCAATCATTCCTTTTGCATACTCTTTCATCAATTCTCTATCAATACAAGGTTTATCTTTGTAAAAACCTTCCAAATGTCCACGAGAAGAAAGACGCATGAGATTTTGATAACCAGCAAAATCTTCTGCCAACAAAACAAGACGATGAATGTTTTTTTCTTCTTCCAAATTATTTCTACTACCAGACATTGTATAAGCCTCAAAACCAATAATAGGCTTGATACCTTCATCAAGACACACTTGATAAAACTCAATAGCCCCATACATCGAGCCATAGTCTGTAAGAGCCAAAGCTTTGAATCCTCTTGTCTTGGCAGCTTTAACAAGCGGTTTTACCTTGGTAAGACCATTCAAAAGTGAATAGTGCGAGTGAACGTGTAAATGGACAAAATCCATAAATTTCTTGATTAGTCTCTCTATTTTACTTAAAAACAAGATAAAAATCAAGTTGCTTTTATTTAAGCCAATATGTTATAATTGTCACAATAAAATCTAATATTTTACATGAAAAATTTATATATTTTAGATATACTAGCTACGCTATTGTTCTTTTTCTCTTTTGGACTATTCAATCCTATTTATGTTTTATTTTTAGGGTACCCAATACTTTTACTATACTTATTTTTGACAAAAAGAAATTATTTGTTCAAAAATTTTTTACTAGGAATTATTTTTGCTGTCATTTGGACTTTAATAGCCAAAAATTATTATGGCTATGGAAGTAATTTTGGTACATTTTTTGGATTAAATATCTATCCCCTTTTGGCCTGGCCAGTCGGATTACTTTCATTGTATATTATCTTCATAGAGATAGAAAAAAAATTCAATAAACCAAATAAAATTCTAAACTTTATAATTTTCAGTTTAGCTTATATCTTTTTTCTTTTATTTGCTGAATATATTGCCTATCACTTTTTCAATATAAAAAATTTGGCGACAGCATCTTATCCTGGTATACAATTTTGTAATTGTCTGCATGCTCCTACTTGGATGCAATGGTCATATATTTTATTTGGACCTATCTATTATCTGTCTTCCGAAATACTTGATAAAAAATTTCGAAAATAAAAAAATACTTTTTTTAAAAAAGTATGTTTGTCTGCCCCAATCATCCGACCTTATTGTCAGAATCTTGAGGCAGACAGTCTTGGCTATTCCTGTGAAACTTCGAAGACCACGTCACCATGAATTTGAATCCTCGTGACGGAGTAGCCCTCATCTAGAAGGAACTTGTAGCCAGGTTCTCCACCCATGCTCACAGCTTCCCGAAGCTTGCCCTTCGCCACCTCGATACCATGATACCGAAGCACCAAACGATCGTAGAAGGGATCCTGTGTCCATGACTCAGGCAGATTCACCCGAACACGAGTGCTCCGTTCACGTAAGTCAGTTAAAAAGAAAAAGCTTAGCAATTACTTACCTCCAAGATAGAGTTAAATTCACAGTATCATAGAAAAAATACAATTGTCAAACAAAAAACACTCGCTTTATTGAGTGTTTTTAATTTAAAATTTTTATTATTATTTCTTAGTTTTTTTCTTTCTAGTTGTTGTCTTTTTTTTGCTTACTCTATCTTCTAAATTTGTAGATATCTTATTAACAACAAACTTCTCAACAAGACCAGAAAGCATACTACTGACTACTCCCATTTTACTCGACAAGTGATCTACTTTGTCACGCATAAAAGTGACGGCTTCGCTGATAAGCTCCAATTTTTCAATTAGCATTTCAGAAATACGATTGATATTACGCAAAGTTCTAGCAGCTTGGTAAAGCAACCAACAAAGAAATATCGTAAACCAAAATATAGAAAGAGATAGAACTACAAAAAGTAGATCTTTACTTGTTTCAAACATAGGACAGGCGTGTTTAAAATAATTTAATTTTTAGTTATTTTTATTATAACACTTTTTTAATTTTCTAACAAATAATTATAGGCATTTAAAAATTCACTCAATTGAATAGGTTTTTCAATCTGAGATAATCCACTAATAAATGCGTCCATCAATTTATAGTATTCCCCATCTTCTTTACCTTCTATAAAAAGTATAACTTTATGTAATTTTAAAAAAACACCTCTGCCAAACAGATTATTAACATGTCTAAAAAATTCTCTAGTATTTGGTAACATGTGTTTATTTCCATCTATATTAAAACTATCACCATAACTTTCAAAATACATATCCAAAGTCTTTCTTTCATCAAGCCCTAAACCATACAAATATCCTAAAATCTTTCTTTCAAAAACATGACTTCCCTGACTAAAATCCTCCTCTACTAATTTTGATTTTATACTAAGACCTTCAGTCAAAGCCTCATCCAACCAATCAGCTTCCATTTTTTCAAAAGTTGCACCTTTTTTTTCTGCGGTTACTAAATCTCTTTGCCTTTCACGTATTGTATATTGTTTACCAGATATTGCATGCAAATATTCATGAACCAAAATATCTATATAATCTTCATCTAAAAAATTTTCTGATAAACTGACACTAACAATTTTAGTATGATAATCATAAGTACCACCAGTTTCTTCCATATAACCAAGGAAAGAATCTCTAGGTTCTACTATTATGTTTTCTAATCTTTTTTTTATTTCTACTTCATCAAAAGGAATAAACCCTTTTACCGACAATTCCATCAACCTTTCCCTAGATTTTTGTTCAATCCCAGGTAATCTGTCCTGTACAAAAATTGCAGATTCTTTTTCAAATTTTTCTTTATGTGCAGACAAAAATTTTACAAGTCTATCATCATCAGAAATAAACTCCAAAAACATATCTATATTACCTTCTAAAACAATTTTTTCTTGGACTTCTAACAAAGTGATATCTGGATTTTTTTCCAATTCTTCCTTATATTTTTTTTCTAAAAACTCAGCGAAATCAAAATCATCTTCTACTTCTACGATTTCTGATTTATCAGAGTTAAACAAATCAAAAGAAAATAAATTAGGATTTTTTTGAAAACAATAAAATAAGCTACTTTTAAGTTCTTCAAACAACATCCTTTCACTATTTTTCATTTTAGTGATAGCAGGTTTATTTTTAATCAAATCGTACAAATATTTTTTTAGACAGTTTTTTTCTTCCTGAATTTTTTTCTCAAAGTAATCAGAAGAAGATGTTCCTTTAGATTCAAGCATCTTTAACAATTTTTCACCAAAAAAATAAAGAGTACCATAACTGAATTCTTTTTCTTTCAATCTTTCATATTTAATTTCCCTAGGTGTTGTATTTCCCCTACGAACAACAACATCTTTTTCATTTTTTCCTCTATTTATTCTATTGTGAAAAAAAGTTCTTTCAACATTCATAATAAAAATTATTACCTCACTTCCGCCCCTACACTTTTCTTCAACTTCTCCAAAACTTTTTCATGAACACGTTCTACTTCCTCTGTTTCCAAAGTTTTTTCGTTTGATTGGTAAGTGATATGATAAGCCATACTCTTTTTGTCCTTGCCAATTTTGTCACTTTCAAAGACGTCAAATAGTTCCACGCTGGTAATCAAATCAGAAACTGATTGAATAGTATTTAATAATTCTAAGTTACTATTCTTTTTGTCAACAAGTAAAGCGACGTCACGAAGAACTGATGGATATTGTGAAAGTCTTTTATAATTATCTTTTTCTACCCAGACATTCAACAATTTGTCTAGATTCAATTCCAAAATACTTGTCCTACTTTCAATACCAAAATTATTTTGCAAAGCGGGATGAAGCTCACCTACGAAACCGACTTCTACGTCACCTACCAAAACCTTGGCATTTCTCGCCGGATGCAACAAATCTATTTCACTATTTTCTTGCAAAGAATATCCTAGATTCAATTCTGCAAACAAATCTGTAACCACTTGTGACATTTCATAAAAAGGAATTTTTTCTTTTTTGTTGGCAAAAACTACACCAAGCATAGTATCTTGTCTTGGCAAAAGTTCATCACTCTTTTCACTAATACGTACACCAGGTTCTTCTTTTTTGAAAACTTTTCCAACTTCGAATAGACAAACTTCATCTACCTCGTGAATATTTTTTTCTAGACTTTCTAGCAAATTTGGCAAAATACTGCGACGCAAAAATGGTCTGTCTTTGGCAATCGGATTATCTAATTCAATATAATCTGACAAATCAAAATTCAATTTTTGTAAAATATTTGGTGAAACGAAAGAATAAGTCAGAGTCTCATTGTAACCAGCTTTGTTTATCAAAACATTTGATAATCTTCTTTGTAAAATTTTCAATTTATTTTTTTCTGGTGGAGCAATCGTAAACTCAGGCAAACTTACTTCAATATTACCAAAACCATAAATTCTAGAAATTTCTTCTACCAAATCTTCAGCAATCGAAATATCTTTGGTGGCACGCCAAGTTGGAATTTTTACTGACAAGATATTTTTCTTTTCAGTTACTTCAAATCCTAGACTTACTAAAATTTTTATAATCTCTTTTGTTTCTATTTTTTGTCCAATTTTTCTTTCCAAAAATTCTAGAGTCATTTCAATAGGACCTTGATTTACATGAAAAGATTTTTCATCCACTACTTTACTAACAACTTTGGCATTTGGACAAAATTCCAAAGTCAACTCTACAGCTCGAAGTAGCGCAAGATCAGCATTGTTTGGATCAAGACTCTTTTCAAAACGAGCAGACGAATCACTACGCAAAGCAAGTTTTTGAGCAGCACGTCTGACAGTAGTTGCTTCAAAATTTGCTGATTCAAAAATAATTGTTTTAGTATCACTTGTAACTTCAGTATTTTCTCCACCCATCACACCAGCAAGAGCAATAACTTTTTCATTATCAGCAATGACTAACATTTCACTGGTCAACTTGTGTTTACTACCATCCAAAGCTACAAAATCTTCATCATCTTTAGCTTTTCTAACTAAAATTTCAATCTCACTGACTTTTGACTTTTGACTTTCGACTTTCGAACTATCGAAGGCATGCATTGGTTGTCCCAAGTCATACATGATGTAATTGGTAATATCTACGATGTTATTGATAGGACGCAAACCCACAGCTGAAAGTCTTTGTTTGAGCCAAGCTGGTGACTCTGCGACTTCGATACCGTCAACTACAACCCCCATATAACGTGGACAAAGTTTTGTATCTTCTACTTTTACATTCAAATTTATTTCTTTAGATTCTTTTACTTTGGCTGGATTATATTCTGCCAAATCTTTGTGAAAAATAGCTGCTACTTCGCGAGCCATACCATAGTGTCCCCACAAATCTGGACGATGAGTCATAGATTTGTTATCAATATCGAGTACTACGTCACTCAATTCCAAAGCTTTGGCTAATGGCGTACCAACTTTTGCTTTTACCATACTTAAATCCAAGATTTCCGCATGTTCTTTGCTTGGAAACATTTCACCCAGACCAATTTCGTCTGATGCACAAATCATACCATATGATTCCACACCACGAATCTTAGCTTTAGCCAGTTCAACAAGTTCACCTTCACCATGCCAACGAACCTTTGAGCCAACTTTGGCAAAAGCAATTTTCATCTTTTCGGCAACATTTATACCACCACAAACTACTTGAAAATTTTCTTGTGCATCACTAACAGTACAAACTTTTAGTTTGTCAGCATCTGGATGTGCTTCTATTTTTGTAATTTCACCCAAAATAATATTTTCCAAATGTTCGCCCTGTTTTTCTACTTCTTCGACTTCGACAGTAGACATAGTCAACTTCAAAGCAAACTCATCTGCTGAAATTGATTCAGGTAAATTTAAGTATTGTTTTAACCAATTTAGTGATACTTTCATATTTTTTTATTCATCCTAAAGCCACTGAAAGATGGCGGAGGATCTTTCTTAAGTTTAATTTGTTTAAATGTTCTAAATGTTGGATTACCTTATTTGTTGTAATTGAATAATCAGTTACAATATTTAAAAAAAATCAGTGTAATCTCTTTAAATCTGTGTAATCAATGTCTAAAATTGTTTAAGGAAATCAAGTCTACCAGAATGCAAAAGACGAATATCTTCAATACCATATCTTTGCATCACGAGACGAGAAGAACCAAGACCAAAAGCAAAACCAGTCCATTCTTTTGAGTCTAGACCACCTGACTCTATCACACTAGGATGTACCAAACCACAAGGCAATGTTTCTACCCAACCAGAATGTTTACAAGCGCCACAACCTTTTCCTTCACAAACCAAACATTTCATATCAAGCTCGAAACCAGGCTCGACAAAATCAAAATGACCAGGACGAAGACGTACTTCTACTTCACGACCAAACACTCCCGCCAAAAGTTCTTTCATTGTACCTAGTACATTTGCAATCGAAATATTTTTATCAATTAAAATACCTTCCATTTGATAAAAAGTATGATCATGACTAGCATCAATAGCTTCATTACGAAATACTCTTCCCGTAACTACAGCACGAAGAGGAGCCCCATATTTTTGCATAGCGCGTACTTGTACTGAAGAGGTATGTGTACGCATCACCATATCCTTATTACCTTTTATAAAAAAAGTATCTTGAGTATCACGAGCAGGATGATTTTGTGGAATATTCAAAGCTTCAAAATTGTAATAATCACTCTCAAGTTCTGGACCATCTAACAACATAAAACCCATAGAAGTAAACAAATTTTCCAAAGTTTCATGCACCAAAGTTACAGGATGTTTTGAACCTTGTCTTTCTTGTGGTAATTTTGGTTGAGTGATATCTATTTTTTCAGTTTCAAGCAATGTTTCCCATTTTTTATTTTCCAATTCTTGTTTTTTATTTTCAAACAAACTTTCCATTTCTGTCTTAACAGTATTGGAAAGTGCTCCCATTTCTTTTCGTTCTTCGCCTGACAAATCTTTCAGGCTTTTCATAATATTGGTCATCTCCCCTGCTTTACGAGAAAAATATTCATTATACAAAATATCCAAAGAATCCAAATCTTTGATAGATTTTAATTTTTTTTCAAAAGAATCTTTTATTTTTTGTAGTTTTTCTTGCATATTCTGATGTTATAAATGTTGTAATTGTTCTAGTTGTTGTAAATGATACAAATGTTATAATTGAATAATATATTAACTGTTTTTTAAATATTTGGAAAGTCCAATCAATTTAAAATATAGTTCTTTTATTGTTGGTTCTAAATTCTCATATAAATTATTTCTTACAAAATTTAAATCAATAGCAATTTTTAAAGCACAATCTACTTCTACCAAGGAACCTACAGAAATTCTCACAAATTTATTAAAATCTTTTTTTGTTTCTCGACTACTACCCTCAGCAATATTTAGAAACACTGATACACTAGCTTTCCTAATTTGATTTGTTAATCCATACAACTCTGTTTTTGGAAATTCTTCTGTAATTTTATATATTTCTTTTATTAATTTTCTAGACAATTTGGCTATATCCAATTTTTCATAACCAAATTCCATAATGAAACCAATTATATTTAATTATCATTTACAACAAACGAAGTGATAAAACAATTATAACAATTTCAACATTTAAAACAATTTAGCAACATCTCTCCAAGTCACCACGACAATAAGTGTCATTAATAACAAAAAACCAATAGTATGCGCAATTTGTTCGTACTTCATTGGAACTGGTTTCTTCAAAATCTTTTCCAAAATCACAAACACAATTCTACCACCATCAAGAGCAGGAATTGGCAAAATGTTAATTGCAGCCAAACTAAGTGACAACATCGCTGTAATATTTAATAAATAATTGAATCCAAGTTTCGCACTTTGACCAACGAGAGAGGCAATACCAACTGGTCCTGCAATATCAAAAACCAAACCATGCCCAAGTATAAGATTTTTAAGTAAGAAATAAAAACCAACGAAAATATTTATAAGAACAATAAACGTAGCAATAAAACCTTTGTAAATTGCCAAATACCAAGGATATCTAATCACTCCAGCATCAGCCAAAGCGATACCAAGTTTTGGACTATCTGCATTTTTTATCATCTCAGGAGTCATTTTTATTACCAAATCTTCCTCAGATCTTTTTATCACAAGAGACATTTCTTCACTACTATGAGCATTAACATACTCAATAAGTTTTTGTGAATTTATTTCTTCACCCAGTAAATTCTCATTTTCAAACCAAGCCATATCAGCACTACCGATACGCAAAATTTTATCACCAAATTCAATACCAGCAATCTTTGCAGGAGAATTATCTTCTACTTGCTGTACTACCACACTTGGTTGTTCTACCATGATAGCTTGACTATCTACTCCTTCTGACAAATCAGTAGGAAGACCGATCATAAAACCAATACTAAGGACGACTATTGCCAAAATTACATTCATAATTACACCAGCAGCCAAGACAATTATTCTTTTCCAAGCTTTCTGTGCACCAAAACTATCAGCCTCTCGAGCATTCTCACCATTTTCACCTTTTATTTTTACAAAACCTCCAAGAGGCAATAAATTGATTGACCAAAGAGTCGCAGGATATTCTTCTTCTCTTTCTTCACCACCTACAGTATTTGCCAAAGTAGCTTTTTGTTCTTTAGTTTGTTCATCACTTTTTTTCTTACCATTACCCAAAATCCAAACTATTTTTTTAGTCTCTGGATCACGATAAAAACCAGCCACACGTGGAGGAAAACCAAAACCAAACTCAAAAACTTTCATTCCACTCTTGCGAGCTGTAATAAAATGACCAAATTCATGAGCAACTACGAGAATTCCCAATATTAAAATAAAAAGTAAAATAGTTAGCATAATTCTTTATAAAAGTTAACGATTAACCCAAATATTGACTAATTAGCCATAATTAGAGTAAAATACAGTGTAATAAGTAATGACATTATGTCATAATTTAATTTATTTATCAATAGTGAAATATTTAGTTTCACACTAAACGTAATATATATGGTAGCATTATACGTTATTTTAGGCATTGTTATCCTAGCAATACTATGGATGATTGGTGTCTACAACGGTCTTATTACTCTACGCAACCGTACTAAGGAAGCTTGGAGTGATATCGACGTACAATTGAAACGTCGTCATGATTTGATCCCAAATCTTATCGCCAGTGTCAAAGGTTATATGACACATGAAAAAACTCTATTAGAAAATGTTACAAAATATCGTGCTGAAGCTATGTCAGCCCAAGAAGCTGGTAACACCCAAGCAATGGCTCAAGCTGAAACCAAATTAGGTGGTCTAATGCGTGATGTCAAAATAGCTATGGAAGCTTATCCAGATTTGAAAGCCAACCAAAACGTAGCCCAACTTATGGACGAACTATCTGACACAGAAAACAAAATCCAAGCTTCACGTAGATTTTACAATGGTCAAGTACGTGACTTCAACACAAAGATGGAAGTATTCCCAACCAATATGATTGCTGGAATGCTAAAATTTGAAAAATTCAACTTTTTCGAAGTTGAAGACAGTTCTGAGAGAGAAAACGTTGAAGTAAAATTATAACATTCGAATTACGAATTCTTACGAATTTTCGAATACTACTTTATAATTTAAATGGGATATAATTTATGAATCAAGGAGGGGGAAAAATATTAAAAAGAGATGATTTATTATATCCCGAATTAAGTTATAAAATTAATGGTATATTATTTGATGTTCATAATGCTATTGGTGGTGCTGTACCAGAAAAATATATACAAAAAGCTGTTGCAACAGGACTAGAAAAAAATAATATCAAATTTCAAGAACAATATTATGTTCCTATCACATTTGAAGGTAAACATATTGGAAAATATTATTTAGATTTCTTAATAGAAAACTGCATTGTACTTGAACTTAAACGTGGTCGATATATTCCAAAAGCAGTTTTTTCTCAAACATTAGGATATATGGACAAATTAAATATCAAACTTGGAATTATTGCCGGCTTTGCTAACGACGCAGTAATAATAAAACGTGTCATAAATCATAAATTACTATAAAATCACATTCGAAAATTCGTAAGAATTCGTAATTCGAATGTAAGTATAAAAAATATGTATAATCAAATTGATAGTAACAAAAGAAAAACAAACATTTTAATAATAATTTTCAGCATGTTCATCATCGCCATTGGCTGGTTTTTGAACGCCTACATGGGCTATGGTTATGGTGCAGTCGTCTTGGCTGTAGTTGTTTCTGTTGTTATGACTTTGGTTAGTTATTACAAAGGTGACAGTATCGCCCTTAGTTCAGCTGGTGCCAAAGAAACTAGCAAAGAAGAAAATCCATATATCTACAAAATGGTAGAAAACTTAGCTATCACCGCTGGCATGCCTATGCCAAAAGTATATGTGATAAATTCCGAAGCACTAAATGCTTTCGCAACAGGACGTGATCCAGAACATTCTTCTATTGCAGTAACTACTGGCATTGTGAAGGCTCTAGAAAATGAAGAATTGGAAGGTGTACTAGCTCATGAATTATCACATATAAAAAATTATGACATCCGTGTCATGACTATTGTGGTTGTACTTGTCGGTGCTATTTCTTTATTATCCAATTGGTTCTTCCGTATGAGATTATTTGGTGGTGGTAAAAGAGATTCCAATAATAACAGCAGTGGAATCATCATGATAGTTGGTTTAGTTTTACTAATACTCTCACCTATCGTTGCCAATCTGATAAAACTAGCAATTTCTCGCAAACGTGAATACTTAGCTGACGCTTCAGGATCTCTACTTACTCGTTATCCAGAAGGCTTAGCTCGCGCCTTAGAAAAAATTTCAGCATCAAACGTGCCTCTCCAAACAGCCAACGCTGCAACAGCTCATCTTTTCATTTCTAATCCTTTCAAGAAAAAAGCTTTTTCAGCTATGTTTTCTACTCATCCTCCAATTGAAGAAAGAATTAAAAAATTGAGAAATATGGCTTAATCATTATTTTTTATACTTAAATTATTTTATATGGTTGATAAAGAAAGAGAATTCTCACCCGAAGAACAGGCTTATCTAGATGGTTATGTAAAAAAAATTCAACAAGAATTACACCTTACAAAAGATGATGAAATAAATACTTCTGATAAAGAAAAAAAATCTCAAGAAAATTGCAGACAAATGCTAAATACATTTTTTAATTACTGGTACAAAAAAGGTAAAAAGCCTGAACAGATAACAAAGGAAATAGTGGAAATGGTGCAAGCGTCAAAAGAAAGTGCTTTCGTAGGTATAAATCTACGTTTTTCTTCACTTGAAAGAGTACTTTCAAATGGAGAAATAAAATCTGTCTTTGAACTTGATGACACACAAACAGAAACATCCAGGACTAATGATGAAACGCTTGACATGAGAAGAGAGCTAGAAAAATATTTAGGCTTTGATGACAAGCAATTCCCAAAAAGTTTTGCATTTGGGACAGACCAACAGCGTGAAAAGGGACCAGCCGAACAATATGGCCCATTTTATTTTTCCTTTTCAGAAGATGAATTACCAAAAGATACACTTTGTATAGCAGGTGATTTATTGAATCCTTCAGGTATACCAGAATCTATGCATACCAAAGATTATCTGGAAGCTATGAAAACTGCTATGCAAGCCAGTGCGGAAGATGAAGAGACTGGCATGAAAATATATCGTGACTTTGCTTCATGTAGATCTCATACACTCGAACATGCCCCAATCATACAAGCGATGATAGACCTAGATAAAAAATATTCAACAACATCAGATACTACAGCAGACACTGATACTTATAGTCAGCAAATGACTTATATTGAGGTACTTATACCAAAAAAAATAACAATAAAAGAAGCAAGTGAATTGGTAGTATCAAAAGAAAATTTTGCACCTGACGAAGAAAATGACAAACTCATGAGTGCTTATCCAAATTTTCGTGAATTCCAGCAGGAAGTAGAACAAAAATACGGAATAAAAATAAAAACTACAGGCGAACTAAATAAACATCTTTTTTCAGATACTGATCTATCAAACTACCAAACATGGTTTGAACAAGAATAGATAAAAACTTTTTAATTATGTTTTATACTCACCATCCAATTGAATAAATAACTAAAAAATTAAAAAAAATGTAATTATTTATGTCCGAAGAAAAAAAAGAAAAATTCGCTGGCGACAAAAAAGTAGGGACATCTCTACTTAATTTTTGGGAAAAAAAATTCATCGACAAAAATGTCAGCAAAATACCAAAATTCATAGAAAGCCATCATTTGACTTATACTACAATACTTTGGTCTGGATTAATTATTTTATTTAGTTGGTTTGCAAAAGATAATGTACAATGGCTCTGGGGTGTATCTTTTTCAATCTTCATGCAATGGCTTACAGACAGTTTCGACGGAGCTCTTGGCAGATATAGAAAAGCGGGTCTTATCAAATGGGGCTACTATATGGATCATTTTCTAGATTATATTTTCCTCTGTTCTATTCTCATTGGCTATTCAATTCTTCTACCAGACAATTTCAAATTTTTGCATTTCTTTATACTTGCTCTTTTTGGTGCTTTCATGGTCAATTCATATTTGGAATTTGCAGCGAGTAACAAATTCAAAATTACTTATTTGAAAATTGGTCCAACAGAAATAAGAATTTTGTTTATTACAATTAACACTCTCCTTATTTTCTTTGGCAAGACTTATCTAAAATGGTCATTACCTTATGTAATAGCTTTTAGTATCCTTGGTCTGATATATGTAGTCTACACAACTCAAAAAGGACTTTGGGAATCAGACAAAAAAAATAATAAAGATTTAGAATAAATAATATGCCTTTTAGAAAAACGCCAGACAATCCAGTCGATCATACAGACCAAACTCTAAAAAAATTAGATAAGCAATTACACACTACAGATACCCCAGACGAAACTAAAAATCAAGTAAAGGAAAGAATAAAAAAATTAGAAACTCTAAAAGCAAGATCTCAAGCAACTGAAGAAAAAACTGGTGACGAATTAATGTTTCATCCAGAATTAAAAAACAGGATTGGACAAACACAAGCAGAAATACAAGCACAAATTGATAATCTTCACGCTTCATTACAAGAGTTTAATCAAGCAGACCAAGAAGTAGAAAAATATAGTTCAGAAGCAGAACCTTTTGATTTTGATAACGATCCTGAACTTCAAGATGAGGTGAAACTAGCCGAAAAACTACGAGAGATGGAGGCTTTTGGTAAAAAAATTGGTGAATTATTAAAAACTGGTGAGAAAAAAGAAGTTTTTGAGTTATTGAGTGATGTAAATAATTGGACAAATGTCAATGAATACTTCCAAAATAAATATTTACAAGATGCAATTTTAGATAATGAAAAAGAAGGAAAAAACATGTGGGATATTTTAGTAGTTGATCATGATGGTAAGGTATACTTCATATTAATACCAATAGAATACAAAACCGAAATAGAATCTACTATTTTTCCAGCCATAAAAGACAAAACAGAATTAGAGGAACCAGAATTTATCGATTTGGAAGAGTTTGAAAGAATAAGTGTTTTGGTTGGAGTAAGGACAAAATTTAATGAATTATTAGACGATGTTGAGTCTACATTTTATAACCAGAAAAAAATAATATCCGCATTAAAGAATGCAAAATTAAAATACTCAAAAAAAAAGAAAACATATAAAAATCAAAATATCAACACCAGAAAAAAATTCATCTTATATAAAGGAAATCCAAGGATATGCAAATTACAATTTATATCCAATTAAAATAATAAAAGACTTTGTAAATTCTACGGAAATTTTAAAAAAACTAAGTGAACAATTAAAAGATAAATTCCACTCACCCATAAAAATAGACATAAAATTTACTGGAATTATTAGTGAAGCAATATGAACAAAACAGCCCTCATCACCGGCGCATCATCAGGCATCGGCGAAGAACTCGCCAAACTATTTGCTCGTGACAAATACGATCTTGTTTTGGTTGCGAGAAACGAAGAAATGCTAAACAAACTAGCAGATGAACTAAAAAATAAGTATCAGATAAAAACAAAAGTTCTTGCATTTGATCTTACCCACGATGATTCACCTCAACTTATTTTTGCAGAGTTACAAAAAGAAAAAATTGAAATAGATGTACTCGTCAACAATGCAGGATTTGGATTAGAAGGTAAATTCCAAGATACCAACCTGACTACCGAATTAGATATGATCAAACTAAATGTCAGTAGTCTAGTAGAAATGACCAAATTATTTTTGGAACCAATGCTAAAAAGAAAATTTGGAAAAATTATGCAAGTAGCTTCTATCGCCGGATTCTTACCAGGACCATATATGTCTATATACTATGCCACCAAAGCTTTTGTCCTCAATTTTTCTGAAGCTATTGCGAATGAACTTGAAAACACAGGTGTGACTATTACCACTCTTTGTCCAGGACTTACAGCGACTAATTTTGGAAAGGTCGCTAATATGACGTACCCAAAAAGTATGAAAATAATGACCGCCAAAGAAGTTGCGGCTATTGGCTACCATGCCCTACAAAAAAATAAATCTTCAGTAATAATCACGGGAATACACAATAAACTACTAATATTTTTTATCAGATTTTTGCCACGAAAATTGGTGACGAAGATTATGGCTAGTTTATAAATTACATTCATAAAAATTTTGACATTTAAAATAGTTAGGTATACAATATAAATGACTTGATTAATCTATATTTTAACATAAAAAATATGCCCCCAGAACAAAAAAGTAAACCTGCTCAAGAAGCACTTCAGACATTAGAAAGACAAAAAGCGAATACTCAGGCAGTTAAAAACATAACAAATACAATCGAAGAAGCAGCAAAACAAAAAATTACTTTAAATTATTTAAATAAATTAGCATTAGATGGGGACATTGCAGCGGTTACCGCAATTGAAACGCTAAATAAATTGACAGAATCAGATATACCAGAAGTTATTGACTTAGATACTTCCGACGAAAAATTTGGGTATGAAGAAATACAAAAAATGAGAGAAAATAATAAACAAAGACAAGAAATTTTAGATAGAATAAAGGATATTATTGAAACATATTATACGAAGTATACAGCATCTTTGAAAGATGCAGAAAGGAAAAAAGAAAATGTTGATACAAGTTTAAAAATTCTTGAAATCAAAAGAGAAAATGAGACCAGATTGTGGTTGAATGATGTTGATAAAGACAAACAAATGACTTTAAAAGAAATTGACTCTACATATGGTAAAGTAATAGGCTTATGGGTAGACTTAATTCGTGATATAAAAATACATGAAGGTCTATCAGAAGATGACTTTGATATTACAATATCTTTCACAGAATTAGAAAATGGCGAAGCAGTCAAAAAAGTTGATGCGTTAAGAAAAAAATTACAAGAGGAAAAAACAACTGTGGAGCAACAAAAAGAAACCTTAACAGACAAAATTAGACATTTGTTTGGAAGAAATTCAAAAAAAGAAACTGCCACAAATACATTGTCCAAAAAAATAGATTATTTATATTCTATGAGAACAGCAATAGAAAACTTCCAAAAAGAATATGCTCAAGAAAAAAGACGCTTAGAGAATGATAAAGAAAAACAAAAAGAATTAGAACAACAATTGCACGAAATAGAAAACAGACTTACTTTATTACAAAAAGTGGCAGGTGTTTCAAAAGAATCTAGCGCCAAATAAAATTTCAAAAAAAGACGCAAACCAAGCGTCTTTTTAGTTACAAACAAAAATAACTTGCCCAAACTACCATATGTTTGATAAAATTAACCTCGTCGTTAAATTAAGATGTTTTTCACGTTTTTAATATTTTGTTAAATAAATAAGTTTAATCTCAAAAAACCTGTCTGCCGACAGGCAGGGATCCCTCGTCGTATTCTCGACTCAGGATGACAGTGAAATCTATGGTCCTAGAACGCTCAGAAATAAACAACCTACTAAACAACTCAGACAAATCTCTAATGGAGGTTTATTTGGATTTGCACGAAGAATTTAGCAAAAAATATGGTGAGAATACTGTCGTTCTGATGGAAGTAGGCTCATTCTTCGAAGTCTATGGCGTGGACAACGAAGAAGAAAAAGTCGGCAACCCAAAAGAAGTCGCTGAAATTCTTAATCTTCAACTGACTAGAAAAAACAAAACTATCAAAGAAAATAATCGTAAAAATACTCTGATGGCTGGTTTCCCCTCTGCTACTTTTGATAGATACGTACAGAAATTAACACGAGAAAATAAATACACCATTGTAATAATAAGACAAAAAGGCGTGCCACCAAAAGTCACACGCTATCTCGATACTATCCTCTCCCCTGGTGTAAACTTCGATTTTTCTCAAACTAACGATGACAATTTCCTCACATCTCTGACAATCGACGAAAACAAAGGAATATATAGTATTGGCTACACCGCAGTGGACATTGCTACTGGCAAATCTTATATATTGGAAATGTCTGGCACCCGCGAAGACAAGACTTATGCGCTTGATCACGTCTTCTCACTTTTGAAAGTTCATCGTACTTCGGAAATTATCATCACCTACGCCAACACTGAAATAGATGAACAATATATCGAACATTATTTGGAATTGGAAGACGCTCATGTTCACACCAGCCACAAAAGATTAAACATCAATTACCAAAACGAACTTTTCAAACAAACATACCTCATAAAATCATTTCTCTCCCCTATCGAATTTCTTGATTTAGAAAGAAAAGCTCTAGCTTCAGAGAGTCTTGCCATACTACTAGAATTTATCATTGAGCACGATTATCTTGTCATCCAAAAATTAAACAAACCCGAACACTTAAACAGTACTAAATATTTGTACTTGGGAAATAATCCACTCGAACAACTAAACATCTTCACCTCAGACAACAACAAAGAAACTATACAATCTCTAATTGACTACACAGGTACGAGCATGGGAAGAAGATTACTAAAAGAAAGATTGCTAAGTCCAATAATTGATAAAAACGAACTAGAAGCTCGTTATGATTTGTCAGACAATTTGCGTGAAGATTATTTGAAAATTGAACTAGCACTAAAAGGTGTTTATGATTTGGAACGTATAAAAAGACGTCTACAAATTGGTCGTCTACACCCCTTTGAAATCAATTTCCTCTACGACTCACTGCAAGCTAGTAAAAATATAATTGAACTACTTGAACACAAAAAAGAAAAGCTAAAAATTAATCTGTTCACAGAAAGTACTCAGATTGACAATGCCTTAATTCAGCTTGAACACAATTTTGATTTGGACTCTACTTGCCAAGTAGCTAGCAAAGATATTGCAGGGACAATATTCAAAAACGGTTTTTCAGCAGAGCTAGATGAATTGATTTTTCAAAAAAATTCTTTGGAATTAAAACTAGAATTGATTCGCGTACACATCGCTAATTTGCTAAAAGAAAAAACAGGCAAAGACGAAAATGATTTTGTCATTATCAAACAACTCGACAAAGATGGTCATCATATTGCCATTACCAAAAGTCGCTACTACTTGATAGAAGATAGCCTAAAAGAAACAGTGATAAAGCTAGATGAAGAAAATTATTCTGGCAAAAATTTGCACATAAAAATCCAAACAGGCAATGTAAAAATAACGTCAGAACTAATAGAAAATTATTCTGAAAATATTGTCATCTTACAAAACAAAATCATAGCACTAGTCAAAGAATTATTCAAAAAAGAATTGGAACTTATCGACAACAAATATAGTGAGTTACTCTCTTCTCTAATATTTGAACTTAGTTGTCTCGATGTCGCAGTGTCCAATGTCAAAGCAAGTCTAAATCTAAATCTAAAACGTCCAGAAATAATTGATTCGGGAGAACAATATTTGGAAGTAAAACAAATCCGTCATTTGCTAGTAGAAGCTCGCGAAGAAAATGGTATTTATGTCCCCAACGATGTTGTCTTGGGATCACGTGAAAATATGAGTGAAGATGCCAAAAAAACTGTCATTGCCGAACAATTAGACAATGATATTTTGGGATTGTTACTTTATGGTATCAACTCTAGTGGCAAATCTTCTCTCATGAAAAGTATCGGCGTCGCTGTCGTACTCGCGCAAAGTGGTTTCTTCGTGCCAGCCGAAAATATGCGCTTCACAATTTTCACCGAAATATTTACTCGCATTGTCGCCCAAGACAATTTTAGTAAAGGACTTTCTTCTTTTGCAGTCGAGATGCTCGAGCTAAAAAATATATTTAACAGAGCAACAGAACATAGCTTGATTCTTGGTGATGAGATAAGTCATGGTACCGAGACTTTGTCAGCTCTCTCAATTGTGACAGCGACAATCAAGAGATTGATAGATATCAAAAGTCTTTTTATCTTCACAACACATTTGCACAATCTACACAATCTAAATCTTGTAAAAGATTTGAAAAATTTAGCGAGTGTACATTTGTCAGTCCGCTACGACCGAGACAATGACAAACTTATTTTTGACAGAATTTTGCAAGCTGGTTCTGGAAGTAGTGTCTATGGTCTCGAATTTGCACACTCACTCCATATGGATGAAAAATTCTTGGAGATGGCAGTCAACATCCGCAAAGAACTTTCACATGATTACGACGATATTGAATTATTAACTCAAAAAAAAACTAGTACTTACAACAAAAAACTTTTTGTCACCAGATGTACAATCTGTAAAAAAGAAGTAAACGATGTTCACCACATTTCCCCCCAACAACTGGCCAACGAGACCGGACATATAGCTCACTTTCACAAAGACCACAAATACAATCTTCTACCACTTTGTAAAAAATGCCACGACGATATTCATCATGGCAAAATAAAAGTAAAAGGATATAAAATGACGAGTGAAGGTTTGGAACTTGAAGTGGAATGTGGTATGGGGAATGATAAAATAAAAAATCCAAATTTAAAAATTCAAATGACTTAAAATCCAAAAACTTAATATTATAAATTTAGTATTTGGTATTTGTAATTTTCAAGTTGAGGGTTCGCGTGCGTGTTGATAACCCCACCGGTTGCGCTTGGCAAGGCCACGCACGCGAAAATTAGGCTCTCTTGCGAACTCTCATTGCCATGGAGAGAGCCTAATTTCATTATACGCAGAAATCAGATTTTTGCAAACAAAAAACAGCTCCAAAAAGCTGTTATTAAATTAAAGAGAAGGTCGGCATGCACAATGGACATGCCAACCACAAAGAAATACCCAGTCCTCTACTCAGCAGGATTCAGCTTGTAAAGCTTCTTATAAGGATCACTCCTCCCTCTTGTATAGAGTGGCTCAAAAGGAAAAGCCCCTTCCTCACGAGGAGATTCGTGATCTTTAGGCTTTACGACTTCTGGCTCAATTACCTCTACGGGTTGTTCTTCCACGCCCCCTCCTGATATTTACGTGGTAAATATAGATAAAAATTTTGTCTACAATTACCAAATAAACAGATTCTCACATTATACAAAAATAATTAATTTTGTAAAGACAAAAAAAGACTCTAAATAAATACCCCTAGAATCTTTCCTTGTCTACATGAAATTTTCTCTTAACTTTGTATAAATTCACTCACTTCTAACAATTTTTCTTTCATAATATCTTCAGTATCTGCTTCAAGATTCAATCTCAGTACTGGCTCAGTATTACTTTGTCGAACATTGAACCAAAAATCTGAAAAATAAAAACTAAAACCATCTAATTCTAACATTTTTTCTGCATTACCATACTTTTCTTTCAAACCATTCAATACTTTTTCTTTATCCTTTACTTCGAAGTTTATCTCACCTGAATGATAATAAGTCTGCATATTATGCCAAACATCACTCAATTTTTCATCTCTTTCTGAAAGCATTTGTAAAATATATAACAAAGACAAATCAGTATTTTCTACATTTGATAAATCTGCATAATAAAAATGCATAGACAATTCACTAGCAAAATTAGCCTTACTTTCTTGCATTTGTTTCTTGATATTCGCAGTACCCACCATAGACAAATTTACACTAGCACCAGATTTTTCCCAAATATCTTGAACCATTTTACTAGAACGTAAATCACATAACATAAGTGACTTATGATGTTTTTTCAAAATTTCAAGTCCCAAAAGTGCTCCAACAAAAGAAGCTGGAACTACCTGACCTTTATCATCTACTAGTCCAACTCTATCTGCGTCTCCATCAAGAGCAAAACCAAAGTCAGCCCCTATCTCCAAAACTTTCTTTTGCAAATCAACTA
>PFPL01000036.1:22013-32965 GCA_002793035.1 Candidatus Magasanikbacteria bacterium CG_4_10_14_0_2_um_filter_33_14
TAGATATAGATATTCTACTTCGACAGGCAACTCTGACAAAATCCTAGGCAAAGTTACTTTGGCCATACCATTGCCAGCGTCTACCACAATCTTGAATTTTTTTATCTTTTCTTTATCAACAAAAGAAAATACTTTATTTTTATACTCCTCAAAAATATCAATATTCTCTACTCCCCCTTTTTTTTCAGAATCAACAAACTCATTTTTGAAAACCAAATCTTTGATATCCATCAAACCACTTTCTTTACCAACAGACAAACCACTAGACAATGTAAACTTGAAACCATTGTATTCTGCAGGATTATGACTAGCTGTAATCATAATACCACCAACATAATCTGGGAAACTAACACAAGCAAAATTGAAAAAAGGTGTAGAAGAAAGACCAATATTGACAACAGATACTCCCTCGTCATTTAGACCTCGGATGACTTCCTTCTGAAAATCAGGACTTGTAAGACGCATATCACGACCTGATACCACTTTTTGACCCTCTAAAATAAGATTTTTATTTTTGAGGAAAACAGCAAAAGATCTACCAATTCTATAAGCCAAATCGGTAGATAATTCCCCCTCTACAAGTCCCCTCACATCATAAGATTTGAAGATATGTTCTGGAATAGACATAAAGCTAAAAATTAGGTTAAAATTATTTGATAATAAGTGTAAATTAGTATATAATAAGGAGGCAAACAAGTAAAGCCTAGGATAAAAATAAGGGCTTTCTTTTAAGTAAAAATTATTTCAAGTATGGATGCTCAAAAACTTATAGACAACTTCTCTACCCATCTCAAAAAAGTTATTGCAAAATCTATTTCTCTAGCTACTTTCAAAAAATCAGACATGGTGGAACCACTAGATCTTTTTTATTCACTTGTAGAAGAAAAAGGTTGTGTCGGAGCAGAAATTTTACGTAAATTCAATTTGGAAGAAAAACTAACAAAGCAAGTATTTGGTAATTTAAAAAAAGAAGAAAGAAGCTTGACCTCAAACAAAATTCCTGAACTTAGTCCAAAATCTAGACAAATCATTGAAAAAGCTCTTATAGTTGCACACGACAACAAACATTCCTACATAGGCACCGAACACCTACTTTATGCTCTTGTCTATTCAAAAAATAGTGAAATAAAAGAAATTTTCAATTCTCTAAAAATTGATATCAAATTTATAAAAGAACAATTACAAATAGTTTTCCAAAATGATTCTAGATTTTCTAATCTTAGTAAAGAAGAGGAAGAGTTTCTAGACAATATTGATGAAAATATAACAGAAGAACTACCTCCTATGATGCCACCTCCACCTATGCAGAGCCCACAAAAAATGAAAAAAAACATGAGTGCAGTTGCTCAATTTACTACCAATCTTACTTCCAAAGCTGAACAAACCAATATTGACGAAGTAATAGGTCGTGATAATGAGATAGATAGAATAATAAATATTTTGGCCAGACGTACCAAAAACAATCCTATCCTTGTCGGAGAACCAGGTGTAGGTAAGACTGCTATTGTAGAAGGCTTGGCCAAAAAAATCGCCGAAGGCAAAGTCCCTGATATTTTGAAGAAAAAACAAATACTTTCTTTAGATTTGACCCTTTTAGTTGCCGGAACAATTTACCGTGGTGAATTTGAAGCTAGACTAAAACAAATAGTAGATGAATGTAGTCGCAACCAAAACTATATTTTATTTATTGATGAAATACACAATATCATTGGAGCAGGATCAAATCAAGGCACAATGGACGCTGCCAATATCTTGAAACCAGCTCTAGCCCGTGGACGCCTACACTGTATCGGAGCTACTACTTATGATGAATACAAAAAATATATTAGCCAAGATCCAGCTCTCGAACGTCGCTTCCAAAAGATAGATGTAGAAGAACCAACTTTTGATGAGACTTTACAAATCTTACAAGGACTAAAAAAATATTACGAAAGTTTCCATCACGTAAGTATCAGCACAAAAACTATAGAAGAAGCTGTAACCCTAAGTAACCGTTATATCCATGACAACTTCCAACCAGACAAATCTATCGACTTGATAGACGAAGCTTCAGGTTATGTACGTGCTAGACAAAAAACAAGCAAAGAAGATTTGCAAATTTTTGCTTTGGAACAAAAACTTGATGAAATGATAGAAGAAAAAAATATAGCTATTGCCGAAGAAAAATTAAAACAAGCTATTGGTCTCAAAAAACAAATTGAAAAATTAGAAAAACAAATTGAAAAAATAAAAACTTCTAGAAACAAAAATTTACCAGTATCAAAAGTCTCTCCTGATAACATTCGTCATGTCGTTAGCCAAAAGATGAATATAAACAAAAGTATTTTAGAAAAAAATGAATGGGAAATATTGGATAGTCTAGAAAAAAACTTAAATGAAAGAATTGTTGGACAAAAAGAATCTGTGAAAAAAATTGTACGCACTCTCAAAAGTGCCAATTTAGGCTTACACAAAAATAAACCATTTGCTTCCCTACTCCTAGTAGGCCCTAGTGGTGTAGGAAAAACTGAACTAGCCAAAAAATTAGCCGAAGAGCTGTATCACGATGAAAAATCTTTGATCAAATTAGACATGAGTGAATTTTCCGAAGGACATAGCGTCTCCAAGCTTCTTGGCTCCCCTGCTGGCTATATTGGCTACAAAGATAGAAATCCTTTCATGGAACAACTCAAAAAAAGACCATACTCTGTTATTTTACTAGATGAAATAGATAAAGCTCACAGAGATGTAACAAAATTACTTTTACAAATGCTAGATGAAGGCACCCTTACAGACAATCAAGGTAAAAAAATAAAACTAAATCATAGCGTCATCATTATGACGACAAATATTGGTTCAGAGCTTTATAAAAAACAAAACTTTGGCTTTGGTGAAGTAGAAAAAGAAAAACAAAACAATCTAGAAAAACAAATCCATAGCAAACTAAAAGAACAAATGGATGAAGCAATACTCAGTAGAATATCCAGTATTGTGACATTCAATGCCCTATCCAAATCTGATGTAAGCCAAATAACAAAAAGACAAATTGCAGAAATTTCCAAACACTTACAAAATACACAAAAAATAAGTATAGTGACTGATGAAAAAGCCCTAGATAAGCTAATCGAAAAAATAAAATATCAAGATTATGGAGCACGCAATGTATCAAATGAAGTAGCCGAAATAGTTCAAGATCTTTTGATTGATAGTTTGAAAAAGAAAAGCAAAAAAAATAATTATACGCTAACCTATGACAAGAATTATAAACTAATTTAATTCTTATGAATCTCACGGAGGAAGAAAAAAAGAGATTGGATGCTTTCCAAAAAAACAACCAGACCATACGCGGTATGAAAAATTTTCATACCCAAAAACAATTTGATGAATCCATAGAATTTTATAAAAATAAACTAAAAAAAGAATACCAAACACTATCATCAAGTGAGATAGTCAGAATTTTCCAACAACTATCCAGATTAATAGCTCAAAAAACAAGTTTCAAACTAAAAGAACATCAAGAACTTTATGGTGAAATACCAGATTTCCTTGTGGAAGAAGAAATGAGTCTATATTTAAAAAATAGCTACCAATTATCTAATCTAAAGAAAAAGATACTAACAAAATATGGCAAATAACTTGGCAGAACAATTAGAATCTCCAGAGTTTAATGATGAATTATCACGCCAGTTGGACAATGTGATAGCTTTGCCATTGAGTCAAGAAAACAAAAGAAAAGTAAGTGACAAAATAAAAGAAATAATAAATAATCCAGAAAAACAAGAAAAAATAAATGAATTATTAAAAAATGCTCTAAACAAAGAAGCGGCCAATGATGACGGCATAGCAGAAGATATCGATGAAATAGACTTAGAACCAGCCAATGATAATGAGCTTATCCAAAATGATGATCAAGAACCGACAAAGAGACCTGTACTAAAAGCACCACCTTCCCAAAAAACAGATGATAGACAAGACCCTTACGAACAACCAGAAGAATTGGGAAATGAAGGCCCAACAGAAGATGAAACAAAAAACTTAGGTCTACAAGAACCTCAAAATATTCCTTCTTCTGTTCCAGAACAAAATAATACTCAAGAAAATAATGATTCAGAAAATGAAAATGCTGATAAAAATTCATCACCAGGTTTAGAAAGGTATGCAAAAAAAGCAGAACATTATAAAAAAAACCCTAAAGACGAAGAAAAGAAGGAACAAGAAGAAGAAAAACCAAACGAAGCTAATCAAGAAAAAGAAGAAGACAAAAAACCAAACGAAGATAATCCCAATGATGAAGAAAAGTCTAATGAAGATGAAAATGATGAAGAGGAAGAACAAAAAGAACCAAAAGAAAGAAACAAAGCTCTACAAAGTTTTAATAAACTAAGAAATTTCAGAAAAATAAGAAAAATAGATCAAAGAATTAAAGCTTTAGACAAAAATATAAAAGAATTACAAAAAAGCATAAATAAAAAAGAACGTGAAAAAAAGTTAAAAAACCTAGAATTAAAACCTTTACAAACACTACTCCTAACGACAAGACTCATTTCATTTGCGATCACAATAGTCTCAATAATTATAGACGCTTTAGGAGCACTTTTTACATTCACAGTTATACTTAGTCCTATTGGGATAATAATGAATTTTTTAAGTCGTTTCTTAAACTTATGGAATAGAGGTCTAAAACTCATAATAAAAAATCTTAAAGAAAGAATCAAAGTACTAAAAGAAAAAATTGATCAATTAGAAAAAGAAATAAAAAAGATAAAGAAAGAAATAAAAAAATTTAGTAATGAACAAAGAAAATTATTGATGGAAAAAAGGAGACTTACCAACCAAGGACTTTTACAAAGCGGTAGATCTAAAAATCCACAACCAATTAACTAATAAATAATTATAAAAAATATATGGACAAAAAACGTATTCTACTCATAATAATTTTTATTACAGTTTGTATATTGCTAGGTTTTGCAATTTATTTTGTTTTCTTCAAAAAATCTCCAAATATCAATACCAATGTACCCGTCGACAATACAGGTACTACTGAAAATACTTTTCCAAGTGTAAGTGGAAACAATGGTACAAGTAACAATGTAACCAACATAACAAACAATACCCAAAATAATAATAACAATAATATAAACAATGTCCAAACTCTACAAGATTTATTGAATTCTCGTTTTGAGACTACTCAAGCCAAAAACTTGGTAAACAAACTAACTGAATTAGATATTATGGATGTCTCCCCTGCTTCCGGTAATGGTTTGAGATTCTACAATAAACAAGATGGTAAATTTTATAAAATTTCTTCAGATGGTACCATTATTCCAATGAGTAATACCGTATTTTTTGGAGTAGCCAATGTCACTTGGTCTGCACAAACAGATGTTTCTATTATAGAATATCCTGATGGAGCCAACATATACTACAACTTCAAAACAGGAGAACAAGTCACTCTACCACAACATTGGCAAGATTTTTCTTTTGCCAAAGATGGTTCACAAATTGCGGCCGAAAGTATTGGAATAGATCCAGACAATCGTTGGCTAATAACATCTGACCCTACAGGAAAAAATATAAAACTAATAGAACCTCTAGGAGAAAATGCAGACAAAGTAATCGTAGATTGGTCACCAAATAGACAAGTGCTTGCCTTTTCTGCCACAGGAGAAGCAATGGGTTCTGATAGACAACAAATTTTAGCAATAGGACTAAATCATGAAAATTACAAAGGTCTAGAAGTAGAAGGTCGTGGACTCGAATTTGAATGGTCTAATGATGGAAGCAAATTATTACATAGTGTCTATAGTAGTCAAAGCAACTACAAACCACAACTTTGGATAGTAGATGCTACACCAGATACTATGGGTAACAATAGAAAAAACTTAAATATAAATACTTGGGCTTCCAAATGTACTATGGAAGATAGTCGTTTTATTTACTGCGGTGTCCCAACAAGTATAGAAACAGGTGCCGGCTTTGCTCCTGAAATAAACAACGAAATCCCAGATGAAATATACAAGATAGACACACAGACAGGTATCAAAACTCTTATCCCAACAGATGGTACACACAATATAAATACTATGAATATAAGTGAAGATGGCACTACCCTTTATTTCACAGATACAAATCAAACTGGTATTTTTGATATCCCAATAAAATAATAAATATGCTATCTACAAAAAAAATGCTTGCAATTTTTCTACCAGCACTAATCATAGTTGGCTTAGCTTTTTTTATACAAATTGTAAATTACAAACCTCTTTTTCCAAAATTAAAAGAGACTACTAGTGAATTCACAATACCTCTTTCTACACAAGATCCAATAATAGGAAATAGCAAAGCTGCAAATACTATTATCGCTTTCGAAGATTTTGCCTGTGAATCTTGTAAACAACACAACGAATATCTAGAAAATTTACAAAAAAAATATCCAAACAAATTCAAAATAATTTGGAAAGGGCTACCTGTGGCTGTCTATCCTTATCCTTCTCTTGAAGCCCAAAAATATGGTTATTGTGCCGAAGCTCAAAAGAAATTTTCTGAATTCAAAGATTATGCTTTTGCAAATACCGACAACTTATCAGATACTACTCTTCAGACTATTGCTGAAGAAATAAAATTGGACCAAAAGAAACTAGACAAATGTCTGAGTGATGAGGAAACCACTGTTTATATCGAAAATACAAAACAAATAGCTCAAATACTTAGTATACAATCTGTCCCTGCTTTTTTCATCAATAATAAACAAATTAGTAACCCAAATTCCGAATATGGTTGGGAAGAAATTTTGGGTCTAAATCAATAATATGAAAAAAATATATTTCCTTTTTTCTTTAGCAATATTTTTACTTATACCACTCACTACAGAAGCTGCCGCCACCAAAAAAAATGGTGAGTTTTGTACAGGTGATCCACAATGTCTTAGTGGTGACTGTGAAGACCATGTTTGTGACTGTTCTGATAGTGCCTCTTGTGCCGCAGGTCTACAAAGTGGAAGTGCTGCAAACTGGATTTGTTTTGATGAAGAAAAAGATCCATTAAAAAGGGGAAATGATTTTTGTGTAAAAACTGGTAGCACATATGCCAACGGTAGTACTCCTCCCGATACAAATAATTCTGACGTATTTTATCCAATAAACGATAAACTAAGAATTGGAGAACTATGTCCAGATGAAGATGATACCTGTCTTACAAAAAATTGCGAAAAAAGTGATGAAACTTACTCAAATGGAGAAACTAAATATTATTGCACTTGTAATGAATCTAAAGATTGTAGTGTTGCTTATGGAGGAGAAACCAACGATTGGAGGTGCGAAGGAGATGACAACAATGACTTGAGTTATTGTAAAAATGATAAAACAGGAAATACTATACTAGCTACAAATGTTAGTTACAGAGATATCACACTATCAGATGTACTAGAACCTGAAGGTCTTGCTGCTAGTTTTCAAAATGATTTGGCCAATATCATACAAAAGCCACAACCAAAAATTCCTATCCCTGGTTTAAATTTTTCAGAAGTAGACTTGGCCAAAATGAGCAGTGTAGATGAAACAGGTACTTCTTGGTTAAACATGCCTTTTCTTGGTGAATATATTTCTGCGATATATAAATATGGCATGATTGTCCTATCACTTGCAGCAGTGATAGGTATCATAATTGGTGGTGTAACACTTATAACAAGTGGTGGTAATAGCGAAAGTACAAATTCTGCAAAAAAAAGAATAGTAATGAGTGTACTTGGTCTAGTAATTGCGGCAACTTCCTATACTATACTATATGCAGTCAATCCTGAGTTAGTTAATTTGAGAAATATAAAAGTGATCTTAGTAAAAGGTGAAGCTTATAGTATTCCTGACAACGAAGAAGAATATATGGTATCAGCTTCTGAAGCTTCTTCAAATCCTCCTTCTCAAAACACAACTCCATCTCAAACAGGAACAACTCCATCTCAAGTTTCACCAAACCAACAAATCATACCAGCACGTGTAGCTCAAGTAGATAATCCTCAAAATTTATGTTTCCCAATATCTAACGGATTTGTACGTAATTCCAACAATTGGGGACAAGCCAGAAAAATATCTATCCCCCTAAAAACGACCAATGAAACAAAACAAGCTATATCAAAAGGAGACGTAACACAAACAAAAAAAATAGTACAATGTCATCAAGGTCTTGATTTAATTACAGATGGAAAAAATGGAAATGGTACTGTTATATCAATGAGTGATGGTAAAGTAATAGGTGTTATGAAAAAAAATTTTACAACATGTAAAAATGGAAAATCTAACAATAGTGATCCAGGCCAAAGTTCAAATGATATAGGAATGATAACTGTTTATGATAGTGTTAATAAACTTACATATGTTTACGGTGAAATAAATGGAGATACTGTAAATTTACAACTGGGAGATACAGTAACAAAAGGACAAGTATTAGGTATAGCCTCAAAATGTCTTATGCTTCATCTTGAAATTTACAAAGGAAGAGGAAGACAAACCGGAGATAAAATGTCTTTAGGTGGCTATACAGTAGGCATGGGAAATTGGTATCTTTATGATGATTTTAATCTTGGAGAAATACCTAATATAAGAGGTAATAGAGAATGTGCACAATCACCTTATATAGAAATCTTAGACAAAATACATTCAACATTATTAGATCCTACAGATTTAATAGAAAAAATAAAAAATAATACTTGTAACTAAAATGTCAAAACCAACTACTCTCTTTACTTGCTCCAAATGCGACGCCCAATTTACCAAATGGTCTGGACGTTGTCTTGAATGTGGACAATGGGGAACAATAACAGAACAAGAAAAAACTCTTGAAAAAAAAGAAAAAGCAAAATTGAATTATAAAGCGACCGAAATAAAAAGTCTAAATCAAATCAACAAACAAGAATTACAAAGAATCAGTACAAAAATTTCAGAACTAGATAGAGTGCTTGGTAGTAGTGACACAGCAGGAACAAATTCTGGCTTCGTACCAGGTAGTCTGGTCTTACTTGGTGGTGAACCTGGCATTGGTAAATCCACTCTTTCAATCCAACTTGCTTCACTCATCTCACCTACTATCTATATTTCTGGAGAAGAATCTGTCGAACAAATAAAGATGCGTGCTGACAGATTGAAAATAAAATCAGACAAACTATTCCTTGCCAACGAAACCAATATTGAAACTATTTGTGCGACGATTGAACAAGCCAAACCAACTATGGTTATTATTGATAGTATCCAAACTATTTACTCCGAAGAAGTAGAAGGTGAAGCTGGCAATATCAATCAAATCCGTGCTTGTACAGCCAAGTTACTCGAAGTCGCCAAAGCAACCAACACCACAATTATAATCATTGGTCACGTCACCAAAGAAGGCACTGTCGCTGGTCCACGTACACTCGAACACATGGTCGATACAGTACTTTATCTAGAAGGTGATAGACATCACAGCTACAGAATTTTGCGTACAGTCAAAAATCGTTTTGGGGCGACAGACGAAGTAGGAATTTTCGAAATGAATGAACTAGGTTTACAAGCAGTCAAAAATCCTTCAGCCTGTTTCCTCGAAGAACGTGAAGACAGTGCACCAGGTAGTGTCATCACCTGTCTGATGGAAGGCACTAGACCAATGCTCATCGAAATTCAAGCCCTAGTCAACAAAACTAGTTTTGGTTTCCCAGTCCGCAAAGCCAGTGGTTTTGACTTGAACAGACTTCATGTCCTCACAGCAGTACTCCAAAAACGTGCAGGACTAAATCTTGGACAATATGATATTCATATCAATGTTGTAGGAGGAATCAGAGCCAACGAACCAGCCGCTGACTTAGCCGTATGTCTGGCAATTGCCAGCTCCTTCAAAGACAAAGAACTTGGCAAAGACTTAGTGGTCTTTGGTGAAGTAGGTCTTGGTGGTGAAGTCAGAAGTATTGCCCAATTAGAAAAAAGAATAAAAGAAAGTCATGGACTAGGTATGAAACGAGTCATCACTCACTTGGGTAAAAACAAAAACAAAACTGATATAAAAATTATTGATGTGAAGAATATTGCCGAACTTATTAGACAAACTTAAAAAAATAAAATTTATTAGTAAGTTCTTTTTTTTATAAAAAAAACAATTTATAAATAAAAAATGTAATAGAAAGCAAGTCAACAATCCCCCTAGTAGCGGTAGTGTACAGTAATTTTAATCAAAATCAAGAAAATTACGCACAACCTTACGGAGATTTGCCACAAGTCGAGTATTGAACCTTTTTCTTGAACATTTAAGCGTCATCCCGAGCGACTGAAAGGAGTCGAGGGATCCCCTTACAGTCTTTTTTTCAGTAAGTTAAGGGGATTTCTCGACTTCGTTTACTCGTTCCTCGTTCACTCCGCTCGAAATGACGTTTCTATTTTAACTTAAAAAGATGTGCACTACCACTATCAGGAGAGGAATAAATAATAAAATAAAAAATCCCCACTTGACGTGGGGTTTTATTTTTGGAAGGACTGCGTCGTTCTTGATGGTCGCGGGGATGACCAAAAAAGAACGACGCAGTTTCGCAAGGTCTAAATTTCTGAAGACCTCACTGACTACTGAACGAAGGCCTGCGAGACCTCCGGTTTGTTCAAGTTGCGTTTCCTGAGGTCGATCTGCTGTCCGAGTTGACCACCAGAAATAGTGATCTTGATGTACTCTCCACACACACACTGCGCCATGTCATGACCAGGGAACTCCTTGATGGTTCCTTTCTGACCACGATGACTGAGACCTGAACAGACGATGTGTTCGCCCACGGCAACAACAGAATTATGCAAGAACAAACGCTGCATGCGGTTAATTAACCTTTGTGATATTCTCTATCAAACGTGTCCTTACACGTCCAACAAAGAACTTTGAACATGACGACATGATAAACTAAAAAAACAAAAAAGTCAAGTATCTGTATAGTTACCCATAAGTGGTAACACTTTGCTAGAATAGAGGTTACA
>PFPL01000035.1 GCA_002793035.1 Candidatus Magasanikbacteria bacterium CG_4_10_14_0_2_um_filter_33_14
ATATTAGTGGTTCCACTAGTTTAGAATGTTTCATATACACCTCAAATATTGACTTTTTCATCATTTACTGCTATATTGGCTTATCCGATTCAGGAGGAATCGGACGTTCCCAACAATCACATCACAGGAGGTTTTCCTAGTGGAAACCGCAGAGTTGTTCGTCATCTTCAAAGCTGAAGGAGGTCCGATGTTCTCGGACTTCTACAGCTCCGAGCAGGCAGAAACTCATCTCAAGGATTGTCGAATCCTGCTCCGATACGAGATCCCCAACGATCCCAACCGTGAATGGCTCACGCCTTTCATGGATATGCCCCTCGATTTGGACAATCTTGATGATCACGAGTCGTTGGGCTTCTTCGTCGGCCTGCAAGCGACGGAGCACTTCAAGAAAGGGTTCAAGCTGGGTAAAATTAACCCCGAGGCTAGCATCCCCGACGTCCTTTCTCTCGAGGGACTCGAGGAACTGGTTGACAGTCAGATTGCTACGCTCGAGGAAGTCGAGGAGTTGATCATCGATGTACTCGAGTTCGTCGAATCCGAGCTGAGCGACGAAAATGAGGAATATGAAGAACTCAACCAAGAAGTCGTCGATATGGACGAACTAGAGTTCATGAAAAAGGAAGGTGCTCCTCAGATCTTCCTGAACTGGGTCAAGATCCTCATCAAAAAGATCATCGAGTCGGCCTACCGCGCTGGCTTCGAGCTCGCCAAAAGCGAGCCGGACTTTCAGTTCGACGATGGTCCAGCACCTTTCGATGCTGAAGCTCTACAACAAGAGCTGCCACTCGACATCCTACTGAACGGCAGACCCAACAACAACGACTGAAGGGAACTCCCCTACGCCGACAACACTGCGCAAACTAAGCGTGTGTTGTCGGCTAGGGAAACTTCACAATTTTTTATAAAAATAAAACCTCGCATAAACAAGATTTTTTTATTGAAGTAGAACACGAATCTGACGAATTGAACAAATAAAAACGAATTAGTTCAGTATGTATATTCTATAAAATTTACAAAACAAAAAACTCTCGCTTGTAACGAGAGTTTTCATTCATTTAAGATACAAGTTACAAGTAACAAACAAGAATCAAATTCCAAATACCAATTTATTTTTGATTTGTTTGTATCTTGTTTCTTGTTACTTATTTAAGCACCATGACACTTTTTATACTTCTTACCACTACCACAAGGGCAAGGATCATTGCGCCCAATTTTGTGTCCCTCATCATCTGTCACTTTTCCTTCGACAATACCAGCTTCAGCATTGGTAGTTTTTTCAGCACCTTTTAATGTCATTTTGTCTGTAGCCATAATACTTGGGGCCAATTGCAAACCAATATTAATTTTGAAAAATGTATAGACAACTTCTTTTTGAATATTAGCAAGTAACTGATTGAAAAGATGAAAACTTTCTTGTTTATATTCAACGAGAGGATCACGTTGACCATAACCACGTAAACCAATACCTGTACGTAAATAATCAATAGCAACTAAATATTCTACCCAAAGATTATCAATTGTTCTTATCAAAACGCTTTTTTGTAATTCAGCTATTACTTTTTTCTTATTTTCATCAGTATTAATTTGCTCTTGAATATTTTTTATCATCTCACTATATTCATGACGAGCTTTGGCAAGTAAAAATTCTACAAGCTTATCACGACGCTCTACTTCACTAATATTTTGATCACTATTATCTTTACCAAAATCCAAAATTGTTTTTTTATCTTCTAGAGTTAATGGGAAAATTGTTTTGACAGTCTCATAGACTTCTTGTACATTCCACTTGGTATCATCTTCTGTATTGGTATGATAAGAAACTATGAACTCAATTTCAGCTTCAATCATTTCCATTATCATATCATGAAGAGAAAGAGCAATTTCCTTTTCTGTCTTTACTTCTTCAATTTGATTGTTTTCAATTTCTTTTTCAGCTTGAGTATTTTTATCTTCGACATCATTCAATTCAATAACAAAACCTTCCATTTCCTTTTCAGCTAAATTCAAAACATGACGACGTTTTTTGTAAACAACAGCACGTTGTTTGTTCAAGACATCATCATACTCAAGCAAGTGTTTACGAGTATCAAAATGATGTGACTCTACTTTTTTCTGAGCACCTTCGAGCATTTTGGTAATAAATTTTTGCTCGATTGGCATGTCTTCTGGCACGTTGAAACGTGTCATAACATTTTTGAGTCTGTCTCCTGCAAACACACGCATCAAATCATCTTCAGTTGAGACAAAAAATTGTGTTTCACCAGGATCACCTTGACGAGCACTACGTCCACGAAGCTGATTATCGATACGACGAGATTCATGACGCTCTGTACCCAATACAAACAAACCTCCAACACTTTTTATTTTTTCAAAAGAACTTTGTTCAAAAGGTACACCACCAAGCTTGATATCCACACCACGACCAGCCATATTGGTGGCCAAAGTTACAGCTCCAGGACGACCAGCTTGAGCAATAATTTCACCTTCACGTTCATGATTCTTGGCATTCAAAATTTCATGTTTAATTCCATTTATTGAAAGATATTGACTCAAAACTTCATTTTGCTCAACAGAAATTGTACCAACCAAAACTGGCTGACCTTTTGCCTGACATTCTTTTATTTTTTCGACAATTGCTTTGTTTTTACCATTTTCACTACGGTAAATTCTATCTGGAAAATCGACACGAGCATCAGGCTTGTTGGTAGGAACAACTAAAACTTCTAATGCATAAATTTTGTAAAATTCTTCTTCCTCAGTCTTGGCAGTACCTGTCATACCAGACAATTTGTCATACATGCGGAAAAGATTTTGAAAAGTGATAGTAGCAAGAGTACGACTTTCACGTTGAATTTTTACATTTTCTTTAGCTTCTATCGCTTGATGAAGACCTTCAGAATAACGACGACCTGGCATTTTACGACCAGTGAATTCGTCGATGATAACTACCTCACCATTGTCAACGATATAATCTTTATCACGTTTGAAAAGTACTTCAGCTTTTAGAGCCTGTTCAATATGATGAACAAGAGCAATACCACCTTCAACATAAATATTTTCTACTCCCAACCATTTTTCAAATTTATTTATACCTACGTCTGTCAAGGTAGCACTACGCAATTTTTCATCCAAATTGTAGTCATCATTTTCTTTTAGTTGTCTGGCCCAAGTAGCAAATTGATAATATCTCTCTGTAGCTTCTTCAGCTGGAGAAGAAATAATAAGAGGAGTACGAGCTTCGTCAATTAAAATAGAATCGATTTCGTCGATAATAGCATAATGCATTTCATTGCCTGGACGCATCACCATTTCTTCGATAGTCTGTACCATATTGTCACGCAAATAGTCAAAACCATATTCATTGTTTGTACCATAAGTGATATCACACGCATAAGTATCTTTACGAGAAGCTGTACGCAAAAATTCATTTTCTACTTTGAAACTTTCTTTTTCTAAATCTTCTTCACTCAAAGTTTCTGGTCTAACAATAGAAGAATCATAAACAAAAGAAACACGTTGGTTTTGGATAATACCAACACTCATTCCCAAAAAATCATAAATCTTAGCCATCCACACAGCATCACGTTTGGCCAAATAATCATTGACCGTAACGACATGAACACCCTTACCTTCTAGCGCATTTAAGTAAACAGGCAAAGTAGAAGTAAGCGTTTTGCCTTCACCTGTACGCATCTCAGCAATCTTACCTTTGTGAAGTGCTGCAGCACCAATAATCTGTACATCATAATGACGCATACCAAGTGTACGTTTGGCTGCTTCACGTACAGTAGCAAAAGCATCTGGCAAAATATCATCAAGTGTTTTACCTTCTTTCAATTGTTTTTTGAATTCAGATGTTTTGGCTTTTATCTCATCATCAGTCAACTTTTCATACTCAGCTTCCAAAGCGTTGACAGCTTCTACAATTGGTAATATTTTTTTAAGTTCCTTTTTGTTACCATCAGGAAATATTTTTTCAAGAAATGACATATTTTTTGTTTGTTTTTACGGTTTAAAAAGCTGGGGCATTGTACCAGCTTTTGGATGTTTTGTCTAGATTTGATTACAAACTTAATAAAACAAAATCAATTCTTTCAATAAGTCCTGTAAATCAACTAAAAATAAAGAAAACTCAGTATCACCTCTTTGACTCCTAATCATTGATTGTCTTCCCTCTGATATTTCATCAAGTAGTTCCCTTAAAAAAACTTTTTTTCTACTAGAAGGTTCATCTGAAAAAACATTTTCAAACATTCTATCAAAACCTTTATCCTCTCTAAGTTTTTTTATATTATAAAAGTTCAAAAATTGATCCAAAGAAACAGCCAAACTATCTATAATATTTTTTTCTGAAAGACTAATCTCTTCATTCAAATAAGATGACAATTGTTCTCTATCAATCAATAACTGATGTAACAAAATTTCTTTATTAAAAGTCTCATGTCTTTCAGACATAAAACTATTCTTGATAGCCTTTAACATTTCTAAGAGTTTCTTTATCCTTGTCACGCATTTTACCTTTCATTTTTTCAAGTTCAACTTTCAAATGATCTCTTACTTTGTCGATAGCTTTGTACAAATCTTCTGAATTTTTTTTGATAAAAAGATTTTTACCAGGTATACCCAAATTTACTTCAGCAAAATAAGGCTTTGCTTTATCAGAATTATCCATACCTACAATTATATCTGCACTAGTAATATTATCAAAAAACTTGGTAACACTTTCAATTTTTTCCTCTGCGTATTCACGAATTGAATCTGTCATATCCATTCCATTTGCTGAGATATTTGTTGTCATATATTTTTGGTTAAATGAATTAAATTTATTTTATCCTTATATTAACTATTACGTATTTAAAACCCAATTTCTTGCACTTCTGTTTCCAAAGTTATCTTAAATTCATTATACACTTTTTCTTTCACTTCCTCAATCAAACTTTTTACTTCACTAGCTGTTGCACCACCAAGATTGACGATAAAATTGGCGTGTTTTTCACTAACTTGAGCTTGTCCAACTTGCAATCCTTTGCAACCAGAACTGTCAACCAACCAACCAGCAGAAATAACAGCTTTACCAGCAAAAATCTCTGGCAACTCTCCCCCATTTTCTTGTTTCCACTTTTCAATACTCACATTTTTGAAAATACAGCCTGATGAAGCGAAGCCTTGAGGCTGAGTAGTATTACGATAAGAAATATTTTCGATTGCTTTTTTCATCAGATCTTTACTCTCTTCACTACTTTTTTCTAGTTTCAACCAAACACGCAAAACTACATCATTATTGTGTTTGAAAATACTTTCACGATAAGCAAATTCACATTCTTCTTTTGAAAGTTCCAAAATTTCACCTTGTCGATAGACTTCTACTTTGGAAATATTACCATTCATATCTCCTCCCATCGCGCCAGCATTGCCACGTACAGCACCACCAATTGTTCCAGGTACGCCAATTCCCCATTCAAATCCTGTGAGTCCAGCTTTCACACTTGCTTGTGCCACAGATACGGTCGAAGCACCAGCAGAAGCAATCACTGTTTGATCATCTATTATAGTAGTTTGATCATGAATTTTTATGACTACACCATCGAATTCTTTGTCAGCACAAAGTACATTACTGCCACCCCCAAGGATAATATACTCCACATTTTCCTCACGCAAAAAGTCCAAAACTTCGACAAGTTTGTCAGTATTGTCAATTGTGATGAAATATTTGACCGGACCACCAAGCTTGAAAGTAGTATGCTTGGACATTGGCTCGTTTAATTTTACTTTGCCAAATTTTCTTAAAGTTGTGTATATTTGATCCATAAGGTTATGTCATCCTGAGTCGAGAATACGACGAGGGATCTTTCTTAATTTAAACTTTTTTATTAATTATGACGTTAATTGATTCTAAAATTAGTTTTAGACTAATTCAAAATTCACAGAGTTTATAGATTTTTTCCTACCGGCAAGCACGTTTTATTTCCTTCGTCGCTCGGGATAAAAAGAAAACAACTTGATTTTTACGCTTAAATTAGCTATACTAGTCCAATATGAAAGAATTATTAAACAAAAACATTATCTACGTAACCCGCGACCTTGAAAGGGCGCTTGGTTTTGATTTGTCTAACCCTTCTTACTACATTATCTCAAATACTAGCACATTTGCCAAGCAAGTAGCAAAGGGTAAAAATAATATTTTGCTAATACCAGCTGAAAAACAACTAGATACTTGGGAACTATTACAAAATACTGAAGCAAAAAACTTCATAAACAAAATATCCAACTCTGCAAAAGCTACTGTGGACAAGGATAATCCACAAATTCTAGTTTTCAAACCAACAAAGCAAATAGAAAAAATTTGTGCTGAAAACAATTGGAAACTTCTAAATCCAAATGCTGAACTCGCAAATAAAATAGAACAAAAAATTTCTGGAGTAAAATGGCTGGGTGAATCTAGTAAATATTTACCAGACGCCAAAATAGATGTTTGTGGTAATTTGAAATTTGCTGGAGAAAATTTTGTTTTGCAATACAACCAATCTCATACTGGCAGTGGTACCATTCTTATTGAATCAGAAAAACAACTTGAAGAAATAAAAACAAAATTTCCAAAACGTGAATGCAAAACCACCAGATTTGTTGAAGGTATTTTGTTTACAAATAATAATATAGTTACAGACAAAGAAATCATTTTGGGGAATATTAGTTATCAGATTACTGGACTTGAACCATTTACACAAAACAAGTTTGCGACGATTGGTAATGATTGGGGTCTAGCTAATAAACTTTTGACTGAAAAAAATTTAAAACAATATAAAGAAATTGTAGAAGCAGTCGGTAAAAAAATGCAAAAAGAAAATTGGAGAGGACTTTTTGGTGTAGATATTATTTGGGAAAAAAATTCTGATAGTTTGTATTTGATAGAAATAAATGCCCGTCAACCAGCCAACACCACTTTTGAATCACAGTTACAAATGCTAAACAAAAAAAATAAAGATGAAATTACCACTTTTGAAGGACACCTACTTACACTACTTGGTTGTAGTTTGTCTGATAAAAAATTAATTAAAATTACTGATGGTGCTCAAATAATTCTTAGAAAATCAAAAGAAAATATTGATGTTGAAAATATAAAACTAAAACTTGAAAAAGAAAATTTCACTGTTATCAAATATGACAATGAAAAAGAAAACTCGGATTTACTTCGCATTCAATCACAACATTCAATTATGAAAAAACACGAAAAATTTAATGAAACAGGAAAGAACATAGTAAACAATTTAACAATTCAAAAATTTAACAATTCAAATCTTTTAGAAAATATAATTGAACAATATCTAAATTTAAATATTGCTGGAAAAAAAGTGAATACTCCTTATTTCAATAATAGAAGAAGTGCTGTCCGGGGAGCTCTTGCAGTACTCATCGGGAAAGGCAGTCCAAAAGATATTGAAGAAGAATTGCAAATTATTTCACTTAAAGAAAGAACTGATCTGTCTAATTTACCAACAGAAAAAATAAAAGAATTTTTGGTAGAAAATAATCTTGGTGTTGATTGTTCTGGTTTTGTTTATCATGTTTTAGACGCTTTGGTACAAGATACAAAAAACAAAAAACTAAAACAAATCATTCATTTTCCTCTAGCCAAAAGTGTAGTCAGAAAAATGATTGCCAAACTTCGTCCAGCTGAAAACTGTGGTGTCACGACTTTGGCTCACGAAAGCAACACAAAAAAAATAGCTTTGAAAGATGTACAAGCCCATGATTTGATAATTTTTCTTGGCAGTGGACCAAAACAAGATTACAACCATGTCATGTTTGTCGAAAGTGTTGACAACAAAATTATAAAATATATTCATGCTTACAAATGGCCAAGCGATGGCAAATACAATCACGGCGTCAGACGTGGTCAAATCGAAATAAATGATTTAACCAAAAATATCCTTGAGCAAATTTGGAGAGAACAAGGAAAAACTGGTGAAAATAATTGGACTTTTGTTCAAGCTAAGAGTGCGAAGGAAGTTTTTGTGGGGAGATTGAAGAATTTGTAAAAAATATAATGTTGAAAAAAGCCTTGTCTAAAGGCTTTTTTTGTGCTAGTATAGTTGCATGAGTTAAATAAGCAATTTTTGTAATTGTTTAGTTTATTAAATAAATAAATTCATATTTAGAAAAGATCCCTCGTCGTATCCTCGACTCAGGATGACATAGCCTTATTATGACTATTCCATCAGAATCACTAAACCTCCTCAAACAGGCCATTTCCTTTGGTCTGATTTCTTGTGTCATAGCTTTCCTCTGGGCGCCTCTACTTAGCAAATTTCTATACAAATACAAGCTAACTCGTCGTCCAGAATACGATGCAACTCTCGCTATGGGAGCCAGAAAAAGCAAAGTTGGCGTGCCAGTCATGGGGGGCTTGCTTGTCATTGTGACAGTAGCTGTCATCACGATGCTTTTCAACTGGGAAAGAAAATTCACTTGGGTGCCAATCGGCGTCATGCTCCTCGCTGCTCTACTTGGTGGAATTGACGATGTCTTAAATATCTATGGACAAAAAAGAAGAAGCAGAAAACTAAAACAAATTTTGACTCTAATAAAAGTTCACAAAGATTGGAAGATGCGTGCTTGGTACATAATCACTTTACCTTGGTCTATTTTCAAACGTACTTCTACTTTCCTCTCTCGCCATCCTGGCAAAGGTATTCATGTTCATGAAAAATTATTATTACAATTTATAGCTGGCGCCATTACCGCTTGGTGGATTTATTTCAAGCTTGGTGAAAGTTGGCGCGAAATTCACATTCCTTTTGATGGCTTTGTAAATATTGGATGGTGGATTATTCCTCTGATTATTTTCTTTGTCATGTTTACCGCCAACGCAGTCAACGTCGCCGACGGGATGGATGGACTGGCTGGTGGATCACTTATTATTACTTTTTCAGTTTTGACAATACTAAGTTGGCTCGAAGGTTTCCAAGAAATCGCTCTTCTAAATGCGACAACAGTCGGTGCTCTACTTACTTATACTTATTTCAATATCAAACCTGCTCGCTTCCAGATGGGAGATGTAGGGTCACTGGGCTTGGGTGCACTGCTCGCAATCAATGTCATCGTAATGAACCAAATGTTGCTTTTACCACTATTTGGTTTTATTTTTTATGTAGAAATAATGAGTGTTGTCATCCAAATTTTTGGTCGTCAACTCTTGGGCAGAAGAATCTTCAAGATGGCACCAATCCATTATCACTTCGAAATGCGTGGTTGGAATGAAGAAAAGACTGTCATGCGTTTTTGGCTTATTCATGCTGCGTTCGTGTTACTTGGTCTTTGGATTTCGTTGTACTAAGCAGAATAAGTTAATAAGCAGAATAGGCAGAATAACTATCTATGAAAATAAAATTATTCA
>PFPL01000024.1 GCA_002793035.1 Candidatus Magasanikbacteria bacterium CG_4_10_14_0_2_um_filter_33_14
CTAGGATCATGCTTACTCACAATACAGTGATGAATTGTATAAGCAAAAGGAGTGTCGAGATTATATTTTTTGGCTAATCTAAGCAAACAATCTGTAGCGTCTATACCTTCTACAGTCTGTTTTACTTTTTCTCTGGCGACTTTGGCAGTAAGGCCTTGTCCTAGATATTTTCCAAATTTATGATTGCGACTATCTTCACAAAGAGAAGTACCTACTAGATCCCCTAGACCAGCAAGACCATAAACAGTATCTCTCTTGCCTCCCATCGCTTTGGTAATATCAGCGATTTCGCGCAAAGCATAAGTAAGTAATGCTGCTTTGGTATTGAGACCATAACCCAAACCCTCACACATCCCGATAGCAATACTATAGACATTTTTGAATGATCCACCGACATCTACACCTATGACGTCTGAAGTAGGCACAAGTTTGATATAATCATTTTCCATTATTTCCCGAACTTTTTTGATAGCTCGCTTATTTTTGGAAGCGATACTCATAGCCGTAAAATTCTTATGTACCATCTGAGTAGCTATAGCTGGACCAGAGATTGTTACTACATTTTTCTTTAATGCTGGACGCAAATGTTTGGCAATTACAAACGAAGTAATACTCAAGCTCTTCACATCAATACCTTTGGATAAATCTACTACAATAGCATTGCTCTTAATATTTCTAGCAGCAAAAGCAATAGTATGCTCAAGCACACTACTAGGAATTGCCAAAAAAACGATTTCAGCTTCAGCCAAAGCATCTTCAATCTTGAATTTTGGAATTATATTTTGAGACAATTTTACATTTGGCAAATAATTTTTGTTTTCATGATATTTTTCTATTTGTTGAAGAGGTTCAATATCCCCTTCCCAATTCCAAATATTGACGATATTATCATTGTCAGCCAAAACTTGAGCAATAGCTGTACCCATGTTGCCAGCGCCGAGAACAGTTACTATTGTTTTTTCTTTTTTATTCATAATGACAAGCTTTTTATTTATATAAAAATAGATTGAGATACAATTGAGATAATAAAACTACTTATTCTGCATATTCTGCTTAATTTGCTTACAAAGTCCGCCTTGGGTGGATTCTGCTTCTATAAATATGAAACAAAACTTACAAAAGAAATAAAATAAGCAAACCTATAAGTACGCGGTAAATAACAAACGGTGTAAAACTCCATTTTCTAATAATTTGTAAAAACAAAGATATTGCCAAAAAACCACTAATCATCGAAAACAAGAAGCCAGTAAACAAAATAGCAATATTTAGATCTCCCAAACCATTTTTGAATAGCTTGAGAATATTGTCAGCCCCAGCCAAAAAAATAATAGGTACACTCATCAAAAATGAATATTCAGCTGCAGAGTTTTTGTCTAATTTGGAAAAAAGTCCAGCTGTCATAGTAATACCAGATCTAGAAGTACCAGGGATAAGCGCCAAGGCTTGAGCACAAGCGATAAAAAAGTTGTTTTTCCAAGAAATATTTTCCAGAGTTTTCAAGTTCTTTTGTCTTTTGCTAAATCTATCTGCCACAAACAAGACAATACCCCAGAAAATAAGATTGAAAGCCATGAAAGACGATGAGCGAAAAGTATTTTCAATCAAATCAGAAAAGAAGAAGCCAACAAGTCCAGCAGGGATAATACTAAAGGCAATCAGCCAAGCTAATCTCTTATCAGATTTCACTTCCACCGAGACATCTTTTCGATAATTGAAAAATGCTAAGAACAACTTCCACAATTTTTTGCGAAAATAAAACACGACTGCAAACAGAGTGCCGAAGTGAAGCATGATATCAAAAGCAATATCATGTTCTCCCCAAGAAAAAAAACGAGGTAAAAAGATTAAATGAGCAGAAGAAGATACTGGTAAAAATTCGG
>PFPL01000057.1 GCA_002793035.1 Candidatus Magasanikbacteria bacterium CG_4_10_14_0_2_um_filter_33_14
AAAAGTTCGTAGATTATCAGGCGGTGAGGTGGGTTTTTTTACTACAGACTTTTATTATGATGGAGATGTTACTTATTCTAGTGATATTCACTATAGTATTTATGATAGTACACTGACAACGCAACAACAAACTACGACTACTATTTATAGTAGTAATGTTGCTGCAGGTATTTATTATGTTGACGCTGGGTTTACTACCAATACTTTTGCTTTAGTTTATGGCGGGGATAGTGCTTATTATCAGGTATATTCAGGTGGAGGTATTGCTAGTGGAGGTGATACATATAGCGCTTCTGGTTCAGCCACATCAATTCACAGTTTAAATAGTTTCAATCTAGAGTCAGATGTATTTGCTAACGGATCCTCAATGTATGTATATTATAATGGAAATTCTTTATATTTTGATATTTTTGATGTCAATGGTAGTAGTGTTGTTCATGAACAACTTATTACTGCTTCATACTATGGTTATTCTCCTGTTGTAAAATTATTGTCTGATGGTACTATGCTAGTTGGGTATTATGGGTATCCTTTCAATCAGTATGGTATGTATGCTCAGATTTATGATTCATCTGGTGTTTTACAGACAGCTGAGTTCGCCTTGTCATCAACAGGTTCTGATCAGAACACTTATAATTATAATTCTTTAAATATTTCTCCAATGTCAGATGGACAGTTTTTGGTGACTTTTGTGGATTGGGGTAACTTTTATTATATTAAATATAATAGTTGTTCATCAGGGGGTTTTTGCGGTATGGCTTCAAATATATCGGGTAATCCAACAGCATATAATACGTCTGTTACAACTTATGGTAGCGGTACTACTGAAAAAGTCTTCTTGTCATATATTGACAGCAGTGACTCTTATGGAAAATATATGATCTTTACTGAGAGTGACTTTCAGTTTACCACTCCGGCTACTTTTTCTGCGGGGGTTACTTATAACGTAAATGTAAGTACTTTATCAAATGATAATGTAGTAGTATTGTATAATCTGGAGGGTGGTCTGAATGCTTACCGTACTTTTGATACTAGTTTAGAAACGCTAGATAATGCTCAAGCTATTAATTCTTACAACACCAATGATTCACCTATATCTTCTGATATTTTGGACAATGGAAGTGTGGGAGTGGGTTATTCTGTATCTAGATACGGATATCAACCGGTGCCGGCCTATATGATTTTAGACAGTACTTTGAGTACCGTGATTCAAGAAAATACTTTTGTCCCTGTTACTTATCAGATAGGAGCTTATTTTAATATAAGAAGTATACCTTCTTTAGATAAATTTATTTTTTCTTATACAAAATACGTGGAGCCTTCATTTCTTGGGGCTGAGTTTTTAATTTATGGAGTGGATGCTGGTGGAGGAGGTGGTAGTGTTGAAAGTTCTAGTGTTACTTCTACAGCAGACATATCATTTGCTGATACTTCTTCTACCATTCAGTGGATGCTTCGTATGGACACGACTAGTAATACTATTCACTTTTTGGATGCAGGTGGTGATGATGGTGTCTATTTGACTCAAGATTCTACTTCTTGGACCAGTAACTCTGACGAGAGATTGAAAACTAATATTTTGGATTTGAATGTTTTGGATAGAATAGACAATTTTCGTGCGGTTAGTTTCAATTGGGTGAAAAATGGCAACGCTGATGTCGGTGCTATCGCACAGGAGTTATACAAAGTATTCCCTGAGGTAGTAACTGTTGGTCGGGATAGTCTGGGATCAAAAGGTGAAGGTGCTTGGGGTATTCAATATTCCAAACTTGGAGCTCTGGCTCTCGAAGGTGTCAAGGAATTGAAACAACAAATGGATGTTTATAATGCTCTTCTATTAGGTGGTGGTATGAATCAATTTATCAACGATGAAGCTATTAGTAAGAGTCTTGTATTTAGTCGAAATACTGCATTTACCAAACACATCGCCCTTTCTCAAGATAGTGTAGGTATGGCTCTTATTCAGCCTGGTGAGAGTGGTGTCCATATTGTTTTCAAAGAGGTTTACTCTACTGTCCCTA
>PFPL01000046.1 GCA_002793035.1 Candidatus Magasanikbacteria bacterium CG_4_10_14_0_2_um_filter_33_14
ATCCACTGTTGACTATCTTAAAAAAGTGGTTTATTATCTAAACACAGCTAAAATGGCTACATTGTTAAATTGTTAAATTGTTTGTTATATAAAGAAGGCAATGTAACAATTTGACAATTTAACAGTTTTAAACCGTTTTTTGCTAGAAAACCTTTTAAATTATCAAAATTATATAAAATAAAACGAAATATGAACTCAAATAAAATACATATAAACGAAGATCTTTGTACTGGTTGTGGCACTTGTTCTGCTATTGCCCCCGGTTGTTTTAATTTAAATGATGATTTCAAGGCAGAAGTCTTGGAAAATGGTAGTTGTGACGAAGAATCTGTGCAGATGGCAGAGGAGAGTTGTCCAAGTGGTGCAATCGAAATAACTAAATAATATATAATATATGAGAAGAGAATTTTCCCCTATTAGTATCAGAAAACATGGAGAGATTGTAAAGGAATCTGAAGTCAAACTTGATTCTGTGAAAGAATTGGCAAATTTGTTATCTGAAGAAAAAGAAAATTATCGACAGAGTTTGGAAAAATATTTAGAAAATTTTAGTTTAGAAACATTTGATAGAGGTAATTTCAATATGCATTTTTTGGAAGATGGTTTTGATGGGGGTGATTCTGATGATATAAAGAAAATGTCTTCTTTTATCAAACTGGGTTTTAGAAAAGAAATTTTAGATTTTTTTTCTAATTTGATAGACAACTTAGATGATAGAGAGGTGTCTCGTTTTTTTGAGGTATTTTCTTTTCATTTTGGTGGTTTGTATTTTGATATTTTGAAAAATTTTAAAGGTAAAATAAACATAAATAAACAGTTGTTTTTTTTGAAAAATATAAAAGATAGTATTGATATTGAAAAAACTTTTGGAGACAACCTTTTTTATCCTGAAAATGAAAAATTAGATATTCGTGATCTAGAAAGAGAAGTAGAAATGTATGATGAATTGGATTTGCCACAAAGAAAAAATGAGGCTTTGAGAAGAATGTTAGATCTTATGAATGAAAAAATAGAGAAAACTACTTTGGAAGATATTTATTTTTTGTATAATAATGAAGACTTTCAAGTTGGAGCTGGTATTCTTTTAGATAAAAAAATAGAAAGTGTAGATAATGAAGATTTTTGGGATTATAAAAAATTAAGAACTTTGTTAAAGATGGGTAAGGGAGAGTTTGTACTAGCCAAATTGAAGAAATTAGAAGATTTTTATAATCCCGAGTTCTTTTCTCTGGTTATTCTGTTAGAAGAACAGGGTTTTGTGGATGAATCTTTTCAGAGTGAGATGAAAGAAGTTTTTGAAAATTTTTTGTTGGGTTTACCAGAAGTTATGGAGAATAAAGATACCGTTTATTTTTCTGAATACTCTGTTATGTTGGTTTATTATACTAGATCTGGTCAGGGTTTAAGAATTTTGGATTCCCTGGAGGATTATTATTCACATCTTAGTGAGGAAGATATTATTAAAAATAATTTTGGAGATATTGTCAAAAAGATTTTCAAAATTTTGAATGTGTCGATTGATAACTCTTTAAAGGAGAGATTAAAAAACTTTTCTGATAAATATATAAGGCCAGAGGTCGAAAAAGTTTGCAATAATTTTGATCCAAACGTTCGAGGTAGTAGGGATATGGTATTTTTTTCTTACAAATTGAAGGATATGTTGAGTTTTGGTTATTTTGAAGAAGTTTTACAGTTTGTGAAAGAGGGGCTTGCAAATTGCAAACCTGAAGAATTTTATTTTTGGCAGAAAATGTTTGATTATGTTTTTAAATCCAAAGAGGCCGATGCTGCTATAACTGATAAAAATAAATTTGAAAAAGTGATGGAATCTCTCAATAAAATGTTTAAAATTATTTTGTCTAAGGTACCTGATAAAAGTGTCGTTGGTGAGGCTCTCAAAAAAACATCTGATATTGAGAAAAGCAAATTTGTTGATAGTATATTTTTTGCTTTGTCAGAAGAAGAAAAAGAATCACTCTCAAATAAGAAAATTAAAGAAGTTTTGGAAGAAAATTTTGATAAAATTAGTCATGTGGAAAGGCAGTTTCTGTTTTTGATAATAAAAAAATATGGTATATCCAGTAGAGAAGTACTTTCTATCTTGGAGAAAATTTCCACAGGTGAAAAGTTCGTGGGTGATATAGATAAAACTGGAGGAGAATTACATATTGTGAGCTTTGGTAAAAAGGATCATGTGAAAACTCAAGATGGTCAAGAGCTTAATTATTCGCCAGTAGTTTTTTTGAATACTCTTGAAAAAAAGAATTATGAAGCTTGGCGAGATTTGGGTAAAAATTTGCCAATCTCTCCTATAGTAGGGGATGTTTGGAAGAAAAAAGATGGTAAATATGTAGTCCCTACTAGATATTGTGGTCCGGATGTTGGTTTTTTGACAGGTATTCAGATTGATAGAGAACAAAATAATTGGTATCGAGACTTTTCGCAGTTTTTAGAAATGCAATCAAAAATTTTGATTAATAAGTTGAATGCTTTGGGATTCAAACATGGTCATGGTCATCCAGGTAATGCTACTGTTGAATGGGTGAGGGAAGGTTATTATCAAGAACAAATGAAAAAACATGGTAATGTAAATGAAATTCCTTTTGATCCAGATAATTTTTCTTTTGACTTGTCAGATTTTGTCAAAGATCCTGAAGAGTGGCATATGGTAGCGCGAGTCATTGATTTTGATTTTGCAGAGAGTATTTGATTATCTTTTTTATATAAAAACAACCTTGGGAGTGGGGTTGTTTTTTTTGTTGACAAATATCTTTTAATTATCTAGTATATAATAAATTGACCGAGGAGCTTTCTTGATTACTGTGATAGAGATTGTTGACATCATCAAAGAAGTGCTGAGTCTCGTGGATTCACATCTTAGCGAGGATGGTGAGCATTTCTTGCAAAAAGTCAGTCCATTGGACTATCCAATCACTTTGCACATACCACTTGATGGACAGATTTGTTATGTCTATTGCGGTCTGAATAGTAAAGGGCTACGAGGAATAAATTTCCTTCGTGGTGGATCAATTGATCTCGAAATGGGGGAAGTCTTTAGGGAAGAGCTCAAAAGGAGGTTGTGTATCATGTGACGTCGTCTGTGTTTGTAAACCGTTACAACATAAACATAGACGGCGAACAAACACTTTTTGAAAGTGTTTTTTATTTTATTTAAAATATTTTGGAAAAAGTTCGACAATGGTTTTGTTTTTTCCAGTGTTTATATCCAAATCCAATTTTGTACAAATATCAAACATATCTTGTTCTCTTTGGGTTTCTATTTCAAGATATGTTGGAATGTCGAAAACGGTATCGAATTCAAAGTGTATATCTCCCATCTCATAATGTTCGCGATGTTTTGTGAAAAGGTTTCCTTTTTCAAAACCTAATCTTTCCAAAAGCAAACTTGCTTTGTCGAAGTCATCTACTTTTATTTCTATTTCTTCTTTATTGATCATTTGTGATTCCCGGTTTTCTCCTTTGTATGTGATTACTATATCACCATTTACTTTGCGGATACGCAAAAGCTTTTTGTTGGAATCTCCAAAAGAAAAACCTTCTCCTGAAAATGGTAAGCTAATAATGTCTTCGTCATAAATTTTTTTAGCACCCAAAATTGCTATTTTATTTTTCATTTCTTCGACATTGATATCTAGAAATTTTAGCTCTACTTTTTGCATAGTTTTTTATTCTTGATTTAAATATTTTTTCTTATTATACAATCTCATACTGTTCAAGGCTCCAAAAAGTGAGATGATAAACATGACAACAAAAAGAGTCCTGAAACCAAACATATTTGCCATGTAGCCACCGATTACCGCGGCTAGACCGGTCACGATGAAACTGAGAGACTCCCAGAGTCCCCAATTTGAGGCTTCTTCTTTGGCTTTGACATAATGTGAATAAATAGCATCAAAAGCTGGACTAAGTATGGCTACAGACAATCCTAGAAGAACTTGGGTAAAGAGAAGTGTGGCTTGATTGTAAACAAAAATATATGAGAGACATGCCAGACTAGTGAGAGCATAACCTAGGACTACAAATTTTTCTTTATGCTTAGCCCTGTCTTCCCATTTGCTAAGTAAGTACATGACGACACCAGCGGTGATCATATAGACAGAGTAAGCCCAACTAGCGTCGAGAATATCTCCACCAATTTCTTCAACGAAGATAGCGTAGATGGGACCAATCATACCAAGTGAGAGATTGATCCAGCTGTCAGAAATGAGTAAAATTTTTATGCCTTGTTTCATAATTTTTTATTTAGATTTTTTTCTATAAATTTTTTTATTGAATAATTTACTATTCTTTCAAACCATCTCATTCTGGGTAATTTTTCATTTTGGCTAAACTTTTTTCTATCAACAAACATACCACCTGCAGGATCTATATCCCAACATTTGGCGTCATCCATTGTATAATCATCACTTATATACATAGGTTTCCCTTCGTGTAAGTATTTTGATCTTGCAGAATAGATACTTTTTAGGTGTTTTTTTAAATCGACAGATTTTATATAACAATGGTTTGCTTCCTCATTTCCGTCTTTAAAAAATCCTTCAGAATATGTTTCTGTAAAATTAATAAATTTATTTTGTATATTTCTGTTTTTTATCCAGTTGTTTATTTGAATTTTTTCATCTTCATTGAATGTGATATTATCTGTTGTTAATACTTCTAATTTATTAGTTAGACTGTCTTTTTTTGGTTCAATATAATTTAGCAGAGATTCAATTGAAGATACCATTCTAACATAAAATAATTCACGATCTATGCTAATGTGTTTTATTGCTTCGGCGTACCAATGAAAAGAATTTATTAAATTTTGGTGGTATATTTGGTCTAAAGATTTAATATCATCTAAAAATTTTGTCAGTCCTTTATTCCAATTTCTTTTAGTTTCATTAGAGAACATTTCAAAATTTTTGTAAGGACTTGGTTTTATGTAATTTGTTTTTTTGGATATTCTGTGTTCGATGCTATGGTTTGTTAATTCTCCATAAGTACTTGACTTTAAAAAAAAACGTGCTTGAAAATATACAGAAAAAATAGCTAATAGCTCACCAATTATTCCAGATGAAAAAAAATACCCTGCTTTTGAATATTTTGTAAGATCAAATTTGTATTCTTTTTCGTTGGTAGTCAATATGAGTCTATAATAATATAAACCTTGTTCTTTATCTTCTTCAATTAATCCACAGAGAAGATTACCATTATTGTATTCCAAAATTCCGGGTATTCTAACTTCAGAAAAGAATTCGTAATTAGTAGAATACTTTCTTTCTTTTGGATCATTTTCTTCAAGTGTTGTAATCCATTGCATTCTGTTATCTGTATTTTTTTTATTCATAATAAAATAATAAAATTTAAACCCATTATACCAATAAAAGTATCAAATTAGCAACAAAACAAAAAACCGTCTTCCGACGGTTTTTTAAATTATTTATTCAGTCGTCTTCCCATCAAAATGTTCCTCTACTTCCTCAGCTTTGGTGTGTTCTACCAAACCATCTTTGTGCTCTGGTGGAGAATAGACGGTGTATAGTTTCATTTCTACTTCTCCAGTATTTATTACATTGTGTTCTGTCCCTGCAGGAATGACAATCGCAAAGTCGTCTCTGACTTCTGTTTCTACACCATCTAGAATCACTTTGCCGTTGCCTTGTTCAATACGAATAAATTGATCTAGGTGATGAATTTCTTGACCAATTTCGTCGTCAGGTTGGAGATTCATGAGAACAAGTTGGCTATTTTTGGCTGTGTAGAGCACTCTACGGTAGTCGGTGTTCTCTAGAGTGGCTTTTTCGATATTTGTGATGTAGCCTTTCATATTTTCGTGATTTAAAATTTAATCTTTGGTAATTTTATGTTAAATTAGACAAAGTTTGTTAGAAAATTGTTAAATTGCTAAATGGTTAAATTGTTGCTTAGGTCACAAAGCAATGTAACAATGTGACAACTTGCCCGCCTTGGGAGGGTTTAGCCATTTCAATCTTATATATATAATATACCTATCTAATTTTAAGTTCAACTGTCGATAACAATCTCTTGACAAAAAAGCTAATATAACGTATATTATAGCCACTCTCAAATTGAGAGAATATTTATAAATCCCTCACCTTCCTGATGTTTTCCTGCCCGCCGATTCGGTGGGTTACCTGGAAGAGAGGATTAAGGAAAATGCTATATGAAAATTCCTTCAGTCTTGGACATGCTCCAAGCCGGTGTTCACTTTGGACACAAAGGGTCACGTTGGTACCCAAAGATGAAACCTTTCATCTTCACATCACGTAACCAAGTTCACATTATTGACTTGGAAAAAACTGCGGCTCAACTAGAAATAGTTTTGCCACAAATTAAGAAAATGGCTAGTGAAGGCAAACAAATTCTTTTTGTTTCTACCAAACCTCAAGCCAAGAATATCGTACAAAAGGCTGCACAAGATTGTGGAATGCCATTTTTGGTTGACCGTTGGATCGGTGGAATGCTTACCAACTTTGACGAAATCAGAAAGTTGACTAAGAAATACATGACTCAAAAAGATCAACTAGAAAAAGGTCAATTGGGTAAGTATACTAAAAAAGAACAATTGGAAATCGCAAAAAATCTTGAAAAAATGGACAAATATCTTGCAGGTCTTGTGACTTTGGAAAAAAGTCCTGACGCTGTATTCATCCCATCTATGCAGATGGAAAAAACTACTGTTACAGAAGCCAACAAAATGAAAATCCCTGTCATCGGAGTTTGTGATACCAATGCCAACCCAAACAAAGCTGACTATGTCATCCCAGCCAACGACGACGCTGTCAAATCTATTGAAATGATTGTTGGTCTAGTGACAGAAGCTATCAAAGAAGGTCTGGCTGAAAGAGCAAAAAATGCTGCTGCTGTAAAGACAGAAGGTGTAGCTCCTGTGAAGACTGCAGAAAAAGCAAGTAAATAATTTCTTTGTATATTGTTTCATTGTTAAATTGCTAAATTGTTGTTTATGTAAAGAAGGCAATGTAACAGTTTGACAATTTAGCCATTTTAAAATTTGGTAGAAAGAAAAACTTCAAAAAAAATTTAATCTTTAAACAAAGAACATATATGTCTATATCTGCTTCTGAGATTGCCAAGCTTCGTGCTCAAACCGGAGCCGGCATGATGGATTGTAAAAATGCTTTGGAAGAATCCAATGGAGACTTCGAAAAAGCTATCGATTGGTTACGTAAACGTGGTGCTGCCAAAGCTGCTAAACGTGCTGACAAAGTAGCCTCTGAAGGTAAAGTATTCACATACTTGCATGGTGAAGGTAAAATCGGTGTCATGCTAGAATTGAATTCAGAAACTGATTTCGTTGCCAAAAATGAAGCTTTCTTGGCTCTTGGAAATGACATCACTATGCACATCGCTGCGATGAATCCAAAATATCTTTCTTCTGATGAAGTATCACAAGAAGATATGGATAGAGAAAAAGAAATTTACCGCGCTCAATTGCTAGCTGAAGGTAAACCTGCTGAAATGATTGAAAAAATCTTGGAAGGCAAGATGGGTAAATTCTACTCAGAAGTATGTCTACTAAATCAAGCTTTCATCAAAGATGAAGACAAAACTATCGAACAATTGCTAACAGCAACTTCAGGTAGTATTGGTGAGAAAATTACTCTTCGTCGCTTCGCTCGTTTCGAATTGGGTGAAGGTATTGAAAAGAAAGTTACAGATTTTGTAGCTGAGGTGAATGAACAGTTGGCATAAAAACACTTAAACACTGCAACAAAAAAACAACTCCGCCTTTCACGAAAAACGGGGTTGTTTTTTTATCATTGACAAGAGTTTAATATTATGCTAATATAAATGTATAGAAAGGCTTTCGGCCGGAGTTTATAAGCTCCAATTTGGCGGAATGTCTTTTTTTATTTTTGTACAGGAAAAACTGACATCAGCCATTTTTCTTCAGTTCGTTTGTCTTCTTTTATTTGTACAAAGAACATTTTGTTATCTTTTGTTTTGCCCGCAAAACGGTGAAGTATCTCTGATTTTTTGTCTACATTTTCTTTTGATTCAGGATCAAATTTACTGTTTTCTATTAGTTCTATAGCACACAAAAAATATTTTACTCTTCTAGTTTTGTCTCTATAATTCAATTTTTCATACAAATGTTCCCAGAAAAGTGAGAGAAAAATTTTTTCTTTATTAAAATAAGCAGACCTTACGTAGGGTCTTCTTTTTGATTTCCTCCTTAGTTTGGAATAGGTATAAGAAGCTTTTTGATAAACTTCTTTATAATTCGTACCAGGATAAGGGCTACTTTTTACCTGATAGATTTTCATAATGGTTTTATTTACAGAAATTTTGTGAAGATCAATGATCTCTGTCCCAAAGCATGGTCTTCGTGTTTTCCGGTAACTTCGTATCCTAGTTTTTTATAAAATTCAACGGCCTCCCAATCCTCATTTGTTTCTAGATATACTTTTGTACATTTATTTTTTTTGGCAAAATCTTCTGCTTGTTTCATTAGTTTACTTCCAATACCTTGTTTACGAAATTTGGAACCAATCAATAATCCTTCAACAAAAGCTAAATTGGCTTCGGTCATCAAATCCAAAATTCCTGTAATTTCACCATCTTCATTTTTAGCGACAAACTTGTATTTATTTTTTGTAAAGTCAACTGGTTTTCCATAATGTTCCTGGTCAGCGACGGCCCATTTTATTTTTTCAAATTCTTTAATTTTTTTGGAGGATTTATCTGTGAGTTCTATGTGAATTGTATCTTTTTTTGACATAGTAAATATTTGATTCATCTGTGGGACTTAAAAAGTATTTACATTATACACAACAATCTTCCAAATTGGCAAATATTTATAATATTAAAACAATCCTGATTAAAAGGATTGTTTTTT
>PFPL01000017.1 GCA_002793035.1 Candidatus Magasanikbacteria bacterium CG_4_10_14_0_2_um_filter_33_14
TGGTAGATTATTATATGGCTGGATAAAAAGCCAAAAACAATATTTATAACTTATTCTGCCTATTCTGCTTAATTGTTATTCTGCTTTATGAAAATTCCAAAACAAGCAAAAAAAGTTTTTACTGGAGTTCTCTTCGATGTCTACCAATGGTCCCAAAAACTTTTTGATGGAAGAACTGCAACTTTTGAGATGCTAAAAAGAAAGCACAGCATCCAAGCTCTGGCTGTTACTAAAGACAAAAAAATAATTGTCCTCAAAGAACAACATCCACACATCAAAAAACCTTTCTATGGAGTTATTGGTGGTGGACAAGAAAACAAAGAAACACCTCTCCAAACAGCCAAAAGAGAACTAAAAGAAGAAACAGGTTATACTTCCAAAAACTGGGAATTGGTTTATATAGAAACACCTTCTAGCAAAATAGATTGGCCTCTATATACTTATGTTGCCAAAGAGGCAGAAAAAACTCATGAACCAAAACTGGACTCAGGTGAAAAAGTAGAAGTCATGAAAGTAAGTTTCACTGAATTTATGAAATATGCAACAAGTAAAGAATTCATGTCTACTGGTATCACTTTCTATTTGCTAAAACTAAATTATCAAAAAAAACTAGGAGAATTCAAGAAAAAAATTTTGAAATAAATAAAAGCAGACTCAAATTAAGAGTCTGCGTAAGTCTGCGTTGTTTTCCGCGTCATTCAACGTCCTACTTACCTTCATCCACAATTTCAGTCAAAACATTTTCACCTTCCATGTCAGTCACCATAAGGGTAATACCACACATATCACATTCAATAATGTTTTCTACTTCCAAACTTGGATAATTTACCAAATCAACTTCATTTTTACATTCTGGACAAACTAATTTCATATTTGTATTTAATTATTTGATTTAAAATTAGACATAAGATAGAATACTACAAAAGCTCAAAAAAATCAAGTCAGATTCACCCTTTCACCCAATCACCTTATCACTTAATCACTTTTAATCAGTATAAATCTGTTTAAATCAATGCTATATGAAAACCCCCCAACCAACATTCACAGAGCTAAACAAAGCTCTCGGAATAGACATCTATCTCAAACGTGAAGATGAACACAAATATTCTTCACATAAAGGTCGTTCTATCCCACTAATGGTCAAAAAATATAACAAAGAAGAAGACATCACAAACTTTGTAATTTCTTCTTCCGGCAATGCAGCCATCGCCGCTATACATACCATCCAAGCTCATAATAAAAATAATGACAATAATCTGACATTGAAAGTTTTTGTTGGCAAAAATATTGATAAACAAAAACTAAAAATTTTGGAAACTATTATCGAAGACAAAAATATTTCTCTCGAACAAGTAGAAAAACCAAAACAATCAGCTTTTGCTCTCGACAAAGAAGGTCAAGTAAAAAACCTAAGACAATCAACTGACGACACAGCTCTCATGGGTTATTACGAACTAGCAGAAGAAGTAAATAATATCCCAAACTTGCAAGCAATATTTGTACCGACTTCTTCTGGTACTACTGCCCAAGGACTTGGAATAGCTTTTGACGCCATTCCTGCTTCCAAATTTGGCGGACAACAACATCCCCAAATTCATATTGTCCAAACAACCAGCTGTCATCCTATGGCTGAAGAATTTGATAAAGATTTTGAACCTACAGAAACTTCTCTAGCAGGAGCCATAGTCGATAAAGTAGCTCACCGTAAAACAC
>PFPL01000014.1 GCA_002793035.1 Candidatus Magasanikbacteria bacterium CG_4_10_14_0_2_um_filter_33_14
TGTCCATAAGGACTCATAGGATGTACAGGTCCATCTTCTTTGGCTGGAAGATATCTTGGTTCAAGTTCACCATAAACAGCAGCGGTTGAACTAAAAATAAATTTATTAACATTATATTTTAAACAAGCTTTGAGCAAATTGATAGTATTACTAGTATTATTCTCATAATATTTTAATGGATCACGCACTGATTCAGACACGACGATACTGGCTGCAAAATGTATTACACCTGCAACTTTTTCTTTGGCAAAGACTGCGTCCAATTTTTTACTGTCTGACAAATCTACTTTGTAAAAAGTAAGCTTTACTTTTTTGGCCAAAGCATATTTTTTCAAGGTATTTATTGTTTTTTGGAAACCAGTAGATAGATTATCAACAATTACAATATCGTTTTTTTTATCCAGAAGTTGTTTGACGACATGACTACCGATGTAGCCGGCGCCACCTGTTACTAAAATTTTCATAAAATAAGTTTTGATTACAAAGGGATACGAAATACGAAATGTACGAAATTACGAAACTTTCGTATGTTCGTATTTTTCGTATTTCGTATCCAATTTTATTATAATATAATATGAATTAAAGACTCCCAACCGCCACCACTTTGAATCCAGCACCTTTCAAATCATCATAACGATGTTGAAGCATACGACGACCATCAGCAATCAAAGGCTTATTATTTGTTGATTCAGCCATCAAGACATCGGCAAGCCCACGAAATTGTGGCCAGTCGGTGGCTATGATTATTATATCAGAATTTTTGATAGCTTCAAACTCGTGGTTATGATATCTCACTTTTTCTGACTCAGGAAACATCTTTTTGAAATTTTCCATAGCTGCTGGATCGTAAACATTTACTTCAGCAAAATTCTTATCTGCTAGATAATTCATTATCTCAATACTGGCCGAATTACGAATATCATTGGTATCACGTTTGAAAGCCACACCTAAAATACTGATTTTTTTATTTTCAAATCCACTTGAGGATTCTATTCTTTCCAAAAAATTTTTAAGTTGTCTTTTGTTGGACAAATAAACTTCATCAACCAAAACTGTATTTTGTTTTTTTTGTTTGAGTTGATGTGAAAGTGAACGAGCATCTTTGATAAAGCAACTTCCTCCAGCATAAAGACTATCATACAATCCCCAACTTCCGATACGTGGATCGGTGACCAAAGCATTGCGAACATTTTCAAATTGAAGATTTTCAAAACTTTCACAAGTACGACCAACCACATCAAAACAAACAGCGAGTTTATTGAAAAGCATATAGTTGGCAAGAAGTTTACTAGCAGCCGCTTCTTTGGGATTTACTTCAATAAATTTAGTTTGAGGAGAATTGTAAAAACGTTCATAGACTTGGCGCATGATAGCAAAATCTTGTTCAGTCCAAGCACCAACCACAATTCTGTCTGGTTTTATTGAACCTTGAATAGCTTTACCTTCTACCAAAAATTCTGGATTGGAAACTACCCCAAAATTTTTAACACCTTTGGCTTCCAAAATTTCTTGCGTTTTGTCTACCATGTCTATTGGTACTGTGCTTTTGTTGATAATAACTAAATATTTTTTTTGCTTTCCTTCATTTCTTTTTACTAAATTATCAGCCAAAGTTTCAGCGGCTGCATTATAATATTTGAGATCACTCTCCCCTGTTTCACCAATTTCT
>PFPL01000031.1 GCA_002793035.1 Candidatus Magasanikbacteria bacterium CG_4_10_14_0_2_um_filter_33_14
AAAGCTGAAGAAGCTGGTAGATTATTATATGGCTGGATAAAAAGCCAAAAACAATATTTATAACTTATTCTGCCTATTCTGCTTAATTGTTATTCTGCTCAAATACTTTTATGAATCAAACAAACAATCAAAAAATAAACAACTCAAAAATATACCACATTCACTTCATCGGCATCTGCGGAGTAGCAATGAGTGCACTCGCCATAGCCTTCCACAAAAAAGGCTACAAAGTTACTGGCTCTGACAAAGGATTCTATCCTCCAGTCTCAACTTACTTGAAAGAAGCAGGTGTTCCTTATTATCCCGGCTGGCACGTGGAAAAAATGCTTGCCCGCCATAGCGATAGCGAAGGAGGGACCAAAGAAGGAAACCCAAATTTAGTCATCGTCGGCAATGTCGCCGGATCAAACAATCCAGAATGGATGTACACCCAAGAAAAAAAACTAAAATACAAATCTTACCCAGAAGCTATTGCTGAATTTTTTGTCAAAGAAAATTCTATTGTCTGTGCTGGTACTTTTGGTAAGACTACCACAACTTCTCTACTCTCTTGGATTTTGCAAGAAAATAATTTTGACCCAAGTTATATGTTTGGTGGCATTAGCTTGAACGATATGCCAGCCGCCAAATTGACTGACTCCAAGTATTCTATTCTTGAAGGAGACGAATACAAGAGCGCTCGTTGGGATGATGGTGCCAAATTCTTTCACTACTCACCTACTCACCTACTTCTCACTTCTGTCGTCTGGGATCACGCTGATGTCTATCCGACTGAACAATCTTATTTTGAGGCTTTTGAAAAGTTACTTGGTAATTTACCAGAGTCAGGTCTGCTTGTAACAAGTGAACGCGTAAAAAAAGAAATGCTAGATTTCGCCAAATGCAAAAAAATTACTTATGGACCAAGTGAAGGAAATGATTATCATTACAAAAATGTTGTAGTCAATAAACAAGGTCTACAATTCACAATAGTTCATGATGATAAAAATTTTGAAATCAAATCTCCTCTACTCGGAGAATATTTGGTAGACGACATGACAGCATCTTTTGCCATGGCTCACGAAATGGGAATCGACGCTGAAAAAATTATTGCGAGTCTAGAAACTTACAAAAATGTCAAAAGACGCTTGGAAAAAAGATTGGACGGTCAAATCACTGTCATCGACGACATTGCTCACTCACCCCAAAAAGCTTCATCTGTTTTGCAAACTCTCAAAAGGATATATAATGATGGTAGAGTCATTGCTATTTTTGAACCAAACTCTGGCAATAGACAAAAAGAAGCAATAGCTGGTTATGCTAATAAATTCTCTGACGCTGACTTAGTCATAATCCCAAGATTAACTACAATCAAACAAGCACCAGGCGAAGAAATTTCTATCGAAGGTGAAGAACTTACTGAAATAATTTCAAAAACCCAGAAAAATGTTATTTACATTGACGATGATGAAAAACTGGTTGATTATATTTTGAAAAATTCTAAACCAAATGATGTCGTCACTTTCTTGGGAAGCCATGGATTTAGAAATATGATTGAGAGTGTAACAAGCAAAATAAGTCAATAAGCAGAATAGGCAGAATAACTATCTATGAAAATAAAATTATTCACAG
>PFPL01000025.1 GCA_002793035.1 Candidatus Magasanikbacteria bacterium CG_4_10_14_0_2_um_filter_33_14
TGTGGGTAAGCACTAAAACATGTTTGTGTTAAGTTGTTTACACCACTGAAATCTGTGTACCAAGTTTTGTATACTTCTGCATTTGGGAAATATAGTCTTTCCATTTGAGAATTCAAAAGGAAGACAGCTGATTGACCTTGTAATTTTACAAGATCGCCAGCACTTAGAACAGGACATTCACCTTCAGCATGAACAACACTAGGAACTAGTGCTGATACGCCAAGACTCCAAGCTAGAGTCATAGCAACTACTGAAAAAGTGAACAATTTTTTTCCGAATTTAATTACATCGTTCATAAATACCTTTTTGGCTCATTGCGAAGCGCCTCTGCAAAAGCAGTGTCATCACAATAAGTCTGAATAAAAATAACCACTTAGACTCTACCTATTGGTAGCTCGACCTTTTGGTCAAGTGGGGTCCCCCGAGAGTTTTTCAAAATTTGAAAACTTTTTCGGGGTAGAGTCTCGTCGGCCAGACGAGTGCCCTTCCCCACTATAGTTTACACTATAGTGGTTACTGTATGGCTCATTGATTCCAATATTTAGGACCAATGAATCATACAGTAGAGGCTTTTGTAAGTTTTTTTTCTTACCAGGCTACTTAATAAATAATTTCCAATTTAGGAATTTTGAATTTAGAAAAATAATTTCCAAAATTCAAAATTCCTAAATTCTTAAATTATCTAAGAGTACTACTACTGCTTATATCTATTTTTGTAGTTGTACTTGCTGTTACTTTATTATTTTCAATATTAACTTGAACTTGTGTTTGCAATTTGTTCAAAGAATCACTCACTTCTTTACTTACATCTGTGACAGTCGCTTTCAACTCTATAGTTTTTTTCACAGCTTCAAGCATATTGCCTTCCAACAATCCTATAACACTGTCATTCTCAGTATCCACTGTTTTTACGACAGCATCTATTTTGTTACTAAGATCTATACTAGAAATAGTGTTACTATTTTTTTGTGTTTCTACAGATACACTTTGTCCATCAACATTTGTTGAAGATGTTGTACTACTAGAGACATTGTTGTCTAATAATTCTATTTCAGTAGATGTACTATTATTACTTTCATTTTCAATAACATTTAATAACTCAGCCGTTCCAGAATTTTTTATATCTTGTATCTGAGTAGCTTGAGCTTTGGTTTTTTCGACGTCTTGTTTTATTTCATTTACTGTTTCTGTAATGTGTTCTTTTATAATCATTTTTTCTTCTTCAGATACTTCAGAATTTGCTTCAACTTTTTTTTCTAGTACTACTTCTACCATTTGTAAACTTTGTTTAGAAGCATCCACGGCTTGCTCAGCCAAATTTATAGACAAAGCACTATTATCTCCAGCTGTTTTATCTGATACTTCTCTCAAAGTATGAGATATTTCTTTTGTTTTGAGTGATATTTCTTTTACCAAACCAGAAGCATCTTCGGCTGTAGAATTTTTCAAACTATCATTTACCCCATCCAATTGTTCTTTCAAATCTTTAGAAGTTTGTTTCAATAATTTTTCCTTTACATCATTTTTTATATCACTATCTGATACTTGCTTTAGAATATGTGCTTTTTTGGTAGCAAAATCCAATTTCAAAGAAGTCTTTTTATCTTCAGATGTCAATGCAAGCTTACCTTGTTCTACCACAGTATTGAAAGCAACTTTGGTAGACCACATAAAATCTCCTGGTTCAGCATAAGCACTAGCCACCCAACCTCCAGTAGTAATTACAAGAGCCATCACAGCAGTCAAAATAGGACGCAAAGCCTTATTCATGTTAGTAGGAACAAAACTTTGATATATATGAGTAAAACGTCTCCAAGATTGTGACAATTTCTTTTCAGAACTTTCTTCACTCACAGCTACTCTAGTCTTAGAAATTTGTGACATTAGCATCTGTTTGTTTGACAAAACCCAAGAAGGACGTGCTTGGAACACATCTTCATTTTTCAAACCTTTCAATTGTTCACGAATGTTCTTCATAAATTTAGTAATTCTCAATTTTCAATTTTAAAACAATTTTTAATTTATAAATGTTTTAATTTTTATTTTTTGAGCTATGATATATTTTATTAAAGATAAGCGTTAATTCATTAGCTTCTTTCCAATATTTTCTTAAATCTCTTTTGTTGCTTTCATCCAATACATCAGCCAAAAGTTCTATCCAGTATTTAGTCTCGTTTATTTCTTTTTTACTTATAGATATTTTATTTATAAAATCCTTTTTTGAACTAGCATTATTAGCTTCTCTATAGTTAGCACCAACACTCGTAGCAGACCGAATCAATTGAGAGACCAACGGAATTGTAACTATCGTTTTTTCTATTACCATCGTATACTTCAAGATACTTTTACTAAAATCCAATGTTCTATTTTCTAAATCATATTCCATAGTCCCCCTTTTAAAATTATGAAATTTTTTAATTGTTTGAAAATTGAAAACTGAGAATTTATAAATTAATCAAGAAGTTTTTTTAAAATTTTTACAGCTCTATGTAATGTCACTCTGACATTGGTAATATTTTTTCCCAAGATATCTCCTATTTCACTAGTACTCAACTCTTCTATATATTTAAGTACAATAATTTCTTGATATTCACGCTTCATTTTTTTCAAAGTCTTGAGCACTCTTTCAGCTTCTTGTTTAGCACCTAATTTTTTGATTATACCAGCATCACTTGGAATATCAGCTATATCATCGATAGAAACTTCTTTTTTATTATTCTGACGATAAAAATCTACTAAAGTAGTACGCGTTATTCTATAGATAAGTCCACTAAAACTCTTTATCACTTGATCTGGATTGCCTATAAGATAATTCCAAGCTTTAAGGAATACCTCACTAGTCAAATCTTCAGCTTCTTCTCGGTTACTTAACTTTATATAATTGAAACGATATATCTTTTGTATATAAAGATCATAGAGAATGGCAAAGCTTTCAGTATCTCCATTTTGTTGAATTTTGTGTACAAGAAATTTTTCTTGATACTTTGCCTTCATATATAGAAGTCGTTAAAAACAAAAAAGTGTTACACTTTTAATTATAACACTATCTAATTGGCTAAACTAGGGGTAAAAAATATAAATTTGAATAGTTTTCTTTCATAAGATACATGGCTTATAATAGCATAAACTATGCAAAAAAGCAATACTACTGTGTACAAAATGTACTCAGAAGTCTAAAGTTCATAAAGTTAAAAGTCACCAACTAAAAAATACCCTATCAAAATACTTTATAGACTTTTGACTTTAAGGACTTTCGACTAAATACTTTAAGAAACATAACTTTTTTGTATAGACTGTTGTATACAAACAAATCACAAAAATATGTCATCCTCTTGACAAAAGTGTTAAAATTTGTTAATATTAGTCTATACAAATAGCCTGTTTTATGCCTGAAGTAAATATACAAAAACCAAAAGAAATCATTAGAGTCTCAATATCTGAAGCAGCGAGACTATTTGGCGTTAACCCACAAACCATTAGACGTGCCATAAAATCTCAAGAAATCACTTATGTAGTTGTTGCCGGTAGATACAAAATAAATTTTGAAAGTCTAGTACGTTGGTCTCAAAAAAAAGTAACTGTCAAAAACAAATCAGAAAAATTTGGTATAGGCCAATATGTGGATAAATGGAAAATAAAAAATACTCTCTACTCCCCTAGTACCAAAAGTATCAAGACGACAGATGATCAAAAACAAATAGAAACTCCAAAATCATAAAATCCAGTCGTAAAAAGGCTGGTTTTTAATTAGTCAAAAGATTGAAAAGTTTATGAAATTTATAGACTTTTGACTATAAACAAAATTTTTCTTTATTGTTAATTACATTTTATTGAGGTATAATAATAATGAAATAAATAAACTTGAAAACGTTATGAAATTCGTTGAAGAACACTTAAAATTTTACCATTTCAAAAAAAATCCACACAAATGGTTCTTAGCCTTTTTGGCCTCCCCTATCCACTTTGCAGAAATGCACTACAAAAAAAGATATCACATGCAGTTTGCACACGCACGCAAACTTTTTATCTTTGATATGATTCTGGTCATAAGTCTAATAACAATTTTAGGAGCTGGACTATTTTGGAAATTTTATAATCCCACCGTGACAGATCTAGTCTATATTACTATAGAAAAAACCCCTACTAGAATTCTTAGTGGCGATAGATTGGATTTTTCTATCAATTATAAAAATGAAAGTGAAATAAAATTGATAAAACCAAAATTAAAAGTAAACTTACCAATCGGTTATATTTTAGAAAAAACAGAACCTGCTGAAATTTTTGATAAAGATAGTTCTACATTTTCTTTGCCAAACTTAGAACATTTAGCTGAAGGTAGTGTACATATTTATGGACGTATCTATGCGACTCCACATGTAGAAAACAATATTTCTACTTCTCTTAGTTATAAACAAGAAGGAAAAAAGAAAGAAGAAACAAAGACGACTCCCTTCTTCGCAGTCTTGCGTGGTTCAACTTTGCAAACCACAATAGAATTGACTGACAAAATATTACCAAATAGCAATATACCTATTAATATTACTTTGAAAAACAATGGCGACATAGAACTCAAACAAATAAATTTGAATTTAAATTCTTTACCAAAAGATGTCACTCTCATCAAACCAGAAACTAAAACAGGTAAAATAATAGATAATATCTGGCAAATAGAATCCTTAAAAGCTCAAGAAAATGCTGTTTTTCAAGCTTATCTAAATTTCAATTTAAAAAATAATCTAGACAAACTACAAGTAGAATTCACACCTGAGATCACAATAAACAATACTCAAATTAAACAAGAGACTACCAAACATGAATTCACAATTTTACATCCAAATCTGACTATCAGCAGTAATTGGGAAAACAATACAACTTCTCTACGTCCAGGAGAAAATGCCAATCTATATTTCAATATCAAAAATAATGGCAATATTGAACTAAAAAATTTGGAATACAACTTTCCTATAAATACCAATATTATTGATACTACCAAATTAAAAAATACTAACCAGATTACTTTGTACAACAATATTGCTACAATTAAAGAAAACAAAAATTTGAAACCTGGTGAAAGCACTCAAATAAAAATCACAATACCTATAAAAACTTACCCAAGTGGTGATGAAGATTTGACAATATCTCCTGAAATTAAGGTAATAGCACAAGTAGATAATATAGAAAATAATTATCAAATTAGTGAACAATCTCCAAAAATAAATATTGGTACCAATATATTCACTACAGCTGAAATAAGATACTACACAAAAGAAGGTGATCAACTAGGCCGTGGTCCTCTACCCCCAATAGTGGGAGAAGAAACCAAATATTGGGCACTTATACAAATAAAAAATGGCACCAGTAGAATTAGTGATTTACATTTTTCTGCGACACTTCCAAGCTATGTAAGCTGGACTGGTAAAAGTAGTGTCAGCACAGGCAATGACCTTTCTTTCAACTCTCAAAATAAACAAATTTCTTGGGATTTGAAAAATCTATCAGCCAACACTACTGCAGGTATTTACTTTGAATTGAGTCTTACACCTGATGTTAGCATGCTTAATATCAATCCTATAATGTTAAAAAATATAGCTATTTCAGCCCAAGATACTTTTTTGGATACTACGATAAACAAAAATATGTCAACTCTTGATAATTCTCTTGAGGCAGATACTATTGGCAAACAAAAAGGTAGCACAGTTCAAGAATAAAAAACAACAAGTTTAAAGCAAAAATAAGAACTTTTATCTAAAAAATATTAGGTTTGCAAAAACCATATTTTTATAGTATAATGGTTTGGCTTTATTTATATGAACAACGTTAATTTTTTACACAAAAATAATTTCGAAGAACCCTTCGAAGAAAAACCAAAAAAAAGCCGAAAAAAATGGCTATTTTTGTTATTTACCATTATATTTTTGAGTTTTACTATCTATGGATACAACTATGCTCAACAAATACGTGATAGTTTGAATCCACTTGATTACAACGAAACAACTCTAGAACCAAAAAAACCTGAAGGAATTTTGCAAAAAATCGCATATTTACTTTTCAAACCAGAAGCAAAATTGGCAGGTCAAAAAGAAGATAGAATAAATGTACTGCTCCTTGGTATGGGTGGACCTGGACACGATGGGCCATATCTTACTGATACAATCATGATAGTAAGTATTGAACCTTCTACCAACGACGTTGCCTTTATTTCTATCCCTAGAGATTTGGGTGTAAACATAGATAATTATGGTGTACGCAAAATAAATAGTGCGAACTCTATTGGTGAAACAAAACAAGCCAACTGGGGTGGTGCTTATGCTACAGAAATTATTTCCAAAACTTTTGACATTGATATCCCTTACTATGTAAGAATAGATTTTCAAGCTTTTTCTGAAATAATAGATGAAGTCGGTGGTGTACGTGTAGATGTAGACACTCCTTTTACAGATTATCTATATCCTACAGACAATGATCTATATCAAACAGTCACTTTTACAAAAGGTACCCAAACAATGGATGGTGAAACAGCACTGAAATACTCTCGCTCTCGTCATGGCAATAATGGCGAAGGATCAGACTTTGCACGTGCTAAAAGACAACAAAAAATTATCCAAGCCTTGAAAGACAAAATACTATCCTTTAGTACACTAACCAATCCTGTAAAAATAAAAAAAATAATGGATGACTTGGAAAAACACATGACTACCAACATGCAATTTGATGAAATACTGAGTTTTGTACGTATGGCCAAAGAAGTCCAAAATGATAGTGTCAAACATCTAGTACTAGATAATAGTGTAAATGGTTATTTAAATAGTTATACAGGTATTGATGGTGCTTTTTTACTAGGACCAAAAACAGGAAATTTCGACAATATAAACAACGCTATCAAAAACATTTTTACAGATGAAAGCCTAACAAAAGTAGAAGAATATAATACAGATACAATAGAACAAGACGCACCAAAACTAGATGGTGCAACTATCGAAATTCAAAATGGTAGTTGGCAAGCAGGTTTGGCAGCAAGACTAAAACAAAGACTATTAGACGAAAAATTCTATGTCGAAGATGTAGGAAATGTCGATGTTAGCTTGAAACCTATCTCTGTTAGTGCTATTTATACTAATCCCACAAGTAGCAAGGATTTGAGTATTATTGTAAAAGCACTCGAAAAAGAGCTACATATTACTTCTGCCGGCATATTACCTACAAACATCTCCCCTATTGCAAATTCTACCGATATTGTGATAGTGTTGGGTGATGATTTTGTAGAATAAACATTAGTTTATAAAGTTTTTAAAGTTAGAAAGTTCAAAGTAATAAATACACAAGCCTATAAAAAAATATTATTTACTTTTTTACAACCTCACTCAACAAACTGAATTTAAATAAAAAACTTTCAACTTTACAAACTTTGTAACGTTATGAACTATTAATAAATATATGATAGAAAAAACTTTGTTAAAAAACAATTTGCCAACGATAGCTCTTCTAGGACGTGCCAATGTAGGAAAGTCTACTTTTTTTAATACTCTAATTTCAGAAAACAAAGCTCTTGTATCCAACATCGCAGGAACAACAAGAAATAATAATGAAGGTATCATAGTCTGGCGTGGTAAAGAAATAAATGTTATAGATACAGGTGGTGTAGACAATGACCAAAATGAATTTTTTGCAAATGAAATATTAGTACAAGCAGAAAAAGCCTTAGAAGAAGCTGATATTTTGATAATGCTAGTAGATGCCAAATCACTATTACTTCCTCAAGAAAGAGAACTCGCAAAAAAAATAAAAGCAAAGTACAAAAATAAAAAAATATTTCTTGTAGCCAACAAAGCAGATAGTAAACGTGATATCTTGAATCTAGATCAAAGTTATTTCAAACTTGGTCTTGGAGAACCATTTTTGATATCAGCGACCAATGGTAAAGGTGTTGGTGACTTGTTAGATATTCTTTATAAAGAGTTAGGTAGAGCTTCTGTCCGACCAAAAAAAGTAAAAGCTGAAAGTAAAACTATAAAAGTAAGTCTCATTGGTAAACCAAATGTTGGTAAATCTTCAATTTTCAATAAGCTTATCGGAGAAGAAAAAGTAATTGTCAGTGATCTAGCCCATACTACACGTGAACCATTTGATACTGATATTGAATATGAAATGAATGGTAAAAAACAAAAAGTTACTTTCGTAGATACTGCCGGTATCAGACGCAAAGCAAAAGTAGATGGTTTCTTAGAAAAAGAAGGTATCAAAAGAAGTATCGAAACTATTGCTAATTCTGATATCATTTTGTTAGTTATTGATGGTAGTGAACCTATTTCATCTCAAGACATGCAACTAGGTGGTCT
>PFPL01000023.1 GCA_002793035.1 Candidatus Magasanikbacteria bacterium CG_4_10_14_0_2_um_filter_33_14
TCTTTAGAGGTCATCATCTGTAGTGACAGATGTGGTCTTTTGTTATGATAATAATCTAAAAATTTATTTACTTCCTCTTGTACTCTACTAAGGTCTTTGAGTTTGTATTTTTTGTAACCAAGACATTCTTTTCGAAGGATACCATTAAATCTTTCAATAAAAGCCTGTTCATTCTTTTTGTAAGGTCTAGCTGTTCTAATACTAGGAATATGTTTAATTGCATAATCTTGCCATTCTCGTTTAAATTCAGATCCACCATCTCTTTGGATATGTTCTATCTTACCAAAGTAATTCAATTGAGCCTGTAAGGCTCTTTGACCATCTTTAGCTGTTAATTTTGGTCTAATAATAACGCTAGCTTCTTTACTGTAAGTATCTATCGCCGTAAAAGCATAAATATTACCAAAATCTACTGTATCTGTTTGAATTACTTCTCTTAGTTTAGCTCCTTTTCTCACATAACCTCTTTTAGAGTATTTTTTCCATTTGCTTCGCAATTGGAATCTTTCTCCTAATATGTGATAAATAGTAGCCACAGATACTTTCATTCCATAATCTTTTTCTAATATATATTTTATCTTTTCACCACAGCATTGTTTGTATTCCTCTCTTATTTGAAATATCCTTACTTTAACTAAAATTGTTGTTTTCCTTGGTTGTTTTCGTCCTTTCTTTGCTTCTGCATAATCTCTTACAAATTTATTTATCCCTTTTCTTTTAAATCCTCTTAGCCAGCGATAGACTGTTGACCTGTGTACCTTGACCTGTAAACATATCGCCTCCGGCGATATCCCATTCTTCCACAGACTGTAACTTATCTTTATTTTTGTTATACTGTCTTCGTGCGACATATGTGTTTATATTAGGTAAGTAAGATTCCCTAATTATACTACACTATGTCGCATTTGTTTTTAGAATACTACGGTCCCAAAAGGACTTTTGACTTTATAAACTTTAGGAACTTTTAACTGGCGTCTATTTTCTTGCTAAATTAAGCTAATTCTGATATACTGTGTTACGTGGCATAAGTCTCGTACTAGGTGTACTACCTTATCCACTTATTCATCCTTGACAATATTTTGACTATGAGTTAAAATAGGGTCGTTAATTTCAATTTATACATGGGTAACAAACAAGACGTAATTGAAGTGTGGGGTAAAGTAATCGAACTTTTGCCTGGTGCCAAGTTTCGTGTCGTCCTTGAAAACGAACATGAATTGGTCTGTCACTTAGCTGGTAAACTGCGTATGCACAATATCAGATTAAATGTAGGTGACGAAATCAAGGTAGAGATTACTCCTTACGACTTATCAAAAGGACGTATAACCTATAGATTTTAATCCCGATAAATCGGGACGAGCTAAGCAAATTGAAGAGTATTTACTATTTCATAAATGTTGCTTAACTCATTAGATTTATTAGTTTTAAAAAGATAATAATCTCAATCAGTGCGGTGTAGCCTTTCTAGTAAGGGTGTCGATATCGCGGCAGTGGTTGATGATTTTTTATTAAACAAAACCAAGTTATCATAGTTTGTGAGTAAGATGTTTTCTAAAGTAAAACCTTTGGAACAGCATTTTCTCATCTCGATTTGTCGAGATTAAAAAATATTTATTTGACAGTTTAGTATTATGAAAGTCCATTCATCAGTAAAAAAAAGATGCAAAGATTGTAAAATCGTCATCCGTCGTGGCGTTCGTTACGTGATTTGCAAAAATCCTCGTCACAAACAAAGACAAGGAAATAAACAGCGTGTAAAAGCTGCTTAAATTTAATTAAAAGATTAGAATATTAAGATATGCGTGTCTCAGGTGTAAATATACCAAAAGAAAAAAGAGTATTAATATCTCTTACTTATGTGTACGGTATTGGTTCTACTACTGCCAAGAAAATCTTGGAACAAGCTCAAGTACCACTAACAACTCGTACCAAAGATCTTACTCAAGATCAAGAAGATAAAATTCGTAATTTAGTCGAAAAAGGACACAGAACAGAAGGTGATCTTCGTCGTGATGTTTCTTCAAATATCAAACGTTTGAAAGATATCAAATCTTATCGTGGCACACGTCATGCTAAGAGATTACCATCACGTGGTCAAAGAACTAAGACTAATAGTCGTACCACTCGTGGTAACAAGAGAAATATGGCAGCTAGTGGTAAAAAACCAACTGCTCAAAAGACCTAAGTTGAATTACTAAAAAAACGAAAAATATTTTATTATGGCTAATAAAAAAGTAAAAAAAGCTAAGAAAAAAAGTTTGCGTTCCGTATCACACGGCAAAGCTTATATTCAAGCAACATTTAATAATACTATTGTTTCAATCACTGATCAAAATGGTGATGTCTTAGGTTGGTCTTCTGCTGGTAAAGCAGGTTTTAAAGGACCTAAGAAATCTACACCTTATGCTGCTGGCGTCGTTGTCAAAGAAGTTTCAGAAGCTATCAAAGCTTTTGGTCTAAAAGAAGTCAACGTTTTTGTCAAAGGTATTGGTGGTGGTCGTGAAGGTGCTATCCGCGCTTTGAATTCAAATGGAATCCAAGTATTGTCTGTCAAAGATATTACACCTATTCCTCACAATGGTTGTCGTCCACCAAAAAGAAGACGCGTATAACATAATTTGATTATCATATAAATATGGGAAGAAATATTGGACCAAAAAACAAAATTGCTAGACGTTTTAGAACCAATTTGGGTCTAAAAACCAATGCTACTAAGGTAGCTCGTCGTCTTAACCAAGCTCCTGGTGTACATGGACCAAATCAAAGACGTGTTTCTTTGTCAGCTTTTGGTAAGCAATTACTAGAAAAACAAAAAGCAAAATTTCTTTACGGTATCCGTGAAGGACAATTTCGTAAATATGTAGAAAAAGCTAGTGCAATGACTGGTGACTCTGGTGTCAACTTGCAAGAACTTTTGGAAATGCGTATGGACAATGTAGTTTACCGTCTTGGTTTTGCTACTACACGTGCTCAAGCTAGACAATTTGTTAGTCATGGTATGTTTACTTTGAATAGCAAAAAAATGGATATCCCTTCACATATCGTACGTGTTGGTGATATAATAGCTTTGAAAGAAAACAAAGTAAAGAAACAAATTTTTGAAAATCTAAGTGATAGACTTCAATCTCAAGAATTACAATCTTGGTTATCAGTAGATGCTGCTGCTAAAACTGGAAAAATATTGACAAAGCCTGCTGATAAAGATTTCGAAAAAGTTTTCGACGTTAAGCTTATCACTGAGTATTACTCAACTAGATAATTTTTAAAATGTCTGTTAACATAAAATATATGGATTATATTCTTTTACCTTCAACAATAGAGTTCAAAGAAACTGACAAAGCCAATATTGCTGAGCTTGTCATCACTCCTTGTCATCAAGGTTATGGTGTCACAGTTGGTAATGCTTTACGTCGTGTTTTGTTATCTTCTATCGAAGGTGCAGCTGTCGAAGCTGTAAAAATAAACGGCATTCAACATGAATTTTCTGCAATTGAAGGTGTGATGGAAGATGTTATTGAACTTTCTCAAAACCTTAAGCAGATGGCTATCATTTCTCACAGTGATACACCTGTTACTCTTACTTTGACAAAAAAAGGTAAGGGAGATGTGACTGCTGCTGATTTTGAAAAGAACTCTGATATCGAAATTATCAATCCAGATTTGAAGATTGCAACATTGACTGATGACAAAAAAGAATTGAGTTTGGAAATTATTGTTGGAAGAGGTTTGGGCTATGTCCCTGTTTCTGAAAAAGAAAGTAAAAATCTTGACTTGGGTACTATTCTTATCGACTCCTTTTATTCCCCGGTAAAAGACGTCGGTTATGCTATAGAAAATACTCGTGTCGGAGATATTACTGACTACGAAAAAGTAACATTGACTATTGAAACCAATGGTACTGTAAGTCCAAAAGAGACTGTAGAAAGAGCTACGAAGATTCTTATGGATCACTTTAGTTTAATTTTAGATTCTTCTAGTACTGCTAAAAAAGTGAAAAAAGAAAAAGAAAAGGTAAGTGAAGAAGAATAAAACAACAAGAAAATTTATTTTAATATGAGACATCAAAAGAAAAATATAAAATTGGGTAGAACCAAAGCACCAAGAAAAGCCTTATTAAGAAGTTTGGCTGAAAGTTTGGTATTGCATGATGGTATTGTGACTACTCAAGCCAAAGCAAAAGCTTTGCGCACTGTAGTAGAACCACTTGTTACCAAAGCTAAGAAAAACCGTCCTATTGATAAAGAACTCATCAATGCTGTTTTGTATACAGGTAAAGCTGTCAAGAGATTAGTTGAAGAAATTGCTCCACGTTACAAAGATAGACAAGGTGGTTACACTCGTATTATCAAGTTGGGAAATCGTCCAAGTGACGGTGCTCCAAAAGTAAAAATAGAATTTGTCTAAAAAGATTTACAATATGCAAGAAATAAAACGTGAAAATATAACATTAGATGCGACAGACAAAGCTGTTGGTCGTGTAGCTACTCAAGCTGCTATGGCTCTTATGGGTAAAAATAAGCCTACCTTTGTTCGTCATATCGACACTGGAGATTTTGTAGTAGTAAGTAATGCTAAATTAGTAAAATTTACTGGTAAAAAATTGGTACAAAAAGATTACTACTGGCATAGTGGACATCCAGGTGGATTGAAAACTACTTCTATGAAAAAAGTTTTTGATAATGATCCTACTGAAGTAATGCGTCGTGCAATCTATAGTATGTTACCTAAAAACAAACTAAGAGATGGTATGATGAAACGTCTTACTATCAATGCTTAAAATATAAAATAATATATAATTATGGTACAGAAATCTGATGACAACAAAGCTCGCGCTGTAGGTAGAAGAAAAACTGCTTCTGCTCGCGTACGTATTACACCTGGTAAAGGTAAAATCACTATCAATGATAGAGAATTTACTAACTTTTTTACAACCAAACTTTTACAAGATAGAGCAATGGCTTCTCTTACTGCTGTTGGTAAAGAAAAAGACATGGATGTATCTGTCAAAGTAGCTGGTGGTGGTGTTCGTGGTCAAGCTGACGCTGTTTGTCACGGTATTGCCCGTGCTCTTGTAGAATGGAATGAAGAATTGAAACCAATTTTGAAAGCAGGTCGTTTTATGACTCGTGATTCTAGAGCAAAAGAAAGAAAGAAACCGGGTTTACACAAAGCTCGTCGTGCTCACCAATGGAGAAAGCGTTAAGACGTCGCAAATTTACAAATATACATTACAAACTTCGGACGTATTTGTTCGGAGTTTTTGTTTTTTAGAAATAAAAACATTAAAGCATGAAAACATAAAAACAATCACTATTTTGAAATTTTCATAAGTTTTGAATACTTGTTTTAATGCTTTAATGTTCTAGTGTTTTTATGAAAAATAGTGTAAAATAGGGGGGTAATCTATAAGAAAGATCTTTCGCTGTATTCTCAGCTCAAGATGACAAAACACATGAAGTCTCACTCAATTGCCAAAAATACCATGTTTATGACTATGGCCTCTGTTTTACAGAAGGTCATATCTTTTGTTTACTTTGCTATTGTAGCGCGTAATATCGGAGCTGTAGATACAGGTAAGTATTTTTTTGCTTTATCTTTTACCACAATTTTTGTAGTTTTTGTAGACATGGGTTTGACCAATGTTTTAGTTCGGGAAGGTGCTAAGATCAAGGAAAAAATTCAAGATTATTTTTCTAGTATTTTATTGGTAAAATTGTTTTTAGGTTTACTGAGTTTTGTGGCTGTTTTTATTATTATAAATTTCCTAGGTTATGAATTGGAAACCAAAACTTTGGTGTATGTTTCTGCTATAACTATGTTGTTTGATTCTTTACATCTTAGTTTGTATGGTACTCTTAGAGCTTTTGGTAATCTAAAATTTGAAGCTTTAGGTATCATGGTAAGTCAAGCTCTTACTTTTATTTTAGGTACTTTTTTCTTGTTTTCTAAGTTTCCTCTTATTTATCTTATGTATGCTTTTCTTATACCAAGTTTTTTGAATGTTGTTTATGCTAGTTCTATTGTTATATTCAAATATCATCTAAAATTTGTTCCAAAATATGACAAGAAAATTTTGAAATATATTATACCTATAGTTATACCTTTTGCCTTGGCAGCTATTTTTGGTAGGATTTATTCTTTTAGTGATTCTATACTTTTGTCAAAGCTTGCTGGAGACGAAGTCTTAGGATGGTACAGTATTCCTTCCAAAATTGCTTACGCTTTGAATTTTGTACCACTCGCTTTGGTGGCAGCTCTTTATCCGAAGTTTAGTGAATATTATGCACATAATAAGGAAAAACTAAGCTTTGCTTTTCATCAGAGTATCAAGTATCTTTTGGTAGTTGCTTTACCTTTTGTAGTTATTGTTTTTTTACTCTCAGAAGATATTATTGTTTATTTGTTTAAAACTGAATATTTGAATTCAGTACTACCGTTGAAAATTTTGATGGTGGGTGTTATTTTTGCTTATTTGAATTTTATTTTTGGTTCTGTTCTCAATGCTTGTGATAGACAAAAAACACAGACAACACTCATAGGTATCATGATGATTATAAATATTGTTTTGAATTTACTTCTTATACCTAGTCTGGGAGCTGTGGGGGCTTCTATTGCCGCTTTGGTGGGTAATTTTGGTATGTTTGCCTTGAGTTTGTTTTTTATCTCTAAATTCAACAAGTTTGATTTCAGTTTTTTGAATAAGTTATTTTTGCAACTTTTTGTAACTCTTTTTGTGATGTATGCTATAACTTGGTTGATAGATATTTATTTTGGTTTTATTGTAGCTTTGTTTGTGGGAGGACTTACTTATTTGCTAATGCTTTTTGTTACACGTACTATTACAAAAAAACAAATATTAGAAATGATGAGACTTACTTCTAAATAAAATAAATTTAATTTTTTATGAAAAAAACTTTAATAATCACCATGGAATTTCCACCACAAATTGGTGGGATTGCTACATACGTTGATCAATTTGCGTCAGCTCTTGAACAAGAAAAAACTGTCGTTTTGGCACCAAATGATAAAGAAAAAAAATTGGTAGAAGAATTTGATAAGAGTCGAAAATATAAAATAATTAGACAAGATTTTTTTTATCCAAAATTTGTTTGGCCTCGTTGGCTCAAGTTATATTGGCAGGTTAAAAAAATAGTTCAAGAAGAAAAGATTGAACTAATTCTTATCAATCATGTTTTACCTGTAGGTTATATTGGTAGTCTGATCAAAAGATTTTTGAAAGTACCTTTTTTGATTATTTCACATGGCACAGATGTTACTTATGCAACTAGGACGAAGTGGAAAAAAAATAGACTTCGTAAAATTATTTTGAAAAGTGAACAAGTGGTTTTCAATAGTGAATCTCTCAAAAGAAGATTTTTGGAGAAAGTTCCAGAATTTGAGAGTAAATCTTTGGTAATGTATCCTTGCCCTGATAAAGATTTTTTTGTATCTCCACCTGCTGAGGAAATAAAGATATTGCGTGATAAATTGGCTCTCGAAGGTAAAAAGGTAATTCTTACAATCGCTCGTATGGAAGATGGCAAAGGTTTTCCACATATTGTAAGAGCTTTGCCAGAAATTTTGCAAAAAGAACCTCATGTGGTCTGGATCATTGTTGGTGATGGTCCAAAGAGAGTTGAAGTTTTGAAATCTATTCAAGAAAAAAGTCTGCAAAATGTGGTACGTTTTATGGGTAAAGTACCTCATAGTGAAATAAAAAAATATTATTATTTAGCAGATCTTTTTGTGTTGTTTACTCATCCTGACCATGGTCGTGAAGAAGGTCTTGGTTTGGTCTTCTTAGAAGCTCAGGCTGCAGGATTACCTGTAATTGCTGGTAAAAGTGGGGGAGTAGAGGAGGCCGTCATCAATATGCAGACAGGTATTGTAATTGATATTAGACAAAAGGCTAATGTTACTGATGAAACAGTGGTTGAGATGTTACAAAATCCAGATTTTGCAAAATCTTTGGCACAAAATGCACAAAACAGAATAAAAACAGAATTTATTTGGGAGCACCAATTGAAAAAGTTGGATAATTGGTTGGAATAAAAATGATACGAATTTATAATATTTTTTTTAATTTGTAATTTTATAGGTATGGATTTAAAATTAAAAGAACAAGAAAGAGTTCTCTCAGAAGTTTTACAATATGGGTTGACCAAAGTGTGGTATTATTTTGTTGGTTTTTTGTTTTTGTTTTTGGCTGCTTTTTTTATGTTTTGGTTTTTTGACCATGCTTGGTGGGGGGGTTCTTTATTTTTTATTCTTATTTTTTTAGGATTTTTTACATTGTTTCGCAATTATTATTTGTGGAAAAAAAATATTTGTTATATTACCACTCATCGTGTGATAGATGTAGAACAAAGAGGTTTCTTTGAAAAAGTGGTATCAGAAATCCCTTATGACCAAATAGAGGATGTTCATGGTAAGATTAGTGGTTTTTTTGGAATGATATTACGTTTTGGTACAGTGTCTATTCAGACAGGTAGTGGAAAAGTAAAAATAATTTTGCAAAATGTAAAAAGACCTTTACAGCTTCAGCAACAGATAAATGAGATGAGGGAACGCTATTTATCCAAATATAGTACAGATTTTAGTGGGGACGTAGCGGGAATAATAAATGATAAATTGTATGAACTTGAATTACCAGATTTGTATAGAGTGAAAAAAGCTTTGGATAAGAGAATATCTAAATTATCTAGAGAAAATTAAAAAATGAAATTTTTTGCTTGTTTTTTTCGTAATATAGATTGAGAGAGTTGGTTGTTAGTATTATTTCAATTTTTTTGAATTTTGTGCTATAATAGTATAAATTAGCCTATTTTAATTTATCTTTACATGGCTACAACGGCACAAGAAAAAGTCGGTTTAAAGAAGCGGTTTTTTAACTCACGCTTGTTTTTATTTGCCATGTTAGGTATTGCGCTTGTGGTTGCTGCTGGTTATGCTAGAGCTTATTACCAAGATTATAAGATTAAACAAGAGATTGAGAAATTACAAGAAGAAGTGTCTTCTTTACAGAAGAAAAAAATACAAAGTTTGGATATTTTGGATTATGTTTCGAGTAGTGCTTATGTGGAAGATCAGGCTAGAATAGAGCTTAACATGAAAAAACCTGGTGAAAAAGTACTCTTTGTAAACAAGGGTAATTTTGAAAAATCAGAAGCTGTGGAAGAATCTGGTTTTTCAGATGATGGACAATTTTTATCTAATCCAGTAAAATGGTTATATTATTTTATTCATAAGCCTCTTTAAGAGGAGTAATAAAAAGACGTATTATGTCAGAAGAACAAAAAATGTCTCCAGAAATGGAGAAAAAGGATGGAGCTATGGATCTTCCAGAAACAGGAACAGCCATGGCAAGTAAATCTACAAAACCTGTAAACCAAAGAAAAACTAGTCCACTAGTTTTAGGCTTAGGTGGTTTTGTTGTTGCTTTGGTTGTTGGTTTTTTAATATTTTACGGAGTATCTGTCGCTCAAGTAAAAAACATGTCTAGAAGTAGCTTTACTTTTAAATCAGCTGCTTTTTTGCATTTGCCTGTCGCTAGTATCAATGGTAAAAAAGTATTGTATACTGACTATATAGACAATATCCAAGCTATGGAAAAATTTTATGAAACAGATAGTAACGGTGACGTAGCTCCTACTGAAGACGAAAAATCTGATTTCATTTTGAGTCGTTTGCTTATCAACAATCTAGTTGCTGACGTTGCAGATGATATGGATGTAAAGGTTACAAAAGAAGATATTGATAAAATAGCAACAGAACAAATTGTTTCTGGATTCCCAAGTAAGGAAGATGCTGAAAAAGAAATCATGGATAGATATGGTTGGACTTTGGCAGAATTTTTGGACAAAATAGTTTATCCAACTGAGTTAGAAAAAAAATTGTCTGAGAAATATGCAGAAGAAAATCCTAGTGATAATACTGCTGATGAAGCTGTTCGTACACAAGCTTTAGAAATTTTGAAACAAATCCAAGATGGTACAGATTTTGTTGAAATGGCTCAACAATATGGTTCTGATGGTACTGCTACTGAAGGTGGTGATTTGGGTTGGTTTGGTCGTGGTATGATGGTACCTGAATTTGAAGAAGTGGCTTTTTCATTAGACAAAGGTGAACTATATAGTGATGTGGTAAAAACACAATATGGTTATCATATTTTGCAAGTGACAGACAGACGTACTACTACAGATGAAGAGGGTAATGAAGTAGAAGAAGTACAAGCTCGTCATATTTTGTTCCCTTTCCAAGAAAATACTGATGATGCTTTTCGTACTTTCATGAATGATAAATTGAAAAATGCTGATATCAAAATTATCGCGGATGTACACAATCCTTTTGAAGGAATTTTTGATACAGAGACTACTTCAACTCAAGAATAATATTTAATTTATCTTGTCTTAATTTAATTGATGTTTAAGACAAGGTAGGCGGATATGGTATAGTGGCATTACGTTGTTTACATAAGTATTATTTTGTAAACAAAAAGGGGAGTTCGAATCTCTCTATCCGCACGATTGAAAAATTACAATTTTGAAATTACAACCTGATTGTCGGCAGGCAGGATTCCAAATAAAATATGAATTACAAAATATAATTTTTTATTGTTTGGAATTTGTTTATTTTTAATTGTAATTTTTTTTACGCCATCCTAGCTCAGCTGGTAGAGCAATTGTATCGTAAACAATAGGTCATGAGTTCGAATCTCGTGGATGGCTCAATCGGGATAAACAATAGGTTACGAGTTTGACTCTCGTGAGTGGCTCTATCTGGATAAACCATTGTTTATAGTTATAAGTTTCTTTATCGGCTTTATTTTTAAATAAAAATTTTATAGCACAAAAAATATTTTTGTGTTATAATATTTTACATATGATTACACTAAAAAGCGTTGTCAAAAAATATAGTTCAGATAGCATTGGTCTCAATGGTATTGATTTGCATGTAGAATCTGGAGAATTTGTTTCTATTGTTGGACAAAGTGGTACAGGCAAGACAACCATGGTCAAGTTGCTCATCGCTGAAGAAAAAGCAACTTCAGGAATTATAGAAATAGGTGGTTGGGATATTACAAAAATAGCTAGAGCGGATGTACCTCTTTTACGTCGTCAAATTGGTGTGATATTTCAAGATTTCAAACTTTTGCCTAAGAAGACTGTATCTGAAAATGTTGCGTTTGCGTTAGAAGTAGCAGGTGAAAAGAGAAATCGTATCAAACAAGTAGTTCCTCGTGTTTTGGATATTGTAGGTCTTAGTCACAAAATAGATAGATATCCTCATCAGTTGTCTGGTGGTGAACAACAACGTGTCGCTATGGCACGTTCTTTGGTGCATAGACCAAAAATTCTTTTAGCTGATGAACCTACTGGTAATCTTGATTCTATCAATACTCAAGAAATTATTGATATTTTGAAAAAAATAAATGAATTTGGTACTACTATTATACTTGTTACTCATAATAGAGAAGTAGTCAATCAACTCAAGCGTAGAGTGGTAACTTTGCATGATGGTCGGGTAATTTCCGATGAGGACAATGGTAAATATCGTTTATAAATCTCGATAAAGTTGGGACAATTAAATTTTCTTGGTAAAATAATTATTATTTTATTTTGAATATAATTAATTAACAAAAATTATGATAGCAGGATTTTTTCGTATTGTAAAATTTTCTTTTCAAGAAATATTCCGAAACATGAGTCTGTCTATTATGACTGTACTTATTTTGATTTTGATGCTTTTGTCTATCAATACTTTGATAATTGTAAAAGTACTTACTGACGAATCTATCACTGCTGTGAAAAATCAAATTGATGTAAGTATTTATTTCAACCCTGAAGCTACAGAAGATGAAATTACTGAGATACGAGATTATGTTTCTGCTTTCCCGGAAGTAGAGCAGGAAAATTTTTTGGATAGAGATCAAGTCTTTGAAGAATTCAAAAAAAATTACTTTGATAATGATGATGTCTTATCATCACTAAATGAATTAGTAGACAATCCTCTTGGGCCTACGCTTATTATCAAGACTAGAGATCCAAAAGATTATGAAAAAATAATCAAAGCTTTGACTGTACCTGAATATGAAAATATTATAGAAGCTAAGACATTTGGGGATACTCAGACAGCTATAAACAAGATTCATGCTATCACGACAAATGTTCAGAAATTTAGTTATTTTTTGACTATTCTTTTCGCTATAATTGCCTTTATAATCATTTTTAACACGATTAGAGTGGCAATCTATACACAAAGAGCTGAGATAGGTATAAAACGTCTTGTGGGGGCAACTAGCTGGTTTATACGTGGTCCTTATTTGATTGAATCACTGTTATTTAGTCTTACTAGTGTTGGTGTCATTTATTTCTTAATGAATTTCTTATTGAAATTTTTGGATCCGTATGTAAGTGTTGTCTTCCAAAAGACTGATTTATTGTCTCTCTATTTTTCTCAAAATATTTGGATGATACTTGGAACTGAATTTGCAATTGTCTTTTTACTTACTATTATTTCGAGTGGTTTAGCTATGAGAAGGTATTTACGAACCTAGTCATAGAAACATAAAAGCATTAAAACATAAAAACAACCTTTGATTTTCAAGGTTGTTTTTATTTTAAAATTGTTTTAGTGTTTTAATGTTTGTATGATTTATGAAATCTACCACAATTTTACTTTCTGAATCTTCGCCATTACCAATCTTATTTGTTCATAACTAATATCATCAGGAAGTTTTACTTTGATAGGGGAGAGTTTGGTATAATCTTCTGCTTCACTCATCGCTTGCAATATTTGTTTTTCTTGTTCAGGAGTTACAAATTCTTCGACAGGTAAAGCACCATCATCTTCTACATACCAGCGAGTAAGATGTTGGAAGATAGTTGTTACGCCTAGTGACCTTATTTTGGAAATTTGTTCTATCGTTTTTCCTTCTTTGTACATATTGACAGTTTCCATGACAGTATTAGATAGAGATTGAAAAACACTTAGAGACTTTTTATTTTCTTTGACATTTTCGGTTACTTCTTCCCATTTATAATTTAGGCAGATGTCACAATTGTTGCAACCATTATTTTCTCTGATTCGACTGACATCTGGATCGGCAAAATAACTAAGGATAGTTTGGCGACGACAAATTTTACTTTCGACATAATTACTGATGGCTTCTAGTTTTTCGTATTGAGTATTGGCAATTCTATTTATTTCAGCTATGTTTTTTCCTTGTTTCGTCATTTCTTCTTTACTCTTGCGGATGAAGAAGTGACGGAGTCCGACGTCGGCTCGACTGTGCAAAAGCACACAATAAGATATTTCACCATCACGACCAGCACGTCCGGCTTCTTGGTAGTAGCCTTCCATACTACTTGGCATACCAGAGTGAATGACAAAGCGAATGTCAGCTTTGTCGACACCCATTCCAAAAGCAATCGTGGCAACAATGACTTTGAATCTGTTTTCCATGAATTTTTCTTGGACTTTTTTTCTTTCTTCTGGAAGAAGGCCTGCATGATAGGCTACGGCTCGGATATTTTCGGCATTTAGAAAGTCAGATATTTTTTCTGTTTCTTTGCGACTGAGTGCGTAGACTATACCAGAGCCGTTCATAGATTTCACAAGACGTAATATTTCATGTTCGCGAGCTTTTTTCTTGAGATCACTGCGCACAAAAAATTTTAGGTTTGGTCTATCAAAACCGCGTACGAAAACCTGGGGTTTTATTAATCCCAAATTTTTTATAATATCATCGCGGACTTCTGGAGTAGCTGTCGCGGTAAAAGCTGTGACAGAAGGACGGGTTTTTAGAGAAGCGATGAAATCTTTTATCAGACGATAATGTGGTCGGAAATCATGACCCCACTCGGAAACACAATGAGCTTCGTCGACAGCGACAATATCCAAAGTTATTTTTGCAAAAAGATCATTCAAATATTTATTTTTCAAACCTTCTGGTGCCATGTAAATGATATGTGTTTTTCCACTTTCTATTTCTTTTACAGCACTTTTCACTTCATCTAGACTGATTGAGCTATTGATAAGCACAGCATTTAGTCCGCGAGCTTTTAGGCTATCGACTTGGTCTTTCATGAGAGCTATGAGAGGGGAGATGACGAGAGTGACTTTTTGGGTAGCCAAAGCTGGAAGTTGGTAACACAAAGATTTACCACCTCCGGTAGGCATGAGAGCGACGACATCTTGTCCGTCTACTATAGCTTGGACTATTTCTTCTTGGCCAGGGCGAAAATCTGAGAAATTGAAGTATTGTTTTAGTTTGGTGTTGAGCGCATTCATTTTGGGAAGTCTTATTAGTTAACTTCAGTATTTTACTATATTTTGGGGATATGGGCAATTGTTATCATTAAAGCATTAAAACATGAAAATATAAAAACAAACTATTATAATGATAATGTATTAAGAATATGTTAATTTTTAAATTAATATAAAAATCATGACCGAATTATTTTGAGTACTTGATCTGGTGATAAATCATTTGGATGATATTCGTCAAATAATGTATTTAATTCTTTATAAGAATTTAAATCATCAAAAACAAAACCAAAAACAGCTGACATTGCAAGAATGGTATTGTTTAATGTTCCATATGCATATTCTAGTGCTGAAACACAACGATTTATTCCTACAAATAATTCAAAATCATAATCCTTAGTGAAAGGATCAATATTTTCTAAAACACTAACATATGAAGGGTGAGCAAGGGCAGATTCGATTTTGTATACATGCGTTCCCAAATTTTTGTGGTTATCAGCATCTGTTTCATTAAATGCATCATCATCTTTCATTAAAGATTTAATTTTTTCACGCCCATCTCCATGCATAATAAGATGTCCATTAAACCATTTTTTTAATTCATTATCTTTTTTATCATCCTTGCACTCAAGAGCAAAAAAATTAAGAAGCATATTATACTCCTTAATTGCTCTGATTATCACCATCAATGAAACATTGTTACCTTGTTCACCAAGAATAAATATAGTATCCCATAATTTAAATATTTGTGCATTGATTAGATAACACGCAGACTCAAATGTTTCATCCAAGATATCAGGTATGTTATTTTTTAATAATTTTAAATAAGGAAATAATTTATCTCGACGTTTTTTAAGAATGGCAATATGTTTTTTTATTTGTGCTATATCCAAGTTTTTTTGATGAGTTCTAATAAGTATGTCTTGTTTTAGTGCTTTTTTTGCCATATCACTAGAAATAAATTCTTTCAAATCAAAAATATGTTCATGAATATATTTTTGGCTTTTTTGTCCCATAAATTAATTTAATAATTATATATAATATTTGATTTCTAATAAACAAACTTCTTAATTATTTGTCTATATGCTATAATCTATTATATAATCTTTAACTCTACTATGCAAACACCCTACAGAAAAGCAGGAAAATACGGTCTACAGCAACAAGATCCTTATCTTAGCCAAAATAAGATTCTTGAGTTGGAGCAAGAATTAGTCAAATTGAAGAAAAAACGACCATTTGCAGCTTCGGAAGTGAGTAGACTAGCAGAATTAGGGGATTTTTCAGAAAACGTCGAATATCAACAAGCCAAAAGTAAATTACGTGGGATCAATGGTGCTATTACTAGAATTCAAGCACAGCTCAATAGTGCCATAGTGATAAATCAAAAAGGTGGAGGTGCTTTTGTTAGTCTGGGAAGTAAAATAATTGTAAAAGTTGACGGCAAAGAAAAACACTATGAAATTTTGGGTTCTAGTGAGAGTAATCCAGAAACAGGAATAATTTCTCACAGTTCACCGATTGCTCAGTTACTTTTGGATAAGGAAGTTGGTGACAAAGTCATTTTGAAACTGAAGGATAGGGAAGTGGAGTATGAAATACTGGAAATAAAATAAGCCAAGGACACTTGACTTTTTTTATTTTTTGTATTAGCTTGTAATTCTAATCCCTTTTTGGGGGGAGGTGTGAAATGTCGTCATTTTGGGACGATTTTGAGCGAGTCGATCGTATCTTCGGATACTTTCCGGCTCACCGCGCCCTCTTCCCACTGGACGTGTGGAAGATTGGGCGTAGTCTGGGCATTGAAATAGTGTCCAAGACGAAAGGGATCAATTCGTTGGAAGTTGTGCGAACCGGCCTGAAAATGGTCATCCGCTACAATAAGTCCGACGAGAAGATTGAGGAGACGGCCCGTTTCCTCTTGGCCTGCGGCATCGCCGAGCTCCTGCTCGATGAAAGAGACTTCGATAAGAAGTTCTTTATCCTCGACCAGAAGAGTCAGTCTGTGGCTTATGCTATGGACATGCTGATGCCAGGGTCCGTTTTTAGAAAAGTTTTCGGGGGTGGCCTTTGGGACGCTTTCGTGGAACTCTTCCAAAAACGGAAGGCGGGTCAGGGCCAGTTTGAACGGGTGGCTCGCGAGTTCGGTGTGACCGAAAAACTCGCGGAGATCCGTTTTTCACAGGTCTATAACCAGGGCTGAACGGTGAGATGAGAAAAGATATGTTTCCATCTCACCGTCAGAGTTCTTTTTGATATAAAAAAAACCACCGTGATGACGGTGGTTTTTGTTGTTTAATATTTTTATTGATCAGTTTGTTGGTCAAGGTTTGCAACATCAAATGAACTTAATATTTGACTAGCGTCATTCCAACGTGCTTCCAAAGAATCAATTTTTATATATTGAGATTGTGCGCCATAATAATAAACTTGTCCGTCAGTACCATAATATCTAGTATTTGGATGTTCTGACAATTTTGTAGGATAGACACTTACAGCAAGAATATCATCCCAGCCTGTAAAACCAAACCAAACACTAGTACCACCTTCGTCGTTTTCTGTAGTTTTTACAGTATAACCTGTCCATGTTGCAGGTAAAGTTAGTGTGAAGTGAAATTCTGGATTGGTGTAAGTAATTGGACTTGTTGTTTCTGCTGTTGGAGTTGTCAAATTAGCAACAGTGAAAGAATTCAAGATAGTGCCAATTTCATCCCATCTTGGTTGAAGAGAATCAATTTTTATATATTGAGATTGACTACCGTAGTAATAAACTTGTCCGTCAGTACCGTAATATCTAGTATTTGGGTGTATTGTCAATTCTGTAGGATAAACACTTACTACAAACATGTCATCCCAACCAGGTAGACCAAACCAAACACTAGTACCACCTTCGTCGTTTTCTGTAGTTTTTACAGTATAACCTGTCCATGTTGCAGGTAAAGTTAGTGTGAAGTGATGAGCCGGATTGGTATAAGTAATTGAAGTTGCTGTATTTGTGGTAGTAGTATTATTATTGCTATTAGTATTTTGTGTATTTTCGGATTGTGTACCAGCTGTTTCTGTAACAGCATTTTCTCCTGGTGGAGTAGTACTTGTATTGTCAGATGTTACGGGTGTAATTTGGCCATTTATATTACAACCTGCACCGAGCAACACAACTGTTGCTAATATAGCACTGAAAGATAAAATTTTTTTCATAGATATATGTAATTATCTAAATGAATTAAGTGTCTGCACTCTAGCATAAAATTGCTAAAATATCAATGATACTTTGTGATTAACTTTTTTAGACAAAAAAACCGCTTTTATTGGGCGGTTTTTTTGTTGTATGTCTTTGATTTACAAATCAGAAGGAAAATCAAAAGATGAAATTACTTCTGGAGTATCATTTTTGTTTCCATACCAGATTTCTATTTCGTCATATTGTTTCAAGATATATTTTTCTGGATCAGTAATTTGTTTGCCATTGGTATAGACAAGTAACTTGTTATTATCATCAGTACAATAATTGGCTACACAATTGTTATCAAGAGTCACACCCCACTCAGTGAAGAATTGTCCGAGTGTATAGTTTTTTCTATAAGGAGACTCAACATGCAAGATATTAGCTTCGTCATGAGTATGGATAGGGGAGATGAAATTACTGCCAATTCCAATTCCTTCTGGAATATCTATTGATTCCCCATTTATTATAAGATCTATGTGTCCATGATTGTGAGTCACGCTACCTTCTTGTGGTAGTTTTTGTAGTCGGGCTGCTTTCATATTAATGACTAAATCAGAAGTCTTAGGAGCTTTTTCTAAATCATTATTTATGATTGGATCTGGTATGGTCATGTTATTTTTGATAACTAAAATAAACAAAATTGCAAAAATCAGTATAGCAAAAATAATCCAAAATTTATTATTTTTATTTTTCATATTTTAGGTTTTTAGAAGTGTATTATTTTTTGAGCAAGTATTTTGTGAGCGCTGCAATACCAAATCCAAAGAAGATTATAGTAAGAATATGTAGTATAGATGGAAGAATGTTGTTTAGGGTTGTTGAATTCCAAATGTTTCCATAGCTCATCATAGATCCTGGATAATAATTAGAATTTGTTTTAGCACTATAAGCTTGATTATTATTCCAATTTCCACCCATCATTCCACCACTATAATTTTGAGTGTTATTTGCATTTCCATTTAGATATCCCATCATGCCAACACCAACTGAATCTTGACAATACCAACGTCTAGCCATCAAGATATGCATTTGGGTTAGTGTGTCAGATTCTTCACCACCAATCATTTCATCCATTTGTTCGTGCGCATCTCCTGGGTGAACTTGTTCCATATAATAATCACCAATTTTTTCTAATTGTCCATCTGTCAATTTATCACAAGAAATTTTTTGATCAATTATATTTTTTGCTTCACTAAAATTTTCATTTGATTCCGTGCTAGAAGCTGTATACACAAGATTTGGTGTGGCAACGAAAGTCAACAGCATAAATCCAGCAATCAACATCGAAGAAAATGTTTTTTTCATATTTTTTTATTAAGAGTTATCTTTTTTATTATAATCCCATTTATTTAAAAAATAAACAGTGGATAAAATTATAATTGTTGAAGAGCACTATCTATCATGCTTTTGATTTGTGATAGTGGTTGAGCACCATTGATAACAATTTTTTGATCACCCACAAGCATAATAGAATAAGGAGTTCCTTGAGCCCCAGCTGCTTGAGCTTCCGCAGTTGATTTTTGGATTTTATTGGTGAATTTGCCAGAGTTTAGACAATCTTCGAATTTTGTTTTGTTTAGTCCAATGCCAGTTGCAATCTTTGGTAACTGAGCCAAATCAAGTCCATTATTGGAAGGTGTGATTTCAAAAAGCTTATCTAGATAATCCCAGTGTTTGGCATTACCACCCAAGTCGCCGGCACATTCTATAGCCTCGGCTTCTTTGGGAGCTTTGGAGTGGAGACTAACAAGGGGAAATTGTCTATAAACCCAGTTTACTTTGCCATCATATTCTTTCATAACTTCTTGCATAGTTTGGTGGAAACGTTTACAAAAAGGACATTCAGGATCAGAATATTCAACAATAGTGATTGGTGCATCTTTGGCACCACGGATATAATCTTGATCAGTGACTGCGGCTAAAGTAATGTTGGCTGGAGCTTCAGGATTAGCAATAGCTGTATCAGCCCCAGCCGTATTAACAGCTATGTTGTTGTCGCTAGTATCATAGGTAACACTAGCTCCATTGGTACCTTTCAAAAAGATACCAATTAAAATAAAAAATCCGATAGTACAAAGAAGCATAACACCTCCAACCAAACCAAATTCGAAGGTTTGTTTTGGGTTCATTACTTCAAAGATACTTTTTTGTGTATTTTGTTCATCCATATTTTTGATAATTTAGATAATTAATAAAAAACAAAAAAGCCACTCAAAAAACAGAGTAACTTTTTTAAATAAATTATTTACCAAGTTTTGGTATGTAGTAGTCCCAGAGAAAATAATCTTTGGAGGAGGAGAGAAAAATATCGTGCTTGCCTTTGCCAATAGTCTAAATATTTTTTGAAATAAAAATATAATAAGTTTGATAAAGCAAGTATATTTTTATAAAAGAAAAAGACTGAGATTGTTAATGCTATTAAAGTTGTTAGAAGTAGGGCAGATTGTTCAGTGCTATGTAAAAAAAGTAAGTTGTTGTGCATACTTCCTTGGCTTACCCCCAAAGAATTATTAAGACTGCAACAACTATGTTCATTTATATGTTGGTTATTTTCTAGAGACATCAAAAAACCTGTGCCAGAGCAGGACAAAACAAAAAATAATATGATAAAAGATGAAATAATTTGTGGCAGAATTTTTTTCATAGTTATTTTATTATAGCACAGATATTTTGGAAGTAAAAATACCAGCTTGGAATTGGTATTTTTTTCTAGTTAGTTTTCAATCCAATTCAATTTTCCAATATAATCACCTTTGCCAATTTCTAAACCGTTGTGGCGTAAGATGTTGTAGGCTGTTGCTAGGTGAAACAAGAAGTTTGGTACAGCATAGCGTTTGATATATTCATCACCGAGTAGATGTTTGCCTGGTACATAAGGCAATTCTATTTTTCTAGTATCAGCTTTGGCGAATTGTTCTTCTTTGATATTATCGACAAATTCTTTGGTTTTTTGTACTCTTGTTTTCAATTCTGCAAAAGTTTTTTCATTGTCTTCAAATTTTGGAATGTCTATTCCTGCTAGGCGAGCAGTAGCACCCTTTGCATTGTCACAAGCAATTTGGACTTGCATAATAAAAGGAAACATATCAGGGAAAAGACGATAATTTAACAAAAAATCTTCAGAAGGTTTTTTGTCAGCTGTCATTTTTTCAGTTGAATATTTTTCGGCCTTTTCTAAAATTTGATATAGATTTTCTAGCATTACTGAAAAGAGGGGAACCGTATTTTTGTAAATATCTGTATTCATATATTTATGTATTAAAAATAAAATAACTTTACTATGTAAAGTTATTTTATTATACAATACGAACTACTAAAATGCAAACTAAAATAGTATGATTTATAGTGGATAAGTTTTATTTCTTATTTTGTTCAGGATTTTGTGCTGAATCATCTTTTTTTGGTACACCCCACTGCCAACGTGGTTTTTCACCTTTTTTGTAAGCAATGAAAATAAGTAAGAAAATAGCTACAGCTATCTTGGCAAAAAACCAGTCTAGTTCATTTAAAGTAGGCGTAGGACTCAAAGTTGAAGCTGTCCAGAGGATAAAAACAATAAAAGCTAAAGTAACCAGCCAACCTTGCCATTTGACAGGTGTCCAACCCCAGCCATAGAGCTTGCGCTTGAACCACAAGCCTTTTGGATTGTCTTTGAAATAGTCTTTGTATTCTTTGAGCATATTATTATAGTTAAGTTTGTGAATAAAAATATACTTACTATATTGTTATTATACTCCAGAATTTACTATTTAGCTAATATATAGATTGACAAAAGCGCTAAAATATGAGATTATATGTCCGCTAACTCAAATTTTTATAAAAATTATTATGGCCGAAGAAGTAATCCTACGTTTTGACAATGTCTGCTTTGAATATGCAGAGAGAAAACCTGTTTTAGATGAGGTTAGTTTTTCAATACGTAAAAGTGCTAAGTTGACTCTAATGGGACAAAATGGTGCTGGCAAAAGTACACTTTTCAAACTAATAAAAGGTGAAATAAAACCAAATACAGGCAATGTTTTCATAAACAATGACGCTACTATTGGTACTGCTGAACAGATGATTGCCAAAGATGATTTGAATCTGACTATCGAAGAATATTTTAGTAAAGCTTTTACAGAAGTCCCTGGTAATATCAAAAGTCAAATTAGCAAAGTCATGGATGCTGTCAATCTTACTGTACCAACGGACAGAAAAGTAGGGGATTTGTCTGGTGGACAACAAGCTCGTGTACTACTTGCCTATGGTCTTATCCAGAATCCAGATATTCTACTTCTTGATGAACCTACCAACAATCTTGATAAAGAAGGAATTGATCACCTGATTCAGTTTCTTGTGATGTATGACAAGACTGTGATTGTGATTTCTCATGATGCTGATTTCTTGAACTGTTTTACAGAAGGTGTTATCTATCTAGATGTCTTCACCAAAAAAGTCGAGACTTATGTCGGAGACTATTATTCAGTAGTAGAAGAAATCCAAAATAGAATTGATAGAGAAATAAAGAAAAATGCTCAATTGAAAAAACAAATTCAAGACAACAAAGACAAAGTAAACTTCTTTTCCAACAAAGGTGGTAAGATGCGTAAATTGGCTAGTAAATTGCGTGAAGAAATAGAAGAGTTCGAAGAAAACAAAGTGGAAGTACGTCGTGAAGATAAAACAATTAGAGAATTTGAAATTCCTGCCCAAGGACTTATTGGCGACGTGGTAACAATCAAATCTGTCAAAGTAATAAAAAATCATGAACCTGTTGTCAAAGAAGTAGATATCGTTTTGCGTCAGAGAGATAGACTGCTTATTGCTGGTCCAAATGGTATTGGTAAGAGTACTTTGCTTCGTACTTTGGTAAATGGTAGTAATGAAGGTGTGACTATTATGCCTGGCACTCGTCTAGGTTACTATAGTCAAGATTTTGCTACACTTGATTATGATCAGACTGTTTTTGATTCTTTACAAAGTGTGATACAAGAGGGAACTACTACTGAAAATATGCGTGCTGTAGCTGCTGGTTTCTTGCTTAGCGGCGAAACTATGGGGCTCAAGATTTCTCATTTGTCAGAAGGCCAAAAAGGTTTATTATCCTTTGCTAGACTTGTTTTGCTTCAACCTGGACTATTAGTTCTTGATGAACCTACCAATCATATCAATTTTCGTCATATTCCTATTATTGCTGAGGCTATAAACAAGTATGAAGGTACTATTATCCTCATTAGTCATATGCCAGATTTCGTCGAAAAGATAAAATTTGACCAAGAATTGGATTTGGGAAGGTACTAAAAAAGGCTTGAAAGGTCAGAAATTCTTAAAAGGCTCGAAAGGCCTTTTTTGTTTTATAATACAATATATTTCAAAAAAAAGACTTTCGACTTTATAGACTTTATGAACTTTTGACTTTACTATTGACAGAAGTTCAAAATTATGCTATATTTAGGGACAAATTACGTTTAAGTAATTGGAACATTTTATATGGGAAGTTTTAATCGTGACGGCAACAGATCCAGTGGTGGTTTTAGCCGTGGAGGTTTTGGGGGCGGTAGATCATCTGGTGGACGCGGTGGTTTCGGTGGTGGTAGAGATGGTGGAAGACCAGCTATGCATCATGCCGTTTGTGAAGAATGTGGCAACGACTGTGAAGTGCCATTTAAGCCAACTGGTAGTAGACCAGTATTTTGTAGTAATTGTTTTGGAAAACAACAAGGCGACTCAGCACCAAGAAGAAATGATTTTGGTGGCGGTGAAAGACACGAAAGACGTGATCGCGTGAGTTTTGATGATAGACAAATGTTTGACGCAACTTGCGACAAATGTGGAAATGATTGTCAAGTTCCTTTTAGACCAACTCCAGGCAAAGAAATTTTTTGTAATAATTGTTTTGGTAAAGGTGGAGATAGAGGCAATGACAGAAAGTCATCAGCTTCAGCTTCTCCAGAACTTTTGGAAAAAATAAATATGCTTAATTCCAAAGTTGACAAACTTATGGAAATGCTTGGTGGTAAAGCTGTTGAAAAAACAGAAGAACCAAAAGCTGAAAAAAAAGCTACAAAAGCAAAAAAAGAAGTAAAGGCTAAAGAAGATGTTGTAGAAGAAGTAAAACCTTCAAAAGCAAAAGCTGAAAAAAAAGTTGCTAAAGATAAAAAAGTAGCAACCAAAAAGAAAGCTCCAGCAAAGAAAAATAAATAATTTTTTTTTAACATCAAAAAAGACGTATTCCCCAAGTACGTCTTTTTGTTTACATCTTGTGAGCATAGGTATATACTAAAAATAGGGAAGGAATTTTATTCTTAACCATAGAACATATGTCTGGATTATTTTCATCATCAGATGACGACAAAAAGACAAAAAAGAGTGGTTTTCAAATAGGTATGGAAATGGCTAAAAAAGATGCTATAAAAGAAGAAAAAGAGAAACAAGAACAAGAAAAAAAAGATCGTGCCGCTAAAGATGATAAGAAAAGTAGTAGTAGTTGGTAAAATAAAAAAGACTCACTTGAAATAGTGGGTCTTTTTTTATCATAATTTTTCTATTTCATTTTCTGTCAAAATATTTAATTCATTTAATCTTTTCAATAAACTTGGCATATCAGTATAGAGGATTGGCTCGAAACCTATTTCCTCAGCATTTTCCAAAACTTTTGGTGTGTCGTCTATAAAAATCATTTCAGAAATATCTACATTAAGTTTTTTAGCTAGTAACAAAAAAGCTTCAGGGTCTTCTTTCATCACGCCTACTTCGGCAGAAAATAATGTAATATCGAATAGTTCATCTACACCAATTTGTCTGGCTTCTTGTGCGCCAGCTGTTGTGTGATTACTAAACAAGCCAATTTTGTAATCTTTGTTTCTCAATAGTTTTAGCAACGGAAGTATTTCTTCGTTGTATTTTCCTTTTGGAAAGTTACGTAGTAATTCCAAAAATTCATCTACTTTCGATTCTTTTCCTAATTCTTTGAATATTATCGTCCAAAATTCTTTTGGGTCGATATCTGTTGTGTTTATAAGATGGTTATGTTTGTAATAAGAATTACTGAATTCTTCTTGAGAAATATTTAGTAGGTTTGTGATTAGAGTATGGTATCTAGAAGTGAAAAAGACTACACCAACCCAATCAAAACCAATTGCTTTTATTTTTTTCATATTATTTTAGTGAACGTAACAAATTTCGCTTGCTTCCCGACTAAGTACGGGATCCCGTATTTTATCGGGACAATTTGTCATTCCTTTTCTGTTCGTTTGGATTAGCGAAATGAGTTCAAACGAATTTCGTTATTATTTTGTTTAATCAATTTTTTCTACCAAGATATCAGATTCATGTAAGAATTTATCAATAGTGGTGATATCTATATATTCAGGTAAATAATCAATAGTAATTTTGGAATTTATGATTGTCCCTTTTTTATCTTCTTTATCATCTATTAGCATCACACCTTCTGGCGAGTGGGGGAGTTGACGACCTGTTATAACTTCTTGTCCCCAAAAAGAAACGCTATTGTGAAATTGTTTTTTTGTTTCTTCGTCTTTCCAACCAAGAAATTTGTAATTTATTTTTTTGTAAGGTTTTTTGAAAAATTTCATAAAATTTATTTATTCAAATCCATAAACTTCTTCACCCGTTCATCTATAAAAATATATCTAGCGAGCAGGGGAGTAGTGAGTGTCATTCCCTCGAGTGTACGACACCGACTAAGTGCGACATAAGCCTGTCCGTGGACAAAAGTGCCAGAGCCAAAATCGATATGGACTTTATCAAAAGTCTTGCCTTGGCCTTTGTGAATCGTCACTGCCCAAGCGAGCTTGAGTGGAAGCTGGGTGAAACTGCCGACAATTTCTTGTTCGATTTTTTTGTTTTCTTTGTCATAGACAAAGCGAATCGCGTCGCGGGTGAAGGAAGTGATGTCTTCGAAAGTGTTATCGTCAAATAGTACGCGCACTGATTCTTTTTCTGTTTTGATTACTTTGGCAATATCGCCATTGACCCAGCGTCCGGCTGGATCGTTGTTTAGGATCATAACTTGTGAGCCTTCTTTCAAGATTAGATTTAGTTCGGTCGGCATATCTTTTGGTTTGAAGTCTCCAGAGAGTGTGCCCTCATAAGTCACAGCTTTGGTTTTTAGCTTGTCCATCTCGTGTTTGTTGATAGTGTCAGCCACGCGATTGGTGGGGACGATGGAGAGGACGTATTCGTTGTCAGGTTTTTTATAATTTTTTTCAAATCTCTGGTTGATGAAGTCAATATCTTCTTGCGCAAAAGTGCAAGTACGTATTTTGTCGAGAGCTTTGATAAATTTGTTTTGTTTTTTGTTATCTTGACGATAGACTTTGTTTAGTTCCATTTTGAAAAAGTTGGCATCAGAAAATGATCTAGCATCGAAGAAGTAAGGACTTTCATAATTGAGACGCAAGAAGAGATCATCTTCGCCAGTCACAATCGGTGGTAGTTGATACAAGTCGCCAATCGCAAAAATTTGCACACCACCAAAAGGTTCATTTGGTCGATTGCCGTTTAACCGCATGAATTTGTCGACGAGATCGAGCAAGTCAGCACGAACCATAGAAATTTCGTCGATGATGATGATATCTATTTTTTTGTAAATATTGTTTTCTTCATCAGGGAAGCGACGGATACTATCGGCTGTAGAACCAGGGTGAAAGCGGAAGAAGGAGTGGATGGTCTGGCCTTGGACATTGAGAGCAGCGACGCCGGTGAATGCCAAAACCACGACATTCTTCTTAGTCGTCGCGCGGAAGTGTTTGAGGAAGTGAGATTTGCCTGTGCCAGCTTTGCCAGTCAGGAAGACATTTCTATCGCTATTTTCTAGTAGGTCTATTATCTCTCTTTTTTCTTTGTTCAGTTCGAAATCGGTTGGAGCTTCGATATTGGTATTTTTCTGGCTTTCGCGTCTTTTTCTATTAGCTTTTTTGAAAAAAGTCTTGAAAGTAGAGGATTCGTCTGATTTTGTTTTTTTTGTTGTTCTTTTGATATGTTTTGGTTTAGATTTTAGGTTGCTTTATTATATCATAAAACGTATCAGGAGGGGATACGTTTTGGTTTTTATAGTTTTTTATTTAATTTCCAATATAACCACATCCTTGGAAGACGAAATCTTGGGGATATATTATGCTTGGATCACTTCCACAGTCCCGTGGTCCCATAATTACTTTACATTTGTTATCATTTCGGCACTGTTCTTCGGAAAACAGATGACAAGGTACTACTTTATTTTTTTGAACAATTATGGCTGTAATTATAAAACTGACAACTAGAGAAACAAAAACAATAAAGCAAAGAGTAACCATTTTTTTTGACATATTTTATATTCAATTATATATGCAAGGAGTATTTACTTCTTCAAAATCATATACAGCTAGTAAACAAGTATTTTTTTCTTCATCCCATTCATAAAAACAATTTTTTCTTTCTCCTTTTGTGTAATCTTCGTTTGTATTTGTACATTGGTAGTTTTCACCTTTACAATCTTCTTTGTGTATATTTTTTGGTCTATTAATAAATGGATCGTAAGGTGTTGTATAAGCTTCTGCTTGGAAATTAGTTTTCCATGTACCATTGTTTTTTTCACATAGTGCTTTGTCACTAATACAACCTGCATTTTCTACGAATCTTATACTACCACCTTTTTCTAAATAAGCGAAATAATCTCTATCTTGCATTTTATTAGTATTTGTACAAGTGCATGTACCTCCAATTTTTACACTACTTTTCCAGGTACCTCCGAAGTCATTACAGTTTTTTTCTTTTTCATTAGTTTTTTTGAATTCTTCTTGGGTAATAGTACGACATCTTTTGAAAGTAAGATCAGCTGTACATAAACTGAGTAAATCATCCCCACCAAAACATGATGAAGGGCCTGTAATTACATCACATCGTTTATTCGCTATACACTCATTTTCAGATAATGAAGAACAAGATACTGTTTTATTTTCTTCTATAAGTTTGGCTGTAAGTATATAACCACCGATAGCAAAAACAAAAACAACAAAATTGGATATAATTATTTTTTTTGTCATATTTTATAGATAATTATTTTCCTCTAAAGAATCTTACCATGAAGTAAAGGCCGATGACGACAAACAATCCCCACCAGAGCCAGGTCAAAGCTACTAGATATTTGAAGAAGTAGAGACCCATCAGAATGCCGAGTGAAATAAGGCAAACTTTGAGCAAAGCTACTTCCCACCACTTGAAACTCCAATCACGAAATATTTTCATATTTTTTTGGATTATTTTTTAGATGTTGTTGTAATAGTGTATGTTTGAGAGGCGATGCTTATATCTTTGTGTTTTTGTAATTCTTCTAAAATAAGTGTAGATAATTTGTTTTTCAAGATACGTCTTTCTCTAACATCTGTAACGTATCTAATATTTAGTGTTATCCAGTTGTCTGTGGGTGTTATGAAAATGTCAGATTCAATATTGCGTTTTGACACAAAATATTTTTCTTCAAGGTGTGATATTTCTTTTTCAGCTTTTTTAACTATTGGTAAAGTTTCTTTTTTTACAATTTTTTTAATAATTTCAATGGCACTTTGCCAATTGCTGTTGTAAGTTATTGGTAGAGTTATTTCGTCCCAAATAAAGCTATGGTCTTTTGTATAGTTATGTAACGAGTTAGATAGAACTGCACCGTTTGGGAGAATTATAATTCTTCCTGTTGTCTGGTCACCGTCAACCCATTCACGCAATTCAAGTAGTGTTGTATAAAAAAGTCCAATATCGATGACATCTCCAAATTGTGAATTAATTTCAATTCTATCTCCAACGTGGTAAATATTGGTTAGTAGTATGACTAAAGCACCTGCAAAATTTTTGAAAACATCTTGGAGAGCAATCGCAATTCCAGCTGCCAAAAGACCATAAGCAACTAATAATGCTTGTGGATTCAATATCCATATGCGTAAAATGATGACAAAAGAAATTATAATAAATAAAAGTTGAGTTGTTTTTCTAAAAGAATATCTAGCATGTGAGTCTTTTATTTTTTTACTCACAGCCCCTTCTAATAATAGTTTGAAAACTAAATAAGATAGTGCGATAGCTGAAAAGCTATAAGATATTTTTGTAAGATCAACATTTGAGTATTTCAAATTTAAAAACCAAAATAAAATTGCTGTGATTGTAAAAATTATGAAATTTAAAAATTTTTTAAACATAGTTTATTTTTAAAAAATAAATTATTTTATTATAGTGTAATTATAGCATTAAAATAAAAAACTATCTAGCAATATAAAAATTGAATGAAATAAAGTAAAAATTTTTTTCATTAAATAAAAAAACACCTCAAATTGAACTGTACCCCGTTTAGTAGACACGGGTAAAAAACAACGAAATTAAATTTGG
>PFPL01000045.1 GCA_002793035.1 Candidatus Magasanikbacteria bacterium CG_4_10_14_0_2_um_filter_33_14
GGACCAGCCGTTTTGGCGATTGGTTACGGTATCTTCTTAATTCAATGGATAAACAAGAAGCCAACAGGCTCTGAACGCATGCAAAATATTGCTCGCGCTATCCAAGAGGGCGCCAAAGCATATTTGGCTCGTCAATATAGGACTATTTCTTATGTTGCAATACTAGTTTTCGTAATCCTTTGGGTGTTTCTAGGTTTAAAAACAGGTCTAGGCTTCCTAGTTGGAGCTCTTTTCTCTGGAATCGCTGGTTTTGTGGGTATGAATGTATCTGTCAAAGCCAATGTACGTACTACAGAAGCTGCTAAAAAGGGTTTGAAAGAAGCTCTTGATGTTGCTGTAAAAGGTGGTACTGTTACAGGTCTTCTAGTAGTCGGTCTTGGACTTTTGGGAGTTGCTGGTTTCTATTTATTGACCAAAGATACTGATGCTCTTATTGGTCTTGCTTTTGGTGGTAGTCTTATTTCTATCTTTGCTCGTATCGGTGGTGGTATTTTTACCAAAGCTGCAGACGTCGGAGCTGACTTAGTCGGAAAAGTAGAAAAAGGTATCCCAGAAGATGATCCTCGTAATCCAGCTGTAATCGCTGACAACGTTGGTGACAACGTCGGTGATTGTGCTGGTATGGCTGCTGACTTGTTCGAAACTTATGCAGTAACTGCTGTTGCAGCTATTGTCTTAGGCGCTCTTACTTTCGTAGGTACTACTGCTGGAATTATTTTCCCTTTAATGCTTGGCGCTGTTTCTATCATCGCTTCTATCGCAGGTTCATTCTTTATCAGATTAGGAAAAAAGAAAAACATCATGGGAGCCTTGTACAAGGGTCTTATCATGTCTGGTCTATTTTCAATGGTTGGTTTCTTTTTCCTTAGTAGACATTATGCTGCTGACTTGAATCATACTACTATGGAAGTCTTCTGGACTACTGTAGTTGGTATCGTACTTACTGGTGCTATGGTTTGGATTACAGAATATTACACTTCAACCAAATATGCTCCTGTAAAACAAATTGCCAAATCTAGTGAAACAGGCCATGGTACCAATGTCATCACAGGTCTAGCAGTATCAATGAAATCAACTGCTTTGCCAGTACTCGCAATTGTCGCCGGTATGCTGGTTGCTTATCACTTCATGGGACTTTATGGTGTAGCTATCGCTGCTATGTCTATGCTTTCTCTTACAGGTATTGTCGTAGCAATTGACGCTTACGGTCCTATTACCGACAACGCTGGTGGTATTGCTGAAATGGCAGAACTTGGAGAAGAAGTAAGAAACGTCACAGATCCACTAGATGCTGTCGGAAACACCACAAAAGCTGTAACAAAAGGTTATGCTATCGCTTCAGCGGCTCTAGCTGCTCTAGTATTATTTGCAGATTTTACACACAAACTTGATGCGGAAGGTATCAGTACTGTATTTAGAATCGATGATCCAAAAGTTTTGACTGGTTTGTTTATTGGTGGACTTTTGCCTTACTTATTTGGTTCACTACTTATGCAATCTGTTGGTAAAGTTGCTGGTAGTGTAGTAGAAGAAGTTCGCAGACAATTCCGTGAAATAAAAGGTATCATGGAAGGTCAAGCAAAACCTGACTATGCAAAAACTGTGGATATCGTTACCAAAGGTGCTATTGGTCAAATGATTTTACCAGCACTTATTCCAGTTGTTGCTCCAATCCTTGTTGGTTATTTCTTAGGAGCTGCCGCTCTTGGTGGTTTGCTAGTTGGTACTATCGTTACAGGTTTGTTCGTAGCAATCTCTATGACTACTGGTGGTGGTGCTTGGGACAATGCTAAAAAATATATTGAAGAAGGTAACCATGGTGGCAAAGGAAGCTTCGCTCATCAAGCTGCTGTCACTGGTGACACTGTAGGTGACCCTTACAAAGACACAGCTGGCCCTGCAATCAATCCTATGATCAAAGTAGCTAACATTGTTGCTTTGCTGATAATTGGTATCTTAAAATAAAACACAACAACATTTAAACACAAAAAACACCGCCTAAAAGCGGTGTTTTAATTTATGGGTCTGGGTCTCGACCAAAGCAAAGACCCTTAACCTCCTTTTTATTCCTCCTGAACTTCCTCTGCCAAAGACAGTTTTCCTTCTTCTCCTCCTGACACCAAAGAAAGAGCTCCCCTCGAATCTCCAGAAGTTGGAGAAACAGAGACTGTTTTTTTTCTTTCTTATCATTCCATGGTTTATCAGTCATGCGACGTTTGTAGTCATAAACACACAACAAAGAAACCAAGAACATAAAAAGAGGAAAACCTATCATCTGAATCAGTAAAGCAACGGTACTGTCCAAATTTCACCTCCCAACAAAAAACTACATTAAAAAACCAATTTTGTCAATAATAAAACCCCGCCTTTCGCGAAAGGCGGGGTAATTTTTAAGTTTGGTCCGCGCGTGAGCTTGGACCGAACCTCCTTAGGTTTCGAGGACATTTGTATTTCCCTTTTCCAGGAACTCCACCACCGATTCAGGCCGAAACCCAAAAGTGGCAAGAAGCATCAAAACCCAAAAAAGGGACTCGAAAATACCTAACAGTATTTCAATAATTCCCATGTTTCACCTCCAAAACTAACAATACACCCAAAAAATATTCTCGTCAAAAATATGCAACATAAATCGTGAAACCTATAACATGTCAAAGATTAGTGCCTGCCCGCCGTAGCTTTAGCGAAGGAGGGTTAAGATTCGTGAACATTGACAAAAAGGCTAAACTATGCTATAATACTCCGTTCTCTCAACTGTGAGTGGACTGGCTTTTTAGCCAAAACACAATCTACTTTCGTGAGGTAAAAAGTGCTCACGAGCTATGACGTTTTCTGCGAAATCAGAACCTTCAACAACAACCGTCGCACGGTCATGGCGGCCAAGAGAGCCATCAACCGAGGTGTTGGAGCTCTCTTCGTCAGCATCAACGCCAAGAACCCGGATGATCGGGGACTCGTGCGCCAGGAGCTGATGGATAGTGCCATCGTCAGGTCCTTCCGCGGTGATCTCATCATCGAGGAGGACAAGACGACCTGGACCTGGTGCAATGCCCTCAACCGTGGCGTCGACCTGGCCCAGGAGATGGGGAAGCCCCTCTTCCTCTCCATGTCCGTCGAGGCCGAGATCAGCCAAGAGACCTTCAATCGGATGATCCACATCTTCAACGAGATGTCGGACATCGGAGCCGTTGGGACCTCCTTCTCCGGCTACAAGCTGGCTGAGGAGACAAACGCGTTCGTGCCCTACGATCTGGGTCGAACGTACAAGAATAACCTTCGCAACACCTGTGCGATGTGGCGCACCGACGTGTTCCAACGGGTCGGCAAGTTCGACCCGACCTGCGATGCGACGGGAGGGATGGAGGATACCGACCTCGTCGTCCGCATGCAGGTGGAAGCCGGACTCGACTTCTACGTCCTCCACGACAACACCCTTCTGCTCCTGCCCGGCTACCACGACCAGGCCGTCAAGGAGAAGAGGGAAATCGAGGCTGTTCTGGCCATCGTCGACCGCCTGAACGCCAAGTACAACGAGGCACAGAGGAGGAAGATGATGGGGGTCATCAACTTCCTCTACAGTGACAAACACCCGATCCTCGGCTAGAGGTTCGGCAAGGAGGGTAGGGGCGAATCGTAAAACATTCGCCCAGACTCAAAAACAGCTCAATATACTGGGCTGTTTTTGTTTACAAATATTCGTGATGATTAGTGTTAAGATTCGTGTTCATTGACATTTCCCTCCAAATAAGCTATATTACAGCCACTTTTAAACAAAAATCTGCGTAAATCTGCGTCATTATCTGCAGTAATCCGCGTTAATCAAAGAAGGTATGGAACACAAATCAAAAAAATTAGAAAATTCTCAAATGGAATTTACAGTGACTATCAGTCCAAAAGATTATCAAAAACATCTAGAAACAGCTTCTCAACGTATTTCCAATCGTGTTGCAATAAAAGGCTTCCGCAAAGGCAAAGCTCCTTTTGACATGGTAAAAAAAGAAATGGGTGAGATGAAACTTATGCAAGAAGCTCTAGAAGACATCATCCAAGAAAGTTTTTTCCAAGCTGTTAAGCTCGAAAAAGTAGATACTATCGGTATGCCAGAAATCAATGTTCAAAAGATGGCACCAGACAATGATATCGTCTACACTGCCAAAGTTGCTCTTGTTCCAAAAGTAACATTACCAAAACTTGACGACATCAAAATAAAAAGAACTGTAAAAAAAATCACAGACAAAGATGTCGATGAGACAATTGAAAATTTGCGTAAAATGCAAACCAAAGAAGTCTTAAAAGAAGGTAAAGCTACCAAAGATGACAAGATTGTTATCGATATGAATTTGTTTTTGGATGGAGTACCTATCGAAGGTGGTCAAGCCAATGACTATGGAGTACACTTATCAGAAAACCAACACATCCCAGGTTTCAATGAAGCTCTTATTGATTTGCAAAAAGATGATGAAAAAGAATTCGATCTTCCTTTTCCAGAAAATTATCACAGTCAACAACTTGCAGGAAATACTGGGAAATTCAAAGTAAAAGTAAAAGATGTTTTTACCAAAACTTTACCAGAAGTTGATGAAGCTTTTGCCAAAGCTCTTGGACAAGAAAGTGTTGCCAAACTTCGTGAATTGATAAAAGAAAATCTTAGTCATGAAGCCGAACACAAAGCTGACGAAGTAGCTGAAATTGAAATGTTTGAAACACTTATCAAAGCAAGTAAATTTGATGAAATGCCAGAAGTACTAGTTGACGCTGAACGCAAAAAAATGTTTTACGAATTACGTAGTGATTTGGAAAAACATGGTGTCAGTATTGATCAATATTTACAAGATATCAAAAAAAGTGAAAAAGATTTGGAAGCAGATTTCAAAGCCAAAGCAACAGACAGAGCCAAAGCTTCAGTATTGTCTCGTGAAGTAGCTCTAGAAAATAAACTAGAAGTAAGTAAAGAAGAATTGGATGCCGAAGTAAAAAACTTACGTGAATATTATAAAGAAACTCCAGAATATTTGGAAAATCTAAAAAAACCAGAAGTAATTGATTCTATTCACAACATGCTTCTAAATAAAAAAGTTGTTGCTTTCTTAGCTGACAAATTGGTAGATGGTAAAAGACATATTCATGAAGAACATTCTCATGGACATGCTATGGCAGAAGAAGATCATGAAGATCACACTAGTCATAATCACTAAAAAATATTTGAAAGTAAAAAACGTCCTTATTGCTGAGGACGTTTTTAATTTAGAAATTTTAAAACAATTTTTAAATTTTAAAATATAGAAGCAAAAGAATTAAAATAATGATATTGCTATATTTTTTTATACTACATACAAATATAATTGTTCATTATCTAGCAACGCGCAATAACTTTTTACATGTTTAATCTACTTAAAAAACCTTATAAAAAAGCAAGAGGACGTGTGGCAGCACGTCCTTGTTTTTGGTTTTTATCTCATGTGTTAGTATCGTCTGCCAACGATACTCGATCTTCTCAGCTCTTGATGGGCTGGACGACCTCGAAGACCACCTTCTTGGCACGATCGTAGACCGCACGGATGGTCGCCTTCTCGTCGATCTTGACCTTCAGGCCGTTGTCCACCACCCAGGGGTAGTAAACCGTCGGAAAGAAGTTGTCCTCCGCGGAAGTAGGCGCTCCAAACACGGAATCGTCACGGGTCAGGTCGAAGAACCTACCCATGGTCGGCGTGACGAGGGACTTCATATTCTTCCACGGGACGACGGCCTCGACCCAGTACCGGGTGAGGTAATCACTCCCCGCCACGATCTCGCTCTTGAGCTTGAGGTACTTCGAAAAGTCGACGTAGCGGAAGAGGTACTCACCGATGTTCTTCGCAGTGTCGCGCATCTGGAGAGGGCGACTGCCCACCCCATCCTCGACGAAGACCAGGTCACCAGCGTTCTGCCCCGAGCTCACCTTGACCCGCTTCTTGAGCGGCAAGGTGACCTCGAAGACCTGAGCCTCGACCTTCTTCTCGCTCTTGAACATGCGAGGGGAAGGCTTGACCATCAGCTGAGTGATCTGAATGGTGAGGGCACGGCCGTCCTTGGCCGGGAAGATCACGGCATCGTTGGCCGGAACGTTCAGCTTGATCCAGGTCTCCTCACCACCACCAGCCAAAGCCGACGACGAGAGAAACAAGAACACGAAAAAGCTCAACGCGAGCTTGAAAGGAACCCGCATGGTAAAACCCTCCTAAGGTTTACGGGAAAATGCGACACCGATATGATGCCACACTCTTTTTTCAAAAAACATTTCTTAAAAAAAGACTATGGTATCCTAAAAGGAGGATAAACTAAATTAGCACAAAAAAGACTCTTTTGTCAAGAGTCCCACTTAATATAAAACAATTTATTTATACTTCTATCTCCACTACCTTATTTTTACTCGTCTCACCTTTCACAATCTTAATCTTCGATTTAGCGACTTTATATTCTTTACTTAGTATTTCTATCAACTTCTTATTAGCTTCGCCGTCTACAGGTGGGGAAGTTAGTTTTACCTTCAATTCCGTATCAGATAACTTTATAATCTTATTTAAAGAAGATTTAGGTATTACTTTGATGTTTAGACGCATAAAACCTTTTTACTTTATAACTTTATGAACTTTTAACTTTAAAAACTACTTCGGAAGATCCACACCACCCTTTGACCAAGGGTTACAACGTACTATTCTCCACAAAGTTTTAGGAATTCCCTTTATTAAGCCTTTTTTCTCAATTATGCTATAACCATATACACTACAAGTAGGATAAAAACGGCAATATCCATGTGGATGTCTTTTTTTGAACCAACCATGATCTGGAGACAAAGTCTTCTGATAAAGACGTATCAAGAGTAAAATAGGTATACGTGGTAAATATGTAATTTTGTACTTCATAGAGCCAAAAATTATAATTAGTAACAGTTGTGTTTTGTAGTATATCTCTGTTAACAACTATGTTAATAATGTTGATAAGTTGTTCCAAACAATGCACTGTTTGTAGATAAATTGTGATTTTGTAAAACAGCTGTGGAAAAGTATATTTTATTTTTTAGCTTATTTTAGCTAAAAAACGTAATTAATATAGGCTTTATAACAGTCCACACATAATTATCCACAATTATTAAAGTTATACACACCCACAAAAGGCCCCTTTTCCAAAAATAGTCCCCAAAACTACCTACATATCCCCAAGCACTATTTCTAACTAAAACTAATATATTAAATATTAGCTTATATTAGCTATTTTTTTCAATTAATAACACCTATTTTTTAATTAACAATTATCCACATAGGGGATAAGTCCCTTCAAAATTTGATTTAGTAAAAATTAGAAAGAAAAGCAACAATACTACAGAAACAGATCCTTCTCTTTTTTTAAAAATAAATATATTGGCTTAATTTAGTATAAAAACTAAATTAATAGTTTGGCTTTTTTGAGACAAAACAAAATATCTTCTTCTATTTTGTGATAATCAGCTTCCAAAATAACATTTTTAGCCATAAAACCAATTAGGAAGCCTGACTTTATTTTATTATCTTTAAGTAACAAACGTATTACCTCACGCATTTTACGTCTGACAGCATTACGCTTTACAGCACTTTTACTTATTTTGACTCCCACACTAAAACCGATCTTAAGATCTTCTAATTCAAATTTACGACGTGGATATTTTTTGGGCTCTATCTTCCAATACTTCATTGTCAAACTATTGGCACCAACAAAATTACCTTCTTTAAAAAGTACTTCCCATTCTTTGGTACCACGAAGTCGTTTGTCTTTGGCAAGCATAATAAATAATTTATATAGAGATTATAACACAAAAACCTCGTAGAAACGAGGTGTTTGTTAAAATTATGATAAAAACCAATTAACGTGTCTTTCTGGTACGTTTACCAGTTCTTTCGTCACTAACAGTCAATTTCTTTCTGCCTTTATCACGACGTCTTTTTAGAACACTGCGACCTACAGCTGTTTTCATTCTATCACGAAAACCATGGGTCTTTGCTCTTTTACGTTTTTTTGGTTGGTATGTTCTTTTTGGCATACTTTCGATTTAAATAATGTAGCTATATGATACTAAATACTAGGTTTTTTGTCAAGGGGATAGACTAACTAGCTATAAAAAGTATATAATACTTTAACTTCACTAAATAAAAAAATCATTTTTACTAAAACAAGCCATTTTTTTGTGAAGATATCCCCACCGTCCACAGCTTTTCCACAAACTGTACACTTTTGGCTATTTTTAGAGCATTTTTCAAATTAACAAAGTGTGTTAAAATAAGAAACATAATATAAATTTTGAAAAGTCTATGACTACTCATGAAATTTGGCAGGCCGTTCTAGCAGAATTTGAATTGTCTTTATCAAAAGCGAACTTTACAACTTGGTTCAAAAATACAGGCATTGCCAATTATGAGGAAGGTAAAGCACAAATATGTGTTCCCAATACTTTTACAAAAAGTTGGCTAGAAAAAAAACATCACTCACAAATAATAAAAATTTTGGAAAGAGTGACAGGTAAGCCAATCAAAAAAGTAGATTACGTTGTGGAAAATATCAAGAACATAAAAAATGAAGAATGCAAATTGTCCGAACAACAACCACAGATTTCTACAATAACAAATCCTCTTTATAATAACCAGAGAAAAAATACTTTGGTTCAACAATTTGGTCTTAATCCCAAATATACATTTGAGACATTTGTGGTTGGAAAAGGAAATGAGTTGGCTCACGCTGCATCTCAAGCTGTTGCTCGTAGACCTGGTGACACTTACAATCCTTTATTTATTTATGGAGGAGTAGGACTTGGTAAAACTCATTTAATCCAAGCCATAGGTCACACGATGCTTGAAACAAATCCTCAAGTAAAAATTCTTTACGTGAGTTCTGAAAAATTCACAAACGAATTTGTTTCTTCTGTAAAAGAAGGTCGTGCCAAAGAGTTCAAAGATAGATATCGCAATGTTGATTTACTTCTTATCGATGATATACAATTCATTGGTGGAAAAGAACAAACTCAAGAAGAATTTTTTCACACTTTCAATGAACTACACCAACAAGGTAAACAAGTAGTCCTTACAAGTGATCGTCCACCAAAAGCAATTCCTGCTCTTGAAGATAGATTACGAAGTAGATTTGAGTGGGGAATGATTGCAGATATTTCTGCTCCTGATTTAGAAACTCGTTTAGCTATTTTACAAAAGAAAGCTCAAGAAAAAGATTTTAAAATAAACGAAAGAATGATTCAATTTATTGCTACTCATGTTCAAAATAATATTCGTGAACTAGAAGGAGCTCTAAACAAAATCATAGCTTATCACGAACTAAAAAACATAGAGCCTACTGAAGAAACATTGAAACATGTTTTGTCCAGTTTCGAAGAACAAAACATGAAAAAATCTCTTACACCAAGAGAAGTTATAAATACTGTTGCTAGTTACTTTGATATATCTATTGATGATGTACTTGGTAAGAGTCGTGAAAAGAAACTAGCTTTTCCAAGACAAATAATAATGTTTTTACTTCGTGAAGAACTGAAACTATCTTATCCAAATATTGGAGATGAGTTGGGAGGAAGAGATCATACTACAGCCATGCATGCTCATTCTAAAATAGAAAAAAATATTGATCTAGATTTGAAATTAAAACAAGATTTAGAAATGATAAAACAAAGATTATATAGTAATGCCGTCTAATAATTTCTTTCATTGTCAAATTCCTCAAGAAACTTTTTGAGGAATCTATCAAAAAAAGAAAAATAAATATCAAAAAACTGTACACAAAACTGTAGATAAACATCAAATAAGACTGTTAACAATAAAAATTAAATACACAGTGAATCCACAGAAAAAATGAACAAAAAAAGTTATCCAAAATCAACCAACATTTTACAACACACATTATAAACAACTACCAACAACAAATTATTGCTCAACAAAAACAAAATAACCACTTTTCCACTCTGTACACAGGCCCTATAGTTTACTACTGGTTATATAAATATATATATACTAATAAAACAACAAACATATGAAATTCACATGCACAAAAGAAAACCTAGAATATTCTTTGAGTCTCGTGAGTTCTCTAGCTAGTAAACATACAAACTTACCAATCCTGAGTAACGTGCTAATAAAAGCAACTGATTCAGGGATAGAAATAAGTTCCACTAACTTGGAGATAGCTATCAAAACACAGCTACGTGCCATGGTAGAACAAACTGGTTCTTTTACCGTCCCTGCAAAAACTCTGACTGACTATGTCCGTCTGCTTACCAACGAGCAAGTAGAAATTAGTTTGTCAGAAAATGAACTCTTGGTAACCTGTGGCAATTCAAGTACAAAAATAAAAGGTTCTTCTGATGAAGATTATCCTATTTTGCCCGAAGTAGAAGAAATAAATTCTTATGTTTTGAAAGTAGACGATTTGAAAAGTGCTATCAGCAAAGTAATAATTGCTGTAGCAAAAAATGAAATTCGTCCGGAACTGTCAGGTCTTTTTTGTTCATTTTTTACTGAAAAATTTGAAGGAATGATTTTGGCAGCTACTGATTCTTATCGATTAGCCGAAGCACGTCTGAAAGTCTCACAAGGGGAAACTAGAGAGGTAAAATGTATTATACCGTCTAGGGTCGCTTATGAGATAAACAGGCTCTTACAAGCTGCCAAAAGCCATGGAGGTGAAGAAAATGTACGTTTTTGGGTAAGTGAAAATCAGATAGCTATTCGCTATGATAATTTCGAGATGACTAGTCGTCTTATCGAAGGTCGTTATCCTGATTATACTCAAATTATCCCAAATGATTTCAAAACCTCAGCTACCTTTCCACTCGACGTCATGGTGAACAAAATAAAAGCTGCTAGTTTATTTACTTCTTCTGGTGTAAATGCTGTTTCTTTTGATCTAAATGTAAAAGAAAAAAATATAGATGTCTCTTCTTCTAGTACACAAGCAGGTGAACATACTTCTGCTATTGATGTAGAAATTGAAGGAGAAGAAAATTCAATATTACTCAATCACAGTTATGTGTTAGATGGACTTTCTCATATGGAAAGTGAACACGTTGTCTTTGGTGTAAATAGCAAAGACTCTCCTTGTATTTTTCGTCCTGAAGGCAAAGATAATTATTTGTATATTGTCATGCCTATTCGTCAGTAATTTTTAAATACTAAATCTTTCCCATCTTGGGAAGATTGTGGTTTTTAAAATTACATTGAAATTTGTTTAAAACAAAAACAATTCCAACTTATCGGAATTGTTTTTGTGGTTTTAATTATGTTTTATATATTAAATAATTTATTATTTAATAAGCAGTTGTTCTTGTTAAGTGATAAGGTCTGTCTTCTGGAAAATCTTTTCTACCTTCTAACCATAAAGAATCATTGATTTGAATTGCTGTTATGTTTGGAAAATTTTCTTGTACTTTTTGTTTGATAATTTCATTGGCCCAGACAGTGTTTGCTCTGATTTCAATTTCTTCCTCACTATTTTTTTCTAATTCAATTTTATTGTCTATCTTGTGACTTAGAGATTCATCATATTCTAAAATACCAAGCCTGCGTAAAACAAAAGGAACTTTATAATCAGCACAAGCTGTAAGTTTGTTTGTATTTTTTATCTGACAAAATTCTTCTCTACAAACTTGAGATATATCATTGATAAGGACTTGTGCTCTTTTATAAAAATATATTTTTTCTCCTTTATAAGTAGCCTCATCTTGAAAAGATGGGAAATATTTTATTAGTAAATCTAATAATTTTTGTGAATCATTTTGTGTTTGCTTTATTAAATTAGAAAAACTTCCTGAAAAATTTTCTAATAAACTTTTTCCTATCTCTCTAACAATTTGCAATCTTTCTTTAAATAAAGGTATTTGTATATTACCTTCCAAAATTTTTGCAAAATCATTTTCGTCTATTTCTGATAAATATTTGGCATCTAAAATTGGAAAATTGTTTTCTAGTGCTTTACCAAGAGAAGTAATCATACAATATGAACCTCCTTTTATTTCTTTGTCTTTGTAAGTTATTTGCCATTTTGGTTTGCCCCAATAAGAAAAATTTATGGAATTAAAAATTAATAGAAAATTTAGAAGTTCTTCTGTTTTTATTTTTGTTAGAGTAAAAGGAGAATTAGCAAACCAGTGAGTGACATTTTTTTGTAAAAAATTATTAGAAAATTCAATTATTTTATTTTCATTTATTTTTACATGTTGTGATTGTTCACTTACAAAGTGACAAGATTCTAATATTTTATTCATATTATTTTTATTATCAATCAATTATAATATAGAGTATTAAATTTGTAAAACAAAACAAAAACCACCGTTTGTACGATGGTTTTTTATTTTTTATTTTATCTCAGTATTCACACTTGTTACACTTATATTATCATCTTGATCTAGAGTTTCTGCTATTAGTTTGTATTGACCTTTGGCAGGAGCTTCTCTCCAGTTTATAATCAACTGATTGTTTATTAGATTTCCAAAATTTGTTACTTCTCCAATCAAATTTTTATTTATACCTTGTTCATAATATAGGGATACTTTTTGGAAACTTTCCAATTTTATTGGTTTGAGTACAATAGCTTTTGGAAAATTGGAAATTTCAATAGAACTATAATCTCCTTGAAAGATGGCTTGAGATTTTACTTCTTCAGCGCTTAAACTGAATTTTACATCTTGATATCTTTTGTTGCCAATATCATCTTCTACAATTATTGTTAGTTTGTGTTCACCAGGACTTTGTTCTTGCATGTAGTAGTGTAAGTTGAAAGGGTGTGATGTCTCTACTCCAACATAGACATCATCTATTTTATAACTTACTTTGGCAACACCTCTTGGTGCACTAAAACGAATATCAGTATCAAGCTGTCTGTCGTACACATTTTGTCCTTCAGTAGGGTACACAACCTCCATACTTGGTATAAGATCTAGACTGTGGGCATCATCATATTCTGTTGGTGGTTCATCGAAGCTAAAATTCCAATCAGGGTTTGCTTCTTTGTTTCTTGTTATCCAATCTTGTATACCTTGTTCCCAAGCTTCATACTGTGGATCGCTAGCTGGATTTTCTGGTGCGTCTCCACGAGGATCATCTTTTTTCACGTAGTAAAGAATAGAATGTGGTTGGATAAAAGTCTTTTCTTCTATATATTCGGCAGGTGTAGAACTTGTTGCAATTTTGCCTGTGGCTTTGTCTACTTGAAGAGTAATTTTACCACCTTCTGATCCTCGGAGTACTGGTTTTTGTGCATCATTTTCTGGTAAAGCTGGGAAGCTTTCAACAGCAGATCCTTCCAAAGCTTGTTTCATATAACTATTCCAAATTTTGGCAGCGACCATACTACCACCAAAACCACGTTTCATAGGAGTATTATCTGTATTTCCTGCCCAGACACCGGTGACAATTGATGGTGTATATCCAATTGTCCAAGCATCTACATAACCATTTGTGGTACCTGTTTTGGCCGCTACAGGTCTACCTGGCAATGTTAGCACTCCACCTGCTCCAAAAGCATAAGCACGTGCAGGATCATCACTCAAAATGTTGGAGATACTATCAGCTACTTTTTCATCGAGCACTCTTTCACCTTTTTGATTTTTCCATTCTTCCAAAACTTTGCCGTTGGAATCTTCCACTTTTAGAATACTATTGATATCGTGTCTATAACCTCTATCTGCAAAAACAGCAAAGGCATTTGTATGTTCAATAAGTTTTACTTCTCCTCCACCAAGAACAAGTGACAAACCAAAGTTTCCATTACTCAAAGTGGTATAACCCATTTTTTCAGAAAATTTTTCTGCACCACCTTCTCCAACTAGATACATCATTTTGACAGCTGGAATATTTAGAGATCCTTGTAGTGCTTGGCGAACAGTGATAGGACCATGCTCTTTCAAATCATAATTTTTTGGAATGTAATCTCTTCCAGAAGAAGCAAAATTGGTAACTGTATCAAAGAGGACTGTGTCTGGTGTATAACCTTTTTCAAACCCTGCGGCATAGACAATTGGTTTGAAAGAAGAACCTGGTTGTCTATTTCCTAGTGTAGCTACATTGAATTGTCCATCTATTGAATCATCAAAAAAATCTTTGGAACCTATCATGGCTAAAATTTGTCCTGTTTTTGGATCGATAGAAACAAGAGATGTGTTGTCGGCATCTGCAGCGGATAATATATCGCCAGCTTCTTCGTCTATTACTTTTTGAGCGACTTCTTGTTTGTCCCAATCTAGAGTTGTAATAACTTTTAGACCACCTGTGTCTACGGTACTTTCTCCATATTTTGAAACCAATTGTTCTTTGACATAAAGAACAAAGTGAGGTGCTTCAATATTATTGAAAGTTTGTTTTATTATCAATTCTTCTGCCTGAGCCTCTTCCATAGCTTCTTTTGTGATGTAGCCTTCAGCTTGCATTCTACTCAATACAAAGTCACGGCGTTTTTTTAGAGCTTCATGATTGTTTAGATATGTTGAAGGTGCTTTTGGTAGACCTGCTAAGGTAGCTGATTCAGCTAGATCAAGTTCACTGACATGTTTACCAAAATAACTTTGGGATGCGGACTCTACACCATAGTTGCTAGAACCATAAGGAATTTCGTTGAAATAAATTTTTAGTATTTGATCTTTGCTATATTTTTGTTCTAGCTTGATAGTCATTACGGCTTCTTTTATTTTACGTAAGATAGAATGTTCATTGGTAAGAATAGCATTTTTGACAAGTTGTTGTGTTAGTGTGGAAGCACCACTACCAATACTTTTTTTGGTGAAAATACCGACTATAATAGAACGTAAAATGGACATAGGTCTAATACCTTTGTGTTCATAAAATTTTGTATCTTCTGTTGCTACTAAACCATTTATTAAATCTTTTGGAATCTTATCTAATTCTACAATTGTACGTTTTTCATCACCAAATATTTCATAGAGAAGATGTTCACCTGTTCTATCATAAATCTTGGTACTTTGAGCTACTGTTCTATCTGTGAGTTTGTCTGGATCTGGTAGATCTTTACTAACCCAAGCTGTAAGTATTGTGAGAAATAAAAAACTAAAAACAGCAACGAAAAGAGAAAAATATATTACAAATTTTTTGATTTTTCTTTTTAGTTCAGAATCTTTTTTGTTTTTATTTTTTTTATTTTTTAAATAGCCGTAGGAACGCTTATTTAGTTGTGGAATAGGCATAAAATTGTTTTCTAAATTCTTAAAATTGAGAGTCAGAAATTTGACAATCAATTGTTGATATTGTATCAGACTATTGACAAAAACACCATATTATGGTACAATAGGGCGTCGGTAAATAAAGGTACTTTGATTATAAGGTATCTTTTTGTTTTAGAGGATTCCATTTCTTTGAAACAATGAATTTTTACCTAAAATAAGCAAAAATATGAAATTTTCTTTCAAAAAAGTGCTAAGTAGACAGGTTTTTGAGGTAAGTATTTCGTTTGTTATTGTTATCTCTTTCTTTACAAGTACTCTATTACCTCAAGTTGTAGATGCTCAAACTGGATTTTTCGCTAATCTTAGCGGAATATTCTCAAAAGATGATATTTCTGAAGAAATTTTAGAAAATTCAGCTCTTTTCCCAGATCTTGAAGACGCTGAACCAAGAAAAATAGTTTATTCTGTCATGACCGCTTACTCTAGTGAAGCTGCTCAAACAGATGATTCACCTTGTATCCCTGCTGATTATAAATATAATTTGTGTGAACATTACGAACAAGAAGGTGAACAAAATAGTATTGCTGCCAACTTTTTGCCTATGGGTACAAAAGTACGTTTTCCAGATCTATATGGTGATAAAATCTTCGTTGTTCGTGATCGTATGAATGCTAGATATGGATATGGTAGAGGAGATATTTGGATGCCTACCAAGGCTGAAGCTATTTCTTTTGGGGTCAAAAGAGTGAAGATGGAAATCTTTTATAGATAAAATTCACGAAAACATAAAAACACTAAAACAAAAAAACAATCCCAATAAAATTGGGATTGTTTTTATTTTGAAATTTTGATATTAAAAACTGTTTGGAAATTAAAAATTCCTAAATTTAGGAATTTTTATAGAGGTACCGGCGAGAATCGCCCCGCCCTTCGCGAAGGGCGGGGGTTGCAGACTCTGCTTTAATTTTAAGTTTGTTTGGAGGTACCGGCGAGAATCGAACTCACGAATAGAGGTTTTGCAGACCCCTGCCTTACCGCTTGGCTACGGTACCATAATATTTTTTACCCAGCTATGATAACACAAAATCTTTTTAATTTCAATAGTTTACAATTTGTAAAGATAATCTTAACAAAAAGTTATATACATGTTATAGTATGCTGTTCCGTTTTATACGGATAAGTACATTACAAAAGATAGTTTTAGTGGAGTTTTTTGTCGGTAGGGGATTTTTGTTTCTTTTTTTAAGATATAGAAATCCCCATTCCGACAGGATAATTCTGTTCGGATTTTACTTTCCAGGGGGAAAGGAGTTTGCCGTGATTCTCAATTTCCGTTTCTTGAGCACTCTCGTGCTCATGGCGTTCTTCGTCCTCGTCTCGGCTTGCCGATCGGGTGAAGAGGATACTTTCAACAAAGAACTGCTGAGCAACTCGGCTACGGTCGTCAAGCAGCCAAAACCTCAGTGGGGAGGCGCCAAGGAAGACCGCGACCAGTGGGGTGAGAGCTCCAAGCCGGAGATGGTTGAGTGCCCTCTCGACCACAATAACCGGTTCAATAAACATTGGGATATGGTGTCCTCTGACACTTGTCTGGCGCGTGTTCGTCATTCTTCCCCCTCCTACCTCAAGCTACAGCAGGAGAACGACGAGCGTGTCAAGTTGGAGGCACAGCAGAAGACTCATGAAGAGCATGAGAAGGCTCGTCGCATCGAAGAAAGGAAGGTGCTCGTAGAGCGTCTCAAGACTTGCTTCGACAAGGAAGATAGTCGTCCTCAGTGGCGACAGGATGTCGAGTTTGGACTTCGTGCCAAGGACGTTCTTCTCGAGGTGCAGTACGACGACTACGTCGACAGCAAGGTCTATCCCTGCTATGACGACGCGAGGCTCTGCGTCAAGGATGTCGAGGGCTGTGAGCTCGTCGAGCAGTCCAAGAAGTACAACCTCGAGCGAGACAAGAACTTCGTCGCGCTTATTTGGAAGATTCTCAACTCCAAGGAGGAGATCGCTCCCCGACAGTTCTGTTGGGATGGATGCTCGGTCTTCTCGCGTGGTGATCTCGCTCGTAAGACGATGGTTGTCATGGAGAAGTACGGGTGGACGCCTGAGGACTTCGGCTCCAAGACCGATGACTTCGTGGTGGCCATCAAGAAGAGTTATCAAGAGGCCTTCAAGTTCGCCACCCAGGACATTGAAGTCGTCTTCAAATGCAAAAAGGACGACCAGGAGGGAGTATTCCTCGACGAGGATTGTCAGTTTCTCGAAACTGAGCAATCCGATGTTTTGTCGGCTCTCTGTGACGAGTTCTTGAGAACGGCTTCCTTTGCTGGGCTGACCTCTGAGCAGATCAGCAAGCTCCATTGTGAGGGTTTTGACGAGTAGATCGTCGACATTCTCCATCTAGACTATCTTTTGGAGGGGAGAACGGTAAACAGTGTAATATCTGTCCCGTTTTCCCATTCCATTCGACTATCTTTTTTATAAATTAGAAAAGATTGAGAAACAAAAAACTGCCTTAAAAAAGACGGTTTTTTGTTTTAGAGTAATTATTTTCTTTGAATTATTATGTCAATAAAAGGTTGAAAAATATCTTAAAATGAGTTATACTGCATCTCACTTATGAATAAGACTTTTTACAAGCTATTGTTGTCTTTGTTGAAGGGCTTGGTTTTTTTGAAGAGAGCCTTGTTTTGGGTACTTGGATTTGTATGGAAGTTTTTACTTCTTATCAATGATTTGTATAAACATACCTTGGGTTTTGCTATTTTTAAAATATTTTTTTATATAAAAAAATATTTTAATAAGTTTCGTTTTTTCAAACAAGAAAGTAAAATAGAATTTTTTGGTCGTAGAGGAACACTACAATTAGCTTTTTTTGTAGTGTTTTTTATTATTATGATTCCACATACTCGTTTGTATAGTAAAGGCTTGGGAGAAATACCTGGTAGAAATTCTCTTTTTTATAGTGTTATTGATCATGGTGATCAAGATTTTTATGAAGATGAAATAGTAAATGTAGATATAAATGCTGGTCAAACGTCTATTGGTATTGATTGGAAATCGGGTAGTGTTTCTTCTCAAGATTTGAAAGAAGCTACAGGACAAAATAATTCAAACCAAGATTTGTTGGCACTCACTTCTGGTGGAACAGCTGTAACCAAACCAACTATAATACCTGGTGCTACTATTGTCTCAAATAATACTAACAATGATACTCAAATAATAAAAAATGGTTCGACAGAAATAAAAGAATATACCGTCCAAAATGGAGATGTGATTGGTGCTATTGCCGAAAAATTTGGTATTAGTGTTAGTACTATTTTGTGGGCCAATAATTTAAATAGTCGTTCCTATATTCGACCTGGACAGGTACTAACAATTTTACCAACTGACGGAGTCACACACAAAGTAGTTGGTGGAGATACTGTTTCAAAAATTGCGAGACTCTATGATGCAGAAAGTGAAGATATTATAAAATTCAATAAATTAGAAGAAGGTGGTGCGGATATTGTAATAGGAGAAATGCTTATAATTCCTGGTGGAGAAAAACAAATAGCCGTAGTTGCTCCTTCTAAAACCACTGTGGTAACTCGTCCTTCTTCTTTTGACAATGTTGTACCTGTTTCTTCTCCGGAGACACCTGCTGGCTCTGGTTATTTGTGGCCAACCGATGCTCGTATTATTACTCAATATTTTGGTCTTACTCACAATGCTATTGATATTGCTGGACCTATTGGTACGAGAATTTATGCAACAAAAGCGGGTAAAGTGATTACTTCACAATGTGGTTACAATGGTGGTTATGGTTGTTATGTTAAGATTGATCATGGTAATGGAGTAATATCACTTTATGGTCATGCTTCAAAACTTCTGGTTAATCTCGGGGACTATGTTACTCAAGGTCAAAATATCATGTTGATGGGTTCTACTGGACGTTCTACTGGTCCTCATGTTCATTTTGAAATTCGTGTCAACGGACGAACGCAAAATCCTTTGTCTTATGTGAGAAAGCCGTAACGTGAGTTTATAAAGTTTTAAACTAAAAACAAAGACCACTATATTATTTAGAGTGGTCTTTTTTTGTGAAAAATAATTTGATTTTAACTTTCTTCCAAAATTATTTTGTTTTGAAAGGTTCCTTTTTCTTCAGCTTTTGATTGTCTTGTTTTTTCTATATTTTCTTTGTCTATATTATACAAATCGCAAAGAGCTAAAATTACTTCTTCTATATCAGCAAGTTCTTCTACATTTTTATCTGTCAAAAATTCTGTGACTTCTTCTTGTAATTTTTTTAGAAGTTTTTCTTCGTATTCTTTTTCATCAGCAATATGAATTTTGTATTTTACTTTTTTATCATCCAAAATTTTTGGAATTTTGTCACGGATTAGTTTGTTGTATTTCATAAAAATTTAAATTATATAAAAAGTATATCTTTATTTATCTTGATGTGTCAAATAAAATTAAACAAACAAAAAAAGAACTTTTTGGTTCTTATATTTTTTATGGGGGTGCCTGCGAGGAAAAAGAAAAGTTCTCTTTCCTCGCAGGACTTGGTTGTTGGTCCCTGTTTAGTTGTGTGTGATCCACTGGTAGCAATACTTAATGATTTTTTTGATGTTAAAAAAACTTTGTGTTATAATCAAATAAATTTTACAAATTAATTTTTTAAGGAGGGCATATGGATAAAAGATTTTTTGTTATAAAAAAATTTTATTTTTTAATTTTGGTTACACTCTTTTTGAGTGTTTTTTTATTTATTAATTTTGTGCGAGGTTCAAATAATGATATTGTCATCACTGAAATTTGTCCGACTGGTTGTGCCAGTAGTGGTGAACAGTGGATAGAAATTTATAACAAAGGTAGTGAAGATGTCGATTTGTCTGGTTGGCGTTTTTGGGAAGCTGAAACTAACCATACACTAAGTATTAGTGTGAGTAGTACGATTCAAAGTTTTGTTTTGTCACCAGGAAGTTACGCTATAATCTCGCAAAATGATATTACATTTTTTGATTTGCACCCAGAAGTTTCAATTTTGGTTTTAGATAGCTCTTGGAGTACTTTAAATAAAAGTGGTGAAGAAATTGGGATAAAAATGGGTAGTGGAGATAGTGAATTCATTGAAAAATTTATTTATAAGTCAATTGAAAATAATTTTTCTTTAGAAAAAATTGATTACAATATTAATTCAACTGACGAAAATAATTGGAAAGAGCATCCTGATGGAAATACTGTTGGAGGAAAGAATTATTGGTTTGTTGCAAATAATGATAACGACACAAATATTGTACCTGTTACCAAAATTATTACCAATGGTACAGATTTTAAAATTGGAGAAGAAATAAATTTTGATGGTAGTCATTCGAGAGATAGTGATGGTCAAATTGTAGATTATAAATGGATTTTCGATAATAATACTTTGGCGACAAGCTCTGTTTTTTCTTACATCTTTCAAACAGTTGGACAATATGAAATTAGATTAGAGGTAACTGATAATGATGGAGCAAAAGCGAGTGATACTTTTAATTTAAATATTTTAGAAGATTCAACTACCTCAACTTTATCAATAGGAACAACGAGTACGGATAATATTTTTTATAATATTGTTATCAACGAATTTGTGAGCGATCCTGTTTTGGAAGAAGATGAGTGGATAGAAATTTATAATAATTCTACTTCAACAATAGATCTAATAAACTGGGAATTACATGAAGGTATCAAAGATAGTACTAGTACAAAAAAAATGAAAACTTTAGATAGTGTTTTGGAGGCTAATAGTTTTCTTGTTATTAATTTTAGTTCTAGTAAACTGAATAATTCAGGGGATAGAATTGTTTTTTATGATGATTTGGGAAATATTGTTGATCAAGTACGCTATGGAGATTGGATAGATCCAGATGATGAAAATTTGGCTGACAATGCACCTGCTACTTCAGATCCAAATGCAGTGGCGAGAATTGTAGATGGACAAAATATAGGAAATAATAAAAATGATTTTGCTGTAACAACTGAAAAAACACAAGGAGAACCAAATATTATCAAAGCACTTGTACCAGAATCAAATAATTCAAGCGGTGGAGGTGGTTCAAATTATACACCAATTAAAACTTACAGTCCGAAAAATATTTTGATAAATGAAATAGTTTCTGATCCTGCCGACGGTGAAGAAGAATTTGTTGAGTTGTATAACAACACTTCAGAAACTATAGATTTAACAAATTGGAAATTATCTGATGGAAGTGAAGCTGATACAATTTTGGATGGAGAAATATTGGCAAAAAAATATTTTGTTGTAGAAAAACCAAAAGGTAGTCTCAACAACGCGGGAGACTTAGTATTACTGACCGATCCTAGTGGACAAGAAATTGACAAAGTTGTCTATGGTACTTGGGATGACGGAAATATTTATGACAATGCTTCTCCTGCCAATGATCCTTATTCACTTATCAGAAAAGTAGAAGGTCAAGATTCTGACAATGATTATTATGATTTTGTAATTACTGATACTATCACCAAAAATGCCAAAAATATTTTTTCGATGAGTGGAGAAGAAAAAAGTTTAAATGAAAATATAATTTTACAAAGTAATATTGTTATCAATGAAGTCTTTCCCAATCCAAAAGGTAGTGATAGTGAAGATGAATTCATTGAACTCTTTAACAAAGGGCAAGAGACTTTAGACTTGAAAGATTGGCAACTATCTGATTCCACTAAGAAAAAATATACTATCAAGCAAGGAATTTTGAAACCAGGTGACTATTTTTTATTTAAACGTTCGATGACGGGTATTGCTCTCAATAATACAGGAGGAGACGAAGTAAAATTATATTCAGTGAGTGGCTCTGTAGTTGATCAAGTTAGTTATCCTGGTAGTGCAGAAGAAGACCTTAGTTATGTAAAAACTGAAGAGGGTAACTGGGTTTGGACGAGCAAAATCACTGCTGGCACTAAAAATATTATTGAAGGAAAAAGTGCTGAACCAATTATTGTAATTGATGCTGACACTGAAGTCGCTGTTAACGAGTGGGTAACTTTTGATGCTTCTGATACTGTTAGTCCTGATGGTAAAAAACTTAGTTTCAATTGGGATTTCGCTGATGGTACTGATGATGAAGGTGCGAGTGTGGAACACAAATTTAGAGAAGAAGGCGTTTACTCTGTAACTTTGAAAGTCGATGATGGCACAAATAGTACTGAAAAACAAATTATAGTTACTGTAAAACTTAGTAGTGATTTTGTAGGAGGTTACAATGGTATAAGTGATGTTTTCAATTTACAAATTTCAGAAATTTTACCAAATCCTACTGGTTCGGACACTACAGAATTTATTGAACTATATAATCTAACTGATGAAACTATAGATATTTCAGGTTTGAAACTTGACGATGAAGAAGGTGGCTCCAAAGCTTATACAATTCCTGATAACACAATTATTCTAGCTCATGAATACAAGGTTTTTGGAAGACAAGATACCAAGTTGGCTTTGAACAACACTAGTGATTCTGTTCGTATTCTTTATCCTGATGGGACAATAATCAATGAAATAAGATTCGATGATGTGGTAGAAGGGGCCTCTTATGTACGTGATAGCGAGGGATCTTGGCTTTGGACTAGTAACGTGACACCAGGAGCTGAAAATTTTGTAGCTGTTGTGCCACAAGTAAAAGGAACTAAAATTATTAAAGGAAAAAGTAACGACATCAAACCTATTATCAACACGACTTTGTCCAAAGTTCGAGATGAAGATATTGGAGACTTAGTCTTTGTGACTGGCACAGTAGCGGTCGAGCCAGGCGTAATGGGAACACAATATTTTTATATTGTAAATGAAGTGGCAGGGGTGCAAGTATATATGTATAGCAAAGATTTTCCAAAATTAGAAATTGGTGATGAAGTTGAAATTACTGGTGAAATCACTGAGAGTGGCAATGAAACGAGAATAAAACTGAAAGAAAAAAGTGATATCAAAAAAATAGGGCATACAGATTTACCACAAGGACAAGTGGTTGAATTGGCGAATATAGGAGAAAGTTTTGAAGGGAGTTTAATAAAAGTAAATGGGGAAATTACTGAAATAAAAACTTCTTATATGTATGTAGATGATGGAACAGAAGAAATAAAAGTCTATTTCAAAGCTGGATCTGGAATTAAAAAAGATGTTTTTCGTGAAGGTGACTTGGTTGTTGTCACTGGACTTTTGCACCAAACTAAAACAGAGTATCAGCTTTTACCACGTACACAAAATGATATTATGAAAACTGGTGTAACTGAAGATTTTGTGACAAAACAAGAACAAGCTAAGAATCAAGATAATGCTGATATGGTCGAAAAATATTTGACTGCGACAGCAGGAGGTGTGACAGCAATATTTTTTGGGTTGTTTGCCAAGAATAGTGGTGGTAAGTTTTGGGAGAAAGTGAGGGGCTTTTTGAGAAAGATTTTTAGTAAAAAATAATTTTATTATTTAGATAGTAGTTAACAATTATTAATTAATAATTAGTAATTATTAATTTTTTCTAGAAGTTTTTCTGATTTTTTGTTATAATATGTTTGTGATTTAAAATTTTTCATGATTGATAATATTTTTATACAAATTTCCGTACTACTTGGCATTACAGTGTCCGTGGCTTTTTTGATGCGTGTTTTGCGCCAGCCTTTACTTATTGCTTATTTGATAGCTGGTATTATTGCAGGGCCGTTATTTTTGAATTTATTACAAAGTGGTGGTCAGACTTTCGATGCTTTGGCAGAATTTGGTGTAGTTTTGCTTTTGTTTGTAGTTGGTCTTAGTTTGAATATACAACATATTAAAAGTATTGGTAAAGTAGCCGTGATTGCTGGACTAGCGCAGGTAATTTTTACAGCATCTTTAGGTTTTCTTATTTTGTTGGCCATGAAGTTTCCAGCTTCTTCAGCTATTTATTTGGCTTTAGCTTTGACTTTTTCTAGTACTATTATAATTGTTAAATTATTGGCTGACAAAAAGGATACTGAGAGTGTATATGGGCGCTATACGATTGGTCTCATGGTTGTACAAGACATTGTGGCTATTTTTCTTATGATGATAATTACTTCTCTTGGTCAAGGTAATAATATTTGGATAGAAATAGGTGAGCTCGTGGGTAAAATATTTATTTTAGTGGGTTTTGTAGGTTTTACGGCTAGATATATTGTCCCAAAAATTTTGCAAAGCGTGGCTAAGTCTGGAGAGTTTCTTTTTATTTTTACGTTGACCTGGTGTTTTGGTATTGCTAGTTTACTTTATTGGTTGGGCTTTTCACTAGAAATTGGTGCTATAGTGGCCGGACTGACTCTTGGCTCATCACCATTTCAATCAGAAATTTCTAGTCGTATTAAGCCTTTGCGAGATTTTTTTATTGTGATATTTTTTATCATTTTGGGTAGTGAGATGGCTTTAAGTAATTTGGGAGATATTTGGTTACCAGGTTTAGTTTTATCTCTTTTTATTTTGATTGGCAATCCTTTTGTTCTTTATTGGGCTTTTCGTTCCCAAAAATTTACCAGACGTAATAGTTTTTTAGCTGGTGTTACCGCCGCTCAGGTTAGTGAATTTGGTTTTGTGTTACTTATCGTGGGTAGAAATTTGGGGCATGTAATGGGAGCAGAATTGGAGGTCTTTACCATTGTGGCGTTGACCACTATTATTGTGTCTTCTTATTTGATTACTTATAGCGAGAAAATTTTTGAATTTTTGCGACCATTATTTAATCTGTTTGGGCCAGATAAGCATAGACAACGAGAAAAAAAACCAGAAATATTTAGCAACTGGGTTTTTGGCTACCATCGTATTGGTTGGAAAGTCTGTGAAGCCTTTTCGGAAAAAAATATGAAATATGCAGTAGTGGATTTCAATCCTGAAGCAGTGAAAACTTTGAAAAACAGAGGAATATCTGTATTTTTTGGGGATGTCAGTGATGTAGAATTTTTGGAGAGTCTTCCTTTGGAAAAAGCCAAGATGATAGTCTGTACTATACCAAGTGCTGAGGATCAAATAACTTTGTTTAAGCACATTAGAAAAATAAATAAGGGAGTGATTTTGGTGGGTAATTTGTATTATAATACTTATTTGGATGATTTGTATGAAGCAGGAGCTAATTATGTTATGATGACTCATTTGTTGGGTGGTAGCTGGATTGCTGAGGTTATCAAAAATAAAACTTGGACAGATAAGACCTTTCAAGATCTTCGTAAAGATCAAAAAGAAGAAATGAAACTTCACTTCACTTCAGGAATTAATGAGACAAAATAGGCTTGTGGAAGGAATAGTTATAAGTATTGACTTTTTATTACATTATTGATATAATTTTCTCGTCTAAAAAAGTCTTATATCTCTTATGTAATTCGTAGCTTTTATGAATTATCCAAAGATATATATGGGCCAGTAGCTCATCTGGTAGAGCGCCGCCCTTGCACGGCGGATGTGGCGGGTTCGAGTCCTGTCTGGTCCACAAGGCTTCGCTACGCTATGCCTTGTAAACTTATTAGTTTATAATATAGCGTTCGGAATTGATTAAGTTTATCAGTATATTTATGTTATATTTTGTTTATATAATAAAGTGTGCTGATGACTCTTTTTATATAGGCCTTACTTCAAATTTGAATAGACGAATAAAACAAAATTCCGATGGTATAAAAAGTTGTTTGTCTAGTAAACAAAAACCTGTAAAATTAGTTTTCTTTTCTGCTTTTCCAAATAAATATATTACTGCTAAGTTTGAGAAGTACTTAAAAACTCATTCTGGCAGGAATTTTCGTGGTAAACATTTTATATAGTTGCTTGCTCGGCAGAGCGAAGCGACGACGAGCCGAGGTAGCTCAGTGGTAGAGCAGTGGACTGAAAATCCTCGTGTCGGGAGTTCAATTCTCCCCCTCGGCACCAGTCTTCGTCAGGAGTATTTTCTCCTGACTACACCTGGTAAACGAATTTCTTTTTTAGAAATAGTTTACGAGGCGTAGCCTGATGAAATCAGGACGAAGCCTCGGAGTGTAGCTCAGTTGGCTAGAGCACTGCGTTTGGGACGCAGGGGTCGAAGGTTCAAGTCCTTTCACTCCGACAAATTTTATAAGAAACTTTCCAAAGATGGAAAGTTTTTTGTTAGACAAATATTTGAAATTGTTATAAAGTTAATGAAAATAATTTATAAATTTTAAAAATATGGATATAGAATTTGAAGCTACGTTTATTGATATAGATTTAGATATCTTTCGTAAAAAATTGAAAAGTGTCGGAGCCGAGTTAATCAATCCAGAACGATTGATGAAAAGAGTTGTTTTTGATCCACCTCAAGATATGGCGGGAGCTTGGTTGCGTGTACGTGATGAAGGTGACAAAATTACGATGAGTATCAAACAAGTTACAGGAAACAAAATCGATGAACAAAAAGAGACGGAGTTAATAATTGATAATTTTGAAGAGGGTGTGAAATTTTTGGAATCAATTGGTGGTAAGAAAAAATCTTACCAAGAAAACAAGAGAGAATCTTGGTTGTATAGAGAGGCTAAGATAGAGATTGATACTTGGCCTGGGCTTGAATCCTTTGTTGAAGTTGAGGCAAAGTCAGAAAAAATGGTAAAAAGTATTTCTGAAGATTTGGGATTGGACTTTTCAAAAGGACTTTTTGGTTCTGTTGAGATTGTATACAAAATAAAATTAGGAATACCTCCCAAAGTTATAAATGATGAAACACCAGAAATAACTTTTGAGAATCCACCATTACAATATAAATAATAATTTTTATATGTCAGACAAAAATACAAAATCATTATTCAAAGAAACCTACTTGTCAGTAATAAAAAATAGTGTTGGAACCAAAAGTTTTCAAAATTTTTATGCTAAAATAAATAATAAAAAACAAGATATTATGAATGGTGGAGAATTGTCTTGTGCTTTTTTTGTTTCTTCAATTACAACTATGTTTGGTTTATCTGCTAGAGTTCACGGAACTGTTGATAATGCTGTAAAAGATTTTTTAAATTTTGGTTGGGTTGAAATTAAAAAACCTCGTATTGGTGCAATTTTAATTTGGGAAGATTTGAATTTTGAAGGAGAGAAACACAAACATATTGGTTTTTATATTACAAAGGATGAGGCCATTAGTAATAATAGTGTGAAAAAAGTTCCACAAAAACACTCTTGGGATTTCAAAGGTAAGAGAAAAGTTGTAAAGATTTTGTGGAATGAAAAATTGAAATAATAATAAAAAAAGATTGAATTATAAATTTAATCTTTTTTTATTTCTTAATTTTATAACACTTAATTTATTATTCCACCTTCGCTCGATACTGCAAAGCTTCCGCCACATGCTCGGTGGCAATATCTTCTACTCCAGCAAGATCAGCAATTGTTCTGGCTAGTTTTAGGATTCTATGATAACTACGAGCAGAAAGATTCATGTGAGTAACAGCTTGTCTGAGTAAATCAATCGAATTATCATTTAGTTTACAAAAGTTTTTGATGTCTTTGTTTTTCATTTCGCTATTTGAACTATAAGAACTATTTTCAAATCTTTTGTTTTGAATTTCTCTAGCTTTTTCTACACGTTCACGAATTTTTTCTGAAGTCTCGGACATTGTGTCACCAGAAAGTTTTTCAAAAGGAACACGAGGTACTTCAACATGCAGGTCAATTCTATCGAGTAGGGGGCCACTGATTTTCTTTCTATACTTTTCTATTTGCAGTGGACTACAACTACAATTTTTATCAGGGTCGCTGGCATATCCACAAGGGCAAGGGTTTTGACTGGCAACTAGTGTAAAGCTCGCTGGGAAGCTCACAGTGCCTTGTGCGCGAGAAATAGTGACCACACCGTCTTCTAGTGGTTGTCTTAGATTTTCCAATACTAAGCGAGGGAATTCAGGAAATTCATCGAGGAAAAGTATGCCACGATGAGACAAAGAAATTTCGCCAGGTCTTGGATATTTTCCTCCACCAACTAGGGCGACAGCGGAAGCAGAGTGATGTGGTGTGCGAAATGGCCTTTGACTTATTATTGGTTTGTCTGGGGGGAGCATGCCCGCCACAGAATAGATTTTGGTGACCTCAATTGCTTCTTTGGTTGTCATTTGTGGCAGTATGGAAGGTAGAGTTCTTGCAAGCAAAGTTTTACCAGAACCAGGAGGTCCTGATAGTAAAATGTTGTGTCCACCGCTGGCCGCAATTTCCAAACCACGTTTGGCAAACTCTTGGCCTTTGACATAAGCCATGTCTAGTTCGTTGACAGGATTTTCAAACCATTCTTCTAGAGAAATGTTTTCCATTTTTTTTATTTCAGCTTCACCTAGAATATGGTTTATTACTTCTGCAAAAGTTTTTACAGGATAAATATTTATGCCATGAATGATAGCAGCCTCTTTAGCATTGGCTTCTGGGACAAAAATATTTTTATAACCTTTGTCTCGTGCGAAAATAGCCAAAGGAAGAATACCGTTGGTGTGTCGCAGAGTCCCGTCCAAAGCTAGCTCACCCACAAAAATACTATCTTGCAAATTGATAGTAGTTAGTTTTTCTGAAGAGACATACATGCCGATAGCAATCGGTAAATCATAAGCAGTTCCTTCCTTACGGACGTCAGCAGGGGCTAGATTGATAATAATTCTACTATTGTTTGGGAAAGAAAGATTGGTGTTTTTCCATGCAGTTCTTATTCTTTCTTTGGCTTCTTGAATGGCCGTGTCTGGTAATCCTACTATTTGAAAACCTGGCCAACTACCTGAGATATCTACTTCCACTTCAATAGGAGTACAGTCTAAGCCCAAAATAGCGACAGAATTTATTTTTATAAACATAAAGAAGTTTATTAGTTGATTGGTTTAATAGATTATTTGTTAATATATAAATTATAAAAAAATCTTCCCTTGCTGGAAGACTTTATTTGAAACTTATCTAATGCCCTCCAGCAAGAAATTGTTTTTTATATTATTTACTTTTTTTATTTTTACTTAATAATAAAACCGCTCCAATTACAATAGTAATATCAGCTAGATTCATGACAGAAGTTAGAACACGAAAGTAATCGATAGTAATAGAAAAAACAATTCTATCAATAAGATTGGAAATGGCTCCAGCAAAGATAAGACAGACTCCTAGATAGAAATGATTTGTTTTGTGTGTATTTTTATTCCACCAATAGGCTAGAGCTAGTAAAATAAGAGGTGTTAATAGTAATATAAAAAACTGTGGCACAGGTAGTCCAAAGGCAATGCCAGGATTAGGGAAGTATTCCCAGCCAAGCCAAGGCTTCAAGAGATAAAAACGAAAACTTTGATTGTGAAAAGCCAAGTATTTGAGAAATTGATCTAATACAAACAAAAAACCACTTAGCAGAAAATATATCTTCAAGTGGTTTGATTTCATATTAAAACTTTGAAAAGCTAATTAAAGCTCTTGAGTGATAGTCTTTTTACAACTAACACAAGAACCAGAAGTAGGTCTTGCACGCAATCTTTTTTCTTCAATAGGTTGTTTACAGTATTTACAAATACCATAAGTACCTGCTTTGATAGATTTCAAAGCCTTGTCTACATCTTTCAATTCTTTTTCAAGTTGTAGTTCTACAGGTTTGTTCGCTAAGTATTCTGTGACTTCTTGGGTGTTTTCGTCCACATCGTCGCCATATTCAGAGTAAGATGTTTCATATTCATCAGCTACATGTGGATCTTTTTTTGCAAATTTATCTAATTCAGCTACTAATTTAGCTCTTTGTTCGGTAATTAAAGTTTCCATCTCTTTGATAAGTTGTGGATCTAGTGTTATTTTTGTCATATTATTTTATTGTTTTTATAGGAAAATTATATAATAATTTAGCTAAAAAGGCAAGAGGGGAAGTTTTATTTTTAATTTTGGCAAAAAAAAAGAGGCAAACCGTGGCCCAAATAGAATTTAGTGGCTGGTGCCTCTAGTAATCCCAATGTGCCGGTATTGTCCAAGCTTCTTAAATACTTTAATTTCTTAAAATACTTAAATAGCTTGGAAAATGCCAGGTAAAACCTGGGATTTTATAGCTTTGACCGCTCGCTGGTGGAAGCCTCTGACAAGTTTCTGTTTAGGAACGCTTGTTATGGTAGAGGACACCTGTTAAACTTTTGTGTTTGTTTTTGGACATTCTCCGAAGAGATTGTCTGGGTGCAAGCAGTGCTCTAAGCTGTGAGAGAGATTCCCACGTGTGTCTTCTTACCGTATATCTCTGATATCCGTTATCGAAGTCTTCATGTTGGAAACTCTTTTGTAATGTTCACAAATATATTATACCATTTTTTTCACTATTTGTCAATAGTGCGGGGTTATTGGCTTAGTTTAGCGTAAAAATAGTATATATTAGCCAAAAAAATGTATAAACTAGTCTATACAATGTTAAAAAGAATGATAACTTGTCCACAAAAGCGAAGAGTTTTCCACAGCTTTATCCACAATGTATAGGATAATCTATACAAAAACTAGTTTTCACTTGTGAAAAAACAGTGGATTTGTTGTGACTTGTTGTATTTTCAAATAGCTTGATCTATGTTTTTTGTGTGTAATACATCTTTTTATTGTTGTTCCCTAAGATTATGTACAATGTATAGGAAAGTCTATACAAATATCAATATTCATTATGTTTGGGATTATTTTTTAAAAAATATTTGTATTCTCCAAAAAAGATAGATAAAATTTTTCATAAAATTTGACTGTTATACACAGTTTTTGAGTCTTTTCCCCAGTATTGTCCACATTTGTATAGGTTTTTGTAGACAAATTATATAAAAACATTAACTTATAAAAAAAAACACCAATAAATTGGTGGGTTTGTAATATTGAATAGTATGTTGTGCAGGTTCCCGCGTCTTCCCTCCTTGTTTTAAGAGTTGACGCGGGTTACCTTGTTTTATCCCAAGTAGAGACCTCTCTTTTTGAGCTTCTCCAGAGTGGTCCAGCCCTGCTTGAAGGCTCTCTGGGTAAACACCTGCCCTAAGCGTTTCAGCTTGTCGGTATATGGGGTCCAAGTAGAGCAGCGAACCCTTTCCTCTTCGTTGACACCACGCATGATGTCGAAACTATTGAGGGGTGGGCGTAGAGGTTGAGCAGGATGGTCTCGCCATCTGCTTTGTTTTCGGGGAGGTGGCCGTGTTCGAAGTAGTCGAGGGCTTCCTCTCAGGTGAGCCACTTTTTCTCCAGTCCGTGCAAGAACCAGCTGATCTGGTTTGTGCCGAGACGTTGGAAGCTCGGCATGATTTGCCGGAGATCTTCAAGAATTCTCTTGAGGATCTGGAAATCCTCACTAGAAATATTCTCGAGATCAGAGATCAGCTGCTCGCAGTCTCGCAAGGTGCAAGCCAGCTGTTGATATGTCCTGTCAATTGGCAATTTCAGTCCTCCTGGTTGCAGTTGCCTTTGCAGCAGCAGTTATCTCTTGGGTCGCACTTGTTGCATTTGGAACAGTGCCGGTAATGACAATGTTCACATTTGCAGGTGAAGCGTTCGTCGATGATAGCTCGACAGTAGAAGCAGGTTGTGAAGTACCATCTCTTTCCACAATTGGGACAAAGACGAGCAGGATAGCCGTCTTTTGTTTCGTCCGATGTGGAAATGTGTCCGCATTCGCAGACGTATTCGTTGGTCTGTCTGTTCAAATTTGTTTCTCCTTTGTAAGTGGACTTATTTTAAGTATAGCTAGGGAAATTGTTAAATGTCAATTTTTTTTATAAACAATGAAGCCCTCTTGTATTTCACAAGTGGGCTTTATCATTGATCAGCAGGACCCTTCGCAGGTGCATTCACCTGAAGGATCACAGCTTCCGCAAGTGGGGCAGTGGAGGTTTTTGCAGACATTACAGACCTTGTTGAGACGTTCGTCTAGATGAGTGTCACAGAGAAAACAGGTAGTATAGTACCAAATTTTCTCGCAACTAAGACAGCGCCTGGCAGGATTACCATGCTTGTAGTCAGCCGTGGTGTATCCTCCACAGTCGCAAATATTTTTTGGATCAATCTTTTTTGCAGGACCTTCTCTAACACGCATTTTGTAGCTCCTTCTTGGGAAGTGTCAAAGAGATACTTTTAGTATAGTACTTTGACATGTTATGTCAATACTTTTGTATAGATTGTTGTAGACAAAGTGCATGAAAACATTTAAACATAAAAGTATCAAAACAATATAAATAAAAATAACAATAAAAAATTTATTATAAATATAAGTAAAATGTTTTTATAATTTTGTTTTCTTGTTCTGGTATTTCATTGTTTTTATGAAATGAAATTATCAACACCTGCCCAATAATAGTAAAAAATGCTATACTACTTTTGTAACAATTAATCTTTTTATATGAATAAAAATATTGAAATCTTGCAAAATTTTAATTTGAAAAACATGCCCAATTTGGATGTGGCTGTGTTGGGAGCTCTGGAACTTTTTATGTCTGCTAAGTTACCAAAGTACACTGTAAAATTCAAAAAACCTTTGGTAGTTGGTAGTGGTAATGCTGCTGTTACTGGTAAGGTTTTGTTCTCTGATAGAGAAGCCGTCTTTGCTGACGAGAGTACTTATCTTGAAAAATTAAATACCATAAAGGGAATAGACGGAGCTATTCTTTTTTCTGCTTCTGGTAGTAAACATGCTATTCCAATTGCTAGAGAGCTAAAGAAACGTGGTATCAAAACTTTTTTAATTACTAACAATGGCAATGCTCCTGCAAAAAGATTTGTTACATCTGAAAATTTTTTTGTATTTCCAAAAAATCGTGAACCTTATACATATAATACGTCTACTTATATGGGAATGATTTTTGGAAAGACTCATGAAGAGCCAGAGCATATTTATAATTTTCTTTTGAAGAAAACTAGTAAAGAATTAAAAAAGAATTTTTTGAAATACGATGCTTTTTATTTGTTGATTCCTGAAGAATTTTCTGCTATGAGTGAGATGTTTATGACAAAGTTTGATGAAATGTTTCAACCGGTTGTATCTGGTAGAGTTTTTACTATAGAGCAAAGCAAACATGCTAAGAGCGTTGTCAAAAATGATAAAGAACTTTTTATAAGTTTTGGTTATGAAAATAAGACTTTTGGTTTGGCAAAAAATAGACTAAATATTACTTTACCAAAACATGTGGATTATGCTGGTTTTATGTCTGTAGTTTATTATGTGATAGGTAATATTCAAGCAAGTCATCCTCCATATTTCAAAAAAGGAATTGTCAGTTATTGTAAGAATGCTTCAAAGATTTTTGGGTATGAGATTAAGCCTATCGTAGAATAAAAACAAATACTTCAGAATAATTTCCCCTCCTAGTAGGAGGGGCTAGGGGAGGTCCACAGAAAATCAAGACGTTTTATTTTACAAAAGACCCCCTCTACCTCCCCCTAATAGGGGGAGAATCATTTTTTAAATTATTTATTATGAAAAAACAAAAACAATTTTTAATTCCCGAAGTCCCAACAATATTTACCATCTTTGGAGCTACGGGAGACTTGATGGAACACAAAATTATTCCATCATTATTTTTTCTTTACAAACAAAAAAGATTACCAAAACATTTGAAAATTTTGGGCTTTGCGCGTCGTGATCTTAGTCATAAAGATTTTCGCAAAAAAGTATTGTCAGTTTTGCAAGAAATGAATTTTGTAAAAAATGAAAAACAGGCAGAAAAATTTTTGGAATTTTTTGAATACGTAAGAGGTGATTTTGCTGATGCTAAAAGTTTTGAAAGTTTGGGAGAAAAAGTAAAAGAAATAGAAGACGTTTGGAAAATTTGTGCTAACAAACTTTATTATTTAGCTGTGCCACCAAACTTCATGTCTGAAATTGTGAGTAATTTGAAACGTACCAAACTTAGTGATCCTTGTGGTGGAAATATGGGATGGTCTCGTGTGATTGTGGAAAAACCAATTGGTTATGATAGAAATAGTGCACAGGAATTGGAAAAGACATTGTCTATTTTGAAAGATGAACAAGTCTATCGCATTGATCATTATTTTGGTAAAGAAATGGTACAAGGAATTTTCAATTTTCGTTTTTCCAACAATTTTCTTGAGTCAGATTGGAACAATAAACATATTGAAAAAATTGAAATTAAGTTACTTGAAAGTATTGGCGTAGAAACTCGTGGAAATTTTTATGATAAAGTTGGTGCTTTGCGTGATGTGGGACAAAATCATTTACTTTCTGTTTTGGCTTTACTTGCCATGGACGATCCTCGTGATGCAAGTGCTGAAAGTGTGCGTGAGATGCGTGAAAAACTTTTGTCACAAATTACTATCATGAATAGTGAGGAAGTAAAAAAAAATACTTTTCGTGCTCAGTACGAAGGTTATGACAATATTGCAGGAGTGGAAAAAAATTCTGAAACAGAAACTTATTTCAAATTGAAATTAAATATTGAATCTTTACGTTGGAGTGATGTACCTATATATATTGAAAGTGGTAAGAAGGTTGGTCCTGCCAAAAAAGAAGTAGTAGTCACTTTCAAAGACCGTGAACCTTGTATTTGGTGTCAGCCGACTGGTCCTGCCAAAAATAAAGTAGTATTTTCTTTTGCACCTAAACAAGAAATAAATATAGATTTTTGGCAACGTAAACCAGGGTTTGAAGATGTACTAGAAAAACGGGATTTCAAATTTTTGCTTTATAAAAAACAATCAAAATTTCCTTATGTGGAGGAGTATGCCAAACTTTTTTATGATGCCATACAGGGTCAACAGCGCTGGTTCATGACACGTGAAGAAGTTTTGCACGAATGGCGTATTGTTGATCCAATACTCAAAGCTTGGGAAAAAAGAAGTGTACCTCTTCATACGTATAAAGTGGATAATAGAGAAATTGTAGATATTGCTGACGACTTTTTCTTAACTAATGAAAAGAATTTCAAAAAAGAAATTGCTATTATGGGTCTTGGTCGTATGGGCGGAGGGTTGGCACAAAATTTGTTGGAAAAAGGCTGGAAAGTGGTTGGTCATAATAGAACTTGGGAAGTAACAGAAAAGTTGGAAAGTGTGGGTTTGACTGGCGCAAAAGAGGTAAAAGAAATGGTGGAAAAATTGATAGCGCCGAGAATAGTGTGGCTTATGTTACCAAACGGTAAACCTGTTGACGAGGCAATTTTTGATAAAAAAGACGGGTTAATAAATTATTTAGAAAAAGGTGATATCATAATTGATGGAGGAAATTCTTATTTCAAGGACAGTGTTGAACGTGCTAAAAAATTGCAAAAATATGGTATTCACTTTCTCGATGCTGGTGTTTCGGGTGGTCCTGGTGGAGCTCGCAAAGGTGCTTGTGTGATGATTGGTGGTGACAAAAAAGTTTTCGCTAGTATTGAAACTCTTTTCAAAGATATGTCTGTTACCAATGGTTACGAATTTTTCCCTGGTTCTGGTGCTGGACACTTTGTCAAAATGGTTCACAATGGAATTGAATATGGTATGATGCAAGCTCTTGGTGAAGGTTTCAATGTCATGAAAAAGTCTAATTACAAACTTGATTTGAAAAAAATCACTAGTGTGTATAATAATGGTAGTGTGATTGAGTCCAGACTTGTTGGTTGGCTTTATGATGCTTTTGAAATTTATGGCATTGATCTCAAGAAGATAAGTGGTAAAGTAGATAGTAATGGTGAAGGTGCTTGGACAGTAGATACTGCCAAAGCAATGAAATTGAAAGCAAAAGTAATAGAAGAATCTCTAAATTTTCGTAAACAATCACAAAAAAATCCAGATTATACTGGGCAAGTTGTTTCTGCTTTGCGGGGGCAGTTTGGGCAACACAAAGTAGAAAAGTGAGGTTAATCTGAAAATAACAATCCTGATATCCGGATAATCCAGATTTACGGATATTTTTCTCCTATTAAGAGGGGGTAAGGGAAATCTTTAGTAAAGTAAAACATCAAGTTCAAATTTACTAGATACTGAGTAAATAAAGATTCAACTATCCGGAAATTCCGGATAACTGAAAATGGCAATAACAAAAAACAATCTCTCAAGATTGTTTTTTGTTATTTATTAAGGAATTTCTTTTTTTACATCGGGATCATTTTTCATATACTTCCATAATTCTTCAAAAAGCAGGGAATGTGTAACAATGAAATTCGTTATCCAGCGTTGTAACGAAATTCGTTCTTTCAGACTCATTTCGTCATTCCTTTTATATTTTAAAAGCTCTTGTTTTTCTCTTTTAACATTGACTAAAAGGTGTTTTTGTAATAGAATTGGTTTGATTATGATTTGAAAAAAGTTATTTTCGTTTTCATTATTTTGTTAGAAAAAATTATTTATATTTAAGAAACCTGCCTGCCGGCAGGCAGGGATCCCTCTGCTTAAGGCTGTTCAGGATGACATAACCCTATGCTATCACTCGCCATCGTCGGACTACCAAACGTCGGGAAATCTACACTTTTTAACGCACTTACCAAAAGTAAACAAGCTGATGCTGCCAACTATCCTTTTTGTACTATTGAACCTAATGTGGGAGTGGTAGAGGTGCCTGATGAACGTCTGCAACCTTTGGCTGAGACTTCCAAAGCTCTGAAGATTGTACCAACCGCGATTGAATTTGTGGATGTGGCTGGTTTGGTGAAAGGTGCTTCAGAAGGTGAAGGACTTGGAAACAAATTTTTGTCTCATATCAGAGAATGTGATGCTATTATTCAAGTTGTGCGTGCTTTTGAGGATGGAAATATTACGCATGTGCATGGTAAAGTAGATCCAAAAGATGACAGTGAGGTAATCAATCTTGAACTTATTATGGCTGACTGGCAGACTGTAAGTAAAAGATTGGATAGAGTTCGAAAAGATGCCAAAGGTGTAAGAGCAAAAGAATTATCCAAAGAGTTGGAACTACTTGAAAAACTTGATGCGCATCTTCAATCTGGGAAACCTGCTAGAACTTTGGAAGATGATGGTTCGTTCGTTGTTGGTGAAGATGAACAATTGATTTTGCGTGATTTGCATCTTATTTCTATGAAGCCACTTATGTATGTGGTGAACATAGAGGAACGAGGAACGGGGAATGAGGAACGAAACTATGATCTTGACGCACCATATATTGAAGTTTGTGCGAAGTTGGAAGCTGAACTTTCAGAGCTTAGCGATGAAGATTCTAAAGATTTTATGGCAGATTTGGGAATGACACAAAGTGGTCTAGACAAATTGATTGTGGCTGGTTACAAACTTCTCAATCTCGTAACTTATTTTACTTCTGGTGTGCAAGAAACTAGGGCTTGGACTGTGACCAAAGGTGCCAAAGGTCCTGAAGCGGCTGGTGTAATTCATACAGATTTTATCAAGGGTTTTATCAAAGCTGATGTGGTAAACTGGAAAGATTTTGTAGAGCATGGTGGTTGGAATGGAATAAAGGGTACTGGTAAAATGCGTCTCGAAGGAAAAGAATATATTGTCGAAGATGGAGATGTTGTTTATTTTCATGTGGCGACATAAAGTGGATTGTGGAACGGGGAATGACATACAGATTACAAATTATACAGATTTACAAAAAAGGATTTACTTACGACCAGAGGGAGTAAGTTTGTATCGGATTAACTCACTCTTTTTAGTCGTGAGTATATTCCACATTATTAAATTTTTTTATGCGAATTGGAGTAATTATCTTACAAGATAAAAAAATATTATTAATGCATAGATTCAAAAAAGGTAGAGAATTTTTTTCTTTACCAGGTGGTGGAGTAGAGGAAAATGAAAGTGTAGAAGAAACGGCAACTCGAGAAGCAAAGGAAGAAACAAGTTTAGATATTATTTTGGGAGAAAAGTTTTTTGAATATTATAATGATTTTGATAAGAGAAAAAACATCGTTTTCTTAACCAAAGAATTTTTAGGTGAAGTAAAGCTTGGTGGGCCTGAAGTAGATAGAATTTCAAAAGAAAATAAATATATGTTGGAGTGGCATGATTTGAGTGAATTAAAAAAATTGAATATTGTTCCAGAAATATTGAAAGATAAATTAGTCGAAAAATATGGAGTTTAAAAAGCTTTTGGAAGAACTAAAGAAATTAAATTTGCCTGTTGAACAATATGCAATATTTGGTAGTGGTCCAATGGCTATAAGAAGTATAAGAGAATCTAGTGATTTGGATATTGTTGTTTTAGATGAACTTTGGCAAAAATTTGTTAGTAAATATTCAACAAAGGAAGGAAACGAAAGTATTATCCAAGTTGGCAACATTGAAATTTGCAAAGACATTTTGCCTTGGCTTGATGACACGGAAGAGATGATAAAGAGATCCGATATTATTGAGGGGTTACCTTTTTTAACTCTAGAAGATACAATTAATTTTAAAACAAAATTGGGAAGGGAGAAAGATAAAAAGGATATAGAACTTATAAAAGAGTATTTAGAAAAAAACTAGCTTGTAAGCTAGTTATTTTTTATAAATTTCCAAATCTCTCTCCCAACAAACTGAGCAGGTCGGTGATAAAGTAGTGATCTTTCACCATTGGCAAAATTTTCAATTTCAAAACCTAGATTTTTTATTTCATCGAGGCATCTTATATATAGCCAGACATTTCCAAACTTGAATTTTGGAATGATGAAAATAACAGTCCCTTCATTTTTCAAAATTTTATAAAAAGTCTTGAAAGTGTTTATATACAATTTTGCTAGTTCATCTGTTTGGTTATCAAGCACAATTTTTGGTTCACGTCCGTGGAGAGGTTTGCCCATGTATGGTTCAGCCACGATAGCATCTATACTTTGTGGTTTTAGTTTGCCAGATAGTTCTGTACTAGGACTTAAAAAAATATTTGTTTTAATCTTCTTTAAATTATCTTTTTCTATCAACCAAGCTACATTTTTTTCACTATCTGCTACGGCTTTTTCACTGATATCACTACCAATAATATTTTTGAAACCAAGAGAAAGAGCTTCGTTCAAAACAGTACCTGAACCGCAAAAAGGATCTAATATTACAGCTTCGGTATCTACTTCGGCTAGATTGATCATAGTTCTCGCTAGTTTTGGTGGGAGCATTCCAGAGACATTGTCGGCCACAGGTCTATCGTAGTCGCGAGCACTAAAGCCTTCGATATCTTGGATATAGATAGTTTTATAAACATTATTTTGAAAAACGGTAAAATGGCTTTTACTTTCTATTAGTTTATTGTGCAAAATAGTTGCGGTATTTTTGGTCTCGACATAGCGGACAGATTTGCCAAGAGCTTTTAATTCTTTTTTGATAGAGATAGCTAGTTTGCTGTTGGTAGGAGAAATAGAAAAATTGATTTTGCCAGTTTCTTGTTTTGATAAATAATCGACGATTATGTTTTGAGGATAACCATCACTCTCTACATGGACTCCGACTTGGATAATAGCCCCAAACTTTTTGGACAATTCTTCGATTTCTTCTTCTGTGGCAATTACGTCTAGAATAAAAAAATCATTTTTGTTTTCGATTTCTTTGTATTCTATTTGGGCGTGCTTTAAAACCGCCAAGACTTCGGCGGTTGAGATATGAGGTTGATGTCCTAGTTCGAATAAATATTTCATAGATGATTTTGATACTATTCTTAGTGTATGGTCTAGACTACAGGTATTTGGGGTATATGTCAATTAGTTACTATCTGTAGTTGTTGCGAATTGTGTAGTAGAAGTAGGTAGTATAAGTGTTTTGTTGAATAAATCACGGGATATTTGAAGTTCTTTAGTATCTTGATTTTTATTGTCCCATGCAGCAACGGCATCTTCATAATTTTTGAAGTTTATTGCTTCAAAATTTTTGATATTATTTACGATAGCTAGGGTATCCAGTTGTCCTAATGTTTTGTAAACATTGTTATAAACGAAATAAGCCGTAGTGACAAAAGTACCTAGAAGTATAAATAAGGAAAATAGATTAACTATTTTTATTTTTTTGAAGCGATTATATTCTCTTGATTGAGGTAGTTCAGGCTTTGTATTTGATTTTATTTTTTTGAAAAAGTTCATAAGAAGATTTTATTTTGTAAATACAGAGGCACTAAAAGACAAAGAAACAGTTTGTTCAGCTGTTTTTGTCCAGCTAAGAGAGTCTATAATTAAGTAAAAAGGTAATTGTTCTAAAGTAGATAAATATTGCAAGCAATCGTAAAAGGTACCTCTAATACTAAAGTTTAAAATAAAACTTTTTTCAGCACCTTCTTGGATGGTTAGGCTCTGTGTTACTTTTTTTTCTATAGCCAAGTCTTCAAGGTTTTGTATAAGATTTATAGCTTCATCTTTTTCTATAATACTTTGTCTTAGCGGGATTACTTTTTCTTTTATAGTGTCTAATTCAGCTATAGATTTTTTTAGAAGTTTTATTTTTTTATATTGATCTTCTGATTTTTGTTCTATGTTTTGGATATCATTTTTTAAATTTTTTATTTGTTGTATGGCAGGTAAAATAACAAAAATAATAATAGTTGATGCTAAAAAAACAACTATCAAAGTAGAGGTTAGTAGCTGTATTGTAGGGTTCTTTTTTTTGTTTGCCATATTATTTGATTTTAGCATCAATATTAAAGGCGATGTTTTCTTTTTTTGTTAAATCAGAAACAGGTGAGTTTATATTGGACAAATTTTCATTTTTATTTAATGCTTCTTGAAAATCCAAAAAATTTTGTCTAGTTTCTGCAGTACCTGAAAATTTTATAGTTTTATTTTTGTAATCAATATTTAAACTAGTTAGTATTATTCCTGGGGGAGTAGAGGATGCCAAGGAAATAATTGTTGGTGTTACAATATGATATTTTGATTGAATATCTACTACCTGTTTAGTGAGATTGTTTATATCAGAAATTTCTTTGGTGGCTGAAGTGTAGTTACTGCTTACGACCACAGTATTTTGGGCAATATTTGTAAAGTATTTTTCTAATAAATTTTGTGAAAAAAGTAAGGTCATTGCTGCAATACTAATACCAATCAAGATCATTTGGAAAAGACTTTGTACAAACTTAAATTGAGCCGTGTGGAGGTTCTTTTCTTGTTTTTTTTTGTTTAGTAAATTTAATCTAAGAGGATACATATTTTTATATAGAGTCACTTTTGGTAAAAGGATTGTCTGCTGCTCTGAGAGCTAGTCCAATAGCAACAGAATATTTGATAGATTCTTCATAAGGTATACCTATCATTTTTTTACTATTAAGATTTTTCCACATTCTACCTGCTTTGCATTCAATGTTTAGTTCTTTTGATAAAATTTTGTCTAACCCTTTTAAGATTGAGCCTCCTCCACACATAGTGATATGAGTAATTTTATTCGTTTCAGGGAAATGACTATAATAAAAATAAATATCTTTTTGGATTTGTTCAACAAATTTTTGAGTTTGTCCCATGAGTGTCAACCAAGCTTTGTTTTTGTTTTTGTATTCCAAACCATTTTCTATTTTTTCTTTCTCGGCTTGTTCATGGGTAAGAGATAATTTTTGGGATAAAGCTGTTGTGAGTAGTTCTCCAGAATAATTTATAGTAGAACTAAATTGGATTGTTTCATTGTCATAAATTATTATACTACTACGTGTGCCCCCAATGTCTAGTATAGCTCTAGCTTCGTTTTCATATTTTTTTTCAGCTGTGACCATCGCTCTAGAAATAGCAATTGATTCTAAGTCAATTGCCAATATATTTAATCCTGCCTTTTCTATTAGGCTTATATAACTATCTGTAATTACTTTTGGTGCTGCCGCTAGGACTACTTTTGTTTTTCCACCTTGAGAAGGTATCGCTTCCCAATCTAGATAGCGACCATCTTTTTCTTCAAAAGGAATATATTTTTGTGCTTCTATTTCAATATCATCTTGGATTATTTCATCAATATTTTTGTTGATGATAATCAGTTTTACAAATGTATGAATCTCTGGCAAATTTATTACTACCCAAGGACTTTTTATTGGTTTTTCTTTTTGATTACTGCCTTTTAATAATTTTTGTATATAGTGTATGACCTGTGCTTCTGCCATAATTTCACCGTTTATGATAAGTCCTGGTGGTAGTGAAATGTTTCTGACATTTTTTATATTAAAAGAGGGTTCGCTATTTTCATGCGAGACATTTTCTAATTGGACTAATTTGATAGAAAGATCACTGATATCAAGTCCAAAAGCTCCTGGAAAGGGATTAGCACTAAACATAATTAAAAATTTTGTGTTAGGTTGTACATTGGCATAACGACAGCTACTGCAATACCACCAACACCAAGACCTAATAATAAAATTATGGCTGGTTCAATGATTGTTGAAAAGTTTTTCATAGTTTTGTCTACTTCATTGGAGTAAAACTTGGAAAGTTCATGTAATAATTTGTCTATTTCACCTGTTTTTTCTCCAACCATAATCATTTCTGTAACCATTGGTGGAAAAATAGCGTCATACTCTCGTAAACATTGTGACAATGTGATACCTTTTTTAATTTTTTCTGTAGATTCTTTCAATGCTTCTCTATATATTAGATTACTACAAATTTCACTACTAATATCTACTGCTTGTACTATAGGAATGGTACTTTTGAGGAGAGAAGAAAGTGTTAGGGAAAATCTAGCTAAATTTATCTGTTTTATTATTTTGCCAGCGATAGGTAAGTTGATATTTATTTTATGAATAAATCTTTTGAAGTTAATAGATTTTTTTAGAGTATAAATATACAATGCGAGAAAAGAAGCAATAGATAATAGGACTATTATCATATTGATAGGTTGACTCAAAAAGTCAGTCACGGCGACGAGCACTCTTGTTGGTAGGGGTAGTTCTGTATCTATGTCTTTGAAAAGTACTGTGATTTTTGGTAAAACGAAAGTTACCATGACAATACCAACTGCTGAAATAGCTATCAAAATTACAATAGGATATATCATAGCTCCTTTTATCGTAGAAGTCAGTTCATAATTTTTTTTCATTTGGTTTACTACTTGCCCCAAAGATTCTTCTAGTTTACCAGACAGCTCTCCTGACGCAATCATTTTTACGTAAATTGGTTGAAATACCTTTGGAAATTCATTTAGTGTTTCACTAAGTTGACTTCCACTTTCTACACCTGCTTTTATACTATTTACTACAGATTGCAATTTTTTGTTTTCAATTTCTTTACTTAATACATCTAGACTTTCTAATAGTGATAAGCCTGCACCAAGCATGGTATTTAGGTGTTCCAAAAAGAAGACTTTATCAATAGCTTTTATTTTTGTAAAATTTTTTATAAAAAAATCATTCATCTTTTTCTCAAAAGCTGACAATTCTTTTTCTTTTTTCTTTTTCTTAGAAAACATATATTCAATAAATTACAAATTTCAAAATCCAAATTATTTTTTTAATAAAACTATTTTATTTTTGATATTTGGATTTTGTTATTTAATATTTATTAAAATTATTCTTTTGTTACTCGCAATACTTCTTCTATAGTAGTAGTTCCTTGTTTGGCTTTTATGAGACCATCTTCAAAAAGATTTATCATACCGTTGCTTTCTGCATAATTTTTTATATCTTGGGCGGTGCCTCTTTCATTGATCATTTTTGTTAATGGTTCATCTATTACTAATACTTCATAAATACCTAGACGACCTTTGTAGCCAGTGTTGCCACACTTACTACAACCTTCACCTCTATAGAACGTCATTTGAGAAATATTGGATGTTATATCTTTGTCCTGTATATTTTCTGAGGTAAAAAGTTTTCCTAAATTTTGTCCGTGAGTCATCTTTTCTAATTCTTTTATTTCTTCTTTTGATAGCTTGTAATCTTTTTTACAATAAGGGCATATTTTTCTTACTAGACGTTGGGCTATAATTATATTGGTAGTAAATCCTACTAAAAAAGGAGGTATATCCATATCTACCAGACGAGGTAGTGTGGTAGGAGCATCATTGGTATGAAGAGTCGAGAGAACTAAGTGTCCAGTCATAGCCGCGTGGATGGCTACTTCGGCAGTTTCTTTATCACGTATTTCTCCAACCATAATGACATCTGGATCTTGGCGCAAAAATGCACGTAAACCAGATGCAAAAGTAAATCCTGCTTTTGGATTTATTTGACTTTGATTAATACCGGCGACATGGTATTCGATAGGGTCTTCAATAGTACAGATATTTATATTTGGTCTGTTTAAAATTCCTAATACTGAATATAGTGTTGTGGTTTTACCACTACCTGTTGGACCGGTGACCAAGATCATCCCATGTGGTTTTTTGATAGAGTCTTCAACTAAAACTTTTACTTTTGGTGAGAAACCAAGATTTTCTAGACTTAGAGCTTTTTGACCTTCGTGCAAAAGACGCATAACTATTTTTTCACCGTCGTATACAGGCATGATGGAAACACGAAAAGACAGTTTTTCATCTCCCAATTTTATTTTGAAACGACCATCTTGAGGGAGCATGTGCTCATCAATTTTTAGTTCTGACAAAATTTTGATACGTGCTGTGACACCACTTTGTACCAATTTTGGTAAGGACATGACTTGTGCTAATAGTCCATCAATACGATAACGTACGATAACTTCTTTTTCTGTTGGTTCAATATGGATATCACTAGCACCTTCTAGCACCGCATGTTCTAAAATAGAGTTCACGATATTTATGATAGGAAGTTCTTCTGCTATTTTTTTTAGGTTAGCTGGATTGGAAGTATTTTCATCTAAGTCACTATGTAATTGCAAAATCACTTTGTCTGTTGAAATATCGGAGTGATATTTTTTTAGAGCATCTTTTATTTGTCCTGGAGTAGATAAGTATACTTTTGGTGTAAGACCTGTTTTTCTTCTCAAAAATTCTATAGTTTGAATATCATTTGGATCTACCATCGCGACACTAAGTTCATTTTCTGTTTTTTGAAAAGCTACAGTGCCGTGTTCGTGAGCAAATTCATCTGGGATTAAACTCAAAACATCTTGTCTTATTTCTTTTCCTTTTAGATCTATAAAAGGAGTAGAAAATAGTTGGGCAGCTGCTTGATACAGTTCATCTTCTTTTATAATATTTTCAGCAGTAAGATATTCTTCCAGAGAAACTTTTTTTTCTTTGGCTTCTTTTTTGTATTTTTTTAAATTTTTATCGTCTATTTTGAAACTATTTTTGAGAAGTGTTTCTAGAATATTTTTGACAAGCATAAAATTTTTTTAGATATTGTAATTATAACATATTTTTTGTAATTAGGTAACTAGGTCGTAGGTGTGAAAAATAAAACAGAGATACAATTTATATAAAAGGGAGATAATAAAAAAACTAGCTTATGAGCTAGTAGATATTTTTTAAATTGTGTGTACCTCTCCGTCCCGATCGAATTGACTTCGATCGGGACGGATTGGGGTGGTGCGTTCACTTGGGTTCGTCACTATCCTTTTGAGACAGTTTCTGAAACTCCTCTAATTTCTTTTCCAGTTTCTTGATTCTCTTATTGTCTAGCATTCCTCCTATTCCCAGGAAGATGACAGCTAGCTCGAGTAAGATATGTGTGAGGGTGTCTGGCACTTTTTACCTTTGCACCCGGGGGGACGTGGGAATCCGGGCGACAGCTGAATTTAGCACATTATTATTATGTCAAGAATTAGAGGTGAATTTATGGAGTGAAAAAGGTCTGTTTGATTAGTTTCAAAGCTCTTTAAATAAGGCAAACTGACGTTTGCCACTCCTAATTTTTCAAAAAATCTTATTAATTAATAAACAAATTAACGAAAAAACCTAAGTTTAGACCTTTTCCTTGACAATTTAGGTCTTTTTTGTTATAGTGTTTTCACCTTTGGTGTTTTGTAAAACTTAAAAAATAAGTGTTTTATTTTGAACTTGTTAATAGAAGCTAAAATGTCGAATTTAGCCAAAATTAGCCTTAAAAAAAGACAACATAAAACTTGCAAAACAAAAAAAAATTATGAAATATTACGAAATGTTGTGTGTCCTTCCAGGGACAATGACTGAAGAAGAGGTTAAATCTGATGTAGATTTGGTCTCTCAAAGTGTCGCTAAGTATGAAGCTAGCGATGTTACTATAGAGGATATGGGGAAAAGTCGTTTGGCTTATCCTATAAAACATATTCGCTATGGTTATTTCCAATTGTATAGATTCAATTTGGAAGAAGAAAATATCACAAAATTGGAAAAAGAATTACGCCTAATGGACAAAATGTTGCGTATTACTGTTTCTGTTTGTGATCCTAGTAACACTGTTAGTTATAAATTAGCTTTAGATCCTACTGCTCCTAGTGCTCCACCAAAAGCTGACAAGGAAGACAGACCTAGAACTAATAGAACAAACAGAACAGAAGAAAAGAAGGAAGAAAAAACTTCTGATGAGGTAAAAGAAACTGTAGAAGAAAAGAAGGAAGAAGTGAAAGAAGAAGTCGTTGTTGAAAAGACAGTTGAAAAACCTGTAGAAGAAAAATCTGAAAAAACAAAAATGAGTGTGGAAGATATTGATAAAAAATTGGACGAAATCTTGCAAGATGATATAGATAAGGTATAAAATAATATTATAGTTAAATTTACTTATCTTTAATTAAAAAAATATGGACCTAAACAGAGCAACCATTATCGGACGTCTTACCCGAGATCCAGAAGTAAAGACTACTCCTTCTGGACAAACTGTCGCTAATCTTAGCGCCGCTACCAATCGTGTTTGGACTGATAAATCAGGTGTCAAACAAGAAAAAGTAGAATTCCATAACATAGTTATTTGGGGAAAGCTAGCTGAAATAGCTGGTCAGTATCTAAGTAAAGGACGTCAAGTTTATCTTGAAGGACGTCTTGAAACTCGTGATTGGACAGGACAAGATGGTGTCAAAAAATATCGTACAGAGATTGTTGCCGATAATATGATTATGCTTGGTGGTAATAATTCTGGTGCTGGTAAAGGTTCTTTTGGAAATGATACTTCTGTTTCTAATGACAACACTGATCAAAGTAGTTCAGACAGTGATGAAATCAAAGTAGAAGATATTCCATTCTAAGACAATTGTTATTATGATTAGAAATAATAATCAAACACAAAAAAAAGAAAAACAATGTTTCTTTTGTGTCAATAAAGACAAACATATTGATTACAAAGACAATGAAACTTTGCGCAGATTTACATCTTCATATATGAAGATCCAACCTCGTAGACGTAGTGGTCTTTGTGCCAAACATCAACGTCAAGTAGCGAAAGCTATCAAGCAAGCTCGTATTGCTGGACTTCTAGCTTTTGTTCCTAAATAAGACACTGATTACACTGATTAGTGAAAGATTACACAGATTATAAAAAACTCTCGAGAATTCGGGAGTTTTTTGTTTTGAAAAAATTTAATGTTATGGAGTGACAAGTAAAAGCTTGTCACTTATGCACTAGACAAGCTGTCACTTGTCATTTCTTTTTTTGTGGGATGGCGGGAAGCGAGCGAGGATTAGCTTGTTGACATTTTTGGTAGATTATGTTAATTTCAAATGTCCTTTTGGACTGTGTTGCCATGAGGTGACATATTACATAAGTTGAAAAAGGGGATAAAATGTCAGAAAATGCAAAAGTAAGTTGGGTAATATTTTTTATTTTTACCATTGGCTTTGGGTCTGGAGGTATTTTCGATAACTGTGTGGTACACAGCGAAAACTGCTTCACGGCCAAGGAGGCCAAGGCTTGTGACATCTTCACGCTCGATGGTAAGACTGTCTACACCGTCAGCTGGCCCTACCCGGAGGATAAGGAGCACAAGTACTGCTCCGTGCCTGACATCATGGTCAGGTGCAAGGGACCTTCTGGAGAGCCGGCCTGTTTTGAGAAGGTGATGATAAACGACGATGTCTACAACTTTCCGGAGTGGGGCATCTGCCCTGCAACACCGCCAGCTCCGAAGGCTGAGGCGGAGCCTGGAAGCTGACAACACGCGCTGCCAAACCGTCCCTTTCGAATTATATTCGATCGGGACGGGGTGGCTCATCAAAATATTTTTGAAAATATAAGTTAGTTTAAAAACTAATTTTTTTATTTAACTATTTTTCCAAAATAAGGTATAATACACAAGAATAAAAATAATGCTTCAAATTTTTTTAGTTATGGAAAATATTGAAAAAAATAATTTACATGAAAGAGAAAAAAATCCTGAAATTAATAAAGAAAAAGAAATTACACCTGAAGTAAAAGCAGCCGCGACAATGGAGCGTGCTGATATTTTGGTCAAAGAATTAAAGTCTAGCAAACAACAATTGCAAAATATCATGATAAACATTACTCAAGTTATGCAGGCCATCCAAGCTCTTCGAAAGCAATTGCAACTAGCGGTTAATGATGAAAATATTTCTTCTATTGAACAAGATAAAAAAATGATAGAAAAACTGAAGAAAAAAATAGCAGGACATACTGATGAATTAATCAAGATGAAAGAAAATTTGATAACTGCCCAAACTATTCAATTGAGTGAAGCTGAAGGTGGTGAAATTACAGAAAATATGAAAAATAAAGCAAGAGAAATGGTTGAAAATATTATTGCTAAAATTTCTTCTTAAAAAATATGCAGAGCCTGTCAAAACTCAACAAAAATAAAAAAGCTTTTAGCCTCGTAGAAACTGTGGTGGCTATCGCTATTTTTGTTATTTTTGCTTTGGGTATTTATGGTAGTATCCAGTATATTTATAAAGTTATTTATAGTTCACGTGTCCAAATTATTGAGACAGCTATTTTAAACGAACAAATGGAAGTAATTAGAAATATGGATTTCAATGATGTTGGAATTGTTTCTTCGGTTCCTTTGGGTATCTTAAATAGAAATGTTACTGTGACTCGTAATGACATGGATTTTCTCGTTACTAGAAGTATTAGAAATATGGATGATCCGGCAGACGGTCTAATTGAAAATGGTACTGATAGTAATCCAAATGATTACAAATTAGTTTTTTTAGAAGTGATGTGTGTAAATTGTGCACAGCAAAAACCTCTTTCTATTTCTTCTTATGTGGCTGATTCTTTTCCTGAAAGTACCACCAATGCTGGAGCACTCTTTGTCAATGTGACAGATTCAAATTATAATCCTATGCAAGGTGCTACTGTTCACATTGTAAGTAATGAACCAAGTATTGATATCGACATGACTGATACTACAGATAATAATGGACAATTGAAAATATATAGTATCACTTCTTGTTACAAATGTTATGAAATAACAGTGTCTAAATCTGGTTATTTGTCTGATAGGACTTGGTCTGTTAGTGAATTTACCAGTTCAACTCCAGTAAATGAACATGCTACTGTAAATACTGAGGATGTGACTGATACTTTTTTTCAATTAGATGTGTCTTCTCAAGTTGATATTCAGACACTTAATCAAGAATGTACACCTGTAGGTAATGTTAGTTTGGATATAAAAGGTGGAGGTATTATTGGAACTGTAGACGATGTGTATAGATTGGAAAGTACGATACAAACCGATAGTAATGGCGATTATTCTCTTACAAATTTACATTGGGGAGATTACGATTTTATGGTTAATAATTTCAATTATCTAGGTTCTATCCCTGCCCAACCTTTGGGTGTGTTGGCTGATTCTACTCAAATTCAAAGTATTATTGTGGCACCAAGTACTGCAAAATCTTTATCTATTTTGGTCAAAGATGCTGGTAGTCAGTTGCCAATATCCAATGCCAAAGTGACTTTGACATCAGGGAGCAATGATTATATTAATTATACAGGTCTTGGTTTTTTGTATCAAAATGATTGGTCAGGTTTGTCTGGACATGAATTTTATGATTTTACTGTTGGTTATTGGTTGGCTAATAATATAGAGTACAATTCTAGTGAAAATCCTTTTGGTTTGAGATTGTCAGAAGTAAGTTCTGGACTTTATGAAAATTCTGGAACTCTTGAATCTGCTACTTTTGATTTTGGTAGTACAGACGTTGATTATATTAATCTTGATTGGCAATATGACCAACCAACAAGTACTACAATTAAGTTTCAAATAGCCACTAGCAATTCTTCGACACCTAGTATTTGGGATTATTTAGGATCAGATGGTACAGGAGCTACTTATTATGATATTACGACTCAAGATATAAATGATATTCATGATGGTGATCGTTATTTACGTTATAAAGTATATTTGGACTCAGTAGATGAGGATCCTATTTCTGGTTATTCTCGTTATACTCCTACCGTTTCTGAAGTGGATATTTTTTATGTAAAGATTTGTAGTCTTCCTGGGCAATCTTATTTTGATACCATTGACCAAAGTTCTGGCAATACTATAAGTATTGAAGCTGATGGTTATGAGATATTAACTATAACGGATGTAGACATTAGTAGTAATATTACTACTTCTACAGAGTTGAATGCTTTATAGTTTAAAATTATTATTATGATCAAAAATAAAAAAGCTTTTACTCTAATTGAAATTATCGTTGTGATGGCTATTTTTTCTATTTTGGTGGCAGGATCTTCTTGGTTTGTGATTGGTACCAACAAAGATTTGGCGGTAATGTGGGAGCAACTAATCACTCAAAATGAAGGTAAAAAAACTATTGATCATGTTGTCAATTATGTACGTCGTGCTGAGACATCTAGTGTTGGAGCTTATGCTTTGGATACTACAGAAGAGTACAATTTGGTTTTTTATGCCAATGTAGATGATGATTCTATGATAGAAAAGGTGAAATTTTGGTTGGATACAGATAATATCTTAAAAGAAACTATAACCAAGCCAAGTAGTACAGCTTCTTCCAATTTATATGAAAATGGATCATCATATACAGTAAATTTAGCTGAAAATGTGAAAAATATGATTGTTGGTAATCCTGTCTTTTTGTATTATGACGAAAATTATACGGGGATAGGTAGTCCTCTTAGTGGTAATTTCAATTTTACTGATGTACGTGTAGTACAGGTTCAGTTAGAATTAGAAAAAGATCCTACAAAAACACCAGTACCTTTGCATGTAGAGAGTAAAGCTTTTATTAGGAGTACGAAAACAAATTAATTATTTCAATGTAGAATAAATATACACGAATAACTTTGTATGAAAGATTTTTTTAAGAAGTTAAAACTAAATAAAAAAGGATCGGCTTTTCTTTTTGTCATGGTTTTTGGTTTTATTGGTTTTATGACTATTACTATTGGGATGACTTCTTATGCTATTTTCGAGTCCAAGGCTTCGAAACAGACTTATCGAAAAGATCTAGCCTTTCATATTGCGGAAGCTGGAATAGATTATTATCGTTGGCATCTAATGAGTTCTCCAGAAGATTATTATGATGGACAGGGTAGTGGTGCTATTGGTCCTTATGTTCATGATTATTATGATAAAGATGGTAATGTTGTTGGTACTTTTTCTATTGAAATAGATGTGCCTCCACAGGGTACTTATGTTGTGGCTGTTCGTTCGACTGGTTGGTCACTTGAAAATCCTAATAGTAAACGCACTATAGAAGCTTATTTTGGTTATGAATCTTTTAGTGATTCTTCTTTTGTTGTTAATGCTGATATGCGCTTTAGTTCTACTAGTTTTGTTCATGGTAAGACATTTGCTAATGGTTGTATAGAGTTTGATGGTACTAGTGATTCTTGGGTAGATAGTGCTAAAGGAGCCAATCAGTGTTCTTATGGCAATGATGGCGTTTATGGTACAGGTGGACCAACAGAATTTTGGCGTTATGGTTTGCCGGTAAGAAGTTTTGCTGGTATTGGTGATAATTTTGATATGTTAAAAGATATGGCCAATTCACCAGAAGGAATCAATTTAGGATCATCAAGTCGTTGGCATATTGTCTTTTTAGACAATGGTACTTTCAATTTGTATCGTGTAAATAATTATTCTTCAACTAAATATGATATAACTTCAGAAACTTTTCAAAGTAATCAGAGTTTACCTGAAAATGGTGTTATTTATAGTACTCGTAGTATTTGGGTAGAAGGTGTTGTCAAAGGTAGAGTCAGTGTTGTAGCTGATAATGGGGCGGCAATTTTAATCCCGGGTAATCTCTTATATAGTGAAAAACATGCTGATGATATTTTGGGTTTATTGTCTGACACAAATATCATAATTCCGTATGATGTCCCTAATGATATGGAAATTGATGGAGCTTTATTGGCTAAATCGGGAAGTATTTCTAGGCCATATTTTTCTTATAGTTATGGAAGCAAATACATTAGAGATTCTTTGAGTGTTTTTGGTTCACAAATACAATATTCTAGCGGTGGTTTAAAATGGGTTAATAGTTATGGTACAATAATATCTGGATTTATTGATACTATTTATACCTATGATGGAAATTTACTTTATAAACCACCCGTTGGTATTCCTGTTATTCCGGAATATAAGCTTATTAGTTGGCATGAACTTAATTAGTTAACAATTTTAAAATTTTTGTTGGTAAAAAAATCAATACTTTGTTATAATATAGCAAAGTAATTTTATTAAAATATTTTATGCAAAAAGTTCGTAAAGGAGTAATAACTGTGGCTGGGTTTGGGACTAGGTTTTTACCTGCTACCAAAGCCATGCCAAAAGAAATGTTGCCTGTTTTAGATAAACCAGTTTTGCAATATATAGTAGAAGAAATGGTGGCTAGTGGAATTACCGAAATTATTTTGGTAACAAGTTCACAAAAGCGTGCTATCGAGGACCATTTTGATAGAGACAAAGATTTTGAAAATTTTTTAGAGAGTAAAGGAAAGCTAGAAAAAATTAGTTCATTAATTGATTTATCAAAAAAAGTAAGATTTTTTTATACTAGACAAGCAGAACCTTTGGGTAATGGTCATGCTTTGTTATGTGCTCGTGAATTTATAGGTGACGAGCCTTTTGTATTTTCTGATGGGGATAGTATTATCGATTCAAATGTACCTGTAGTCAAACAACTTTTGAAAGTTTTCAAAAAACAAAATGCTTCGGTAATTGGGGTGCAAAAAATAACAGACACAGAAGCTATGACTAAGTATGGCAATGTCTATGGTAAAGCTATCAAAGAAAAAAAGACATATAGAGTAACAGAATTCATAGAGAAACCAAGTATAGAAAAAGTATCCAAAGATGGTTTGATTGTGGGTGGAATGCGTTATGTTTTTACCAAAGATATTTGGGCGATGCTTGAGTCACAAAAGAAGGGAAGAGATGGTGAAATTTGGTTGTCAGATGCTGCCAATGCTTTGGCTCAAAAGAAAAAATTTATGGCTTATGAATATGAAGGTGTTTATTTTGATACGGGAGACAAATTAGCCTTACTCAAGGCCTCCATACATTTCGCCAAAAAAGATCCGGATATTAAAGATAAAATAGACGAATTATTAGTTTAGTAATTAAAATTCTTTATGAAGTTTGGAATTTATAAAATATTTGGAATATTGGTGTTTGTTTTTGTTATATCTTTTTTTAAGATTGATTTGGTTTTTTCTGAAAGTAAATATTGTAAGTGTACTTCAGACAAAGGTGTTTGCGAAGAAGGGGCAAAGTTAAAAAGTGATTGTGATAAGATGGTACAAGATTCAAATGGTCAATTTACTCAATGTGTAATGACAACTACTGATAAAAATTGTTCTGCTCTTGCTACGTCTAGAAAATTCTGTGCTTGTGCTGCTGACAAAAGCGATTGTGGTCCTACTATTTATGCTGACTTACCAGAATGTGATAGGAACAAAGGTGCTGTCAATGCTAGTTACCAATGTATTCAAGTTGAAAATGGAAAAGGCTGTAGTTCACTTGTGGATGCTACCCAAAATGGTGATCAATCTGGTAGTAGTCAAGGAGGTTCAGCTTCTAGCTTTCTAGGTGATTTGGACCCACAAATAAAAGGATTAAATAAATTACAAGGTGTAGATAATTTACAACAACTGATTGGTCGTGCCATTTCTGCTCTCTTGGGTATTTTGGGTTCTATAGCTTTGGTTATGATGCTTTTTGGTGGATTTACTTGGATGACTTCTGCTGGTAATGTTGAAAAAAGGAAAAAAGCTACAGGTATTATAATTTGGTCTGTGTTGGGCGTGTCTATCATTTTTGCTAGTTACGCTATGGTTAATTTTGTTTTGGATATCTTTAAATAAATATTATGTTTAAAAAAATTTCAGTGCTCTCTCTTCTTTCTATATTTTTGTTGACAGCTGGGTTTGGTTGTAAGAGTGTTTCACAAACTGAGCAAGCATCTATTAAGGCGGTTAAGCTTACTTATTGGACTGTGTATAATGATGTGGATGAGTTACGTGTTTTGGCACAACAATATACACAGCGTTATCCACATGTGTCTATCAATATAAAACAAGTAAAATATGAGGAATTTGATAGTTTGTTTACCAATGCTTTGGCTGATGATGTTGGTCCAGATATTGTTTCTCAGCACGTGAGGTGGCTTCGTAAAAATCAATCTAGATTATTACCAGCACCTGGAGTAACAAAGATGCATCGTATTGTAATTGCCAATAATTTTTCAAAAGAACAACAATTTTTGACAGATTCCAATGCTTTGCCTTCTGCTAGTTATATAAAAAATAATTATGTTCAAACTGTTTATAATGATGTTGTGCTCGACAAACAAATTTATGGTTTGCCTTTGTCTATGGATACTCTTTCTATTTTTTATAATCAGGATTTACTTGATAGAGCAGGTATTGCCGAAGCCCCAAAAAATTGGAATGCTTTTGCTGAAGATGTCCAAAAACTTACTAAGTTCAATAGTATTGGAGATATCATCCAATCTGGTGCAGCTCTTGGTACTGCCAATAATATCAATGCCGCTACAGATATCATTGCTATGTTTATTATGCAAAGTGGACTAAAAGTAGCTAGTGGTAATACAGTTACTTTTGCGGCAGGTATAGACAAAGCTCAAGATAGAAATGTATCTATTTTGAGTGCTCTTGATTTTTATACTGATTTTGCTAGACCTACCAAAGAAGTTTATAGTTGGAATGAAAAGAAAGGTGATGCCTTAGATGAATTTGTTCGTGGTAGAGTAGGTTTTTATTTTGGTTATTCTTATGATTTTGCAACTATAAAACAAAGATCTCCTCAAATGAATTTACGTATTATGCCAATGCTACAGCTTGATCCAGAAAATCCAAGCAATGTAGCTAATTATTGGGTGGAGTCAGTCGTCCAAAAAACAAAATATCCAAATGAAGCTTGGGATTTTGTAAGGTTTATTACTTCTCCAGAAAATGTAGCCAAGTATACAGAAAAGATTTTTAGTCCAAGTCCAATTCGTGCACAAATCACACTTCAACAGGAAGATGAAAATCTTGGACCTTTTGCTACGCAAGCTTTATTTGCTGAAAATTGGTACAAAGGTAAAGATGTGGATGCTGTCGCTACTTCTTTTGATTCTATGATTACAGAACTTTTGAAACCATCTGATGATGAAAATGATTTATTGAAAAAAGATAAGCAAATCATTATTAATACCGCTGCCAGAATTCAGCAGACAATGCAATAATATATGAAAAATTTTTATAAAATTTTATTTTTTACAGTAATATTGTTTGCTTCATTATTTTCTTTGCAGAGTACTGTTTTAGCAGCTGGTCCTGTAGATGATTTTTTTTCTTCCGTAGACAAAGGTTTGAATTATCAGTGTTGCCTGTTGAAAAGGTCAAATGATCAGACTGTAGCTTGTGTAAAAAATCATACAGTAGGGGGTGGTTCAAGAATAGGTTGTTATGAAAATTATTCTGATCCTGAAACTGTAAATGCTAGGATTCAAGAAATGTATTATAGTGGTGATACTTTGTATGATTTTAGGACTCAAAATATAACAAAGTTAGAGAATGTCGACTGTAATGCTATTGCTGCTTGTGTAGAGTTTTCAGATCAAGAAAAAATGTTTTCAGGTACAATAAGTAAAAGTGATTTTGATTTAATTAATATAGCTACTTTCAATGTCAAAGTATCAAAAATGTTGCCTGTTACTGATTATAATTTTAGTAAATTAGAATGTATCAATTGTAATATCACGCCAGGATTAAAAGCTACTAGTGGTAGTTTTTCTATATCAAATAGTAATTTGAGTGTACATGAACTAACTATGAATTTTGAGTTGACGCCTTACGAGTATATAAAGGGGAGTCAAGACAAAAAGTTGCCAGCTACTGTTAATTTAGAATTTAAGGCTAGTGGAAAAACATCTGAGGGTAAAGATCTTACAACTTTTTTAAAATTTCCTTTGATTATAAAAGGAGCCAACTGTAAAGATTTTGATAATGATGAAGCAAAATGTTCTACCAATAGTGGCTGTCTGTTTGTTTCTGCAACCAAAAAATGTGGAGAAGTCGCCGATGCTTCTCTATGTAGTGTCTTGAACAAAAATGAGTGTGCCGTTTCTATAGCTTGTACACAGGATGCTAACGAAAAGTGTGTAAGCAATGTTTCCAAAGCTGTAGATGAATATATTGCCAAGGATCATCAAATGCCTAAAGGTTATTCAGGGCCTTTACCTGAGTGTGCTTTTGATGGCTCTTGTCGTGATGTAAACAAGTTGGTAGAGCTAGCGCTAAAAGTAGTTGATTATTTGTTTTCTATTGTAGCTGGTTTAGCTTTCGTTTTCTTTATTTATGGAGGATTTACTTGGATATTTTCTTTTGGAAATCCCGAAAAAGTAAAAAAAGGTCAACAGATTTTTGTCTATGCTGTGATTGGTCTTATCATTGTATTTAGTGCTTATATATTGGTTAGTTTCTTGCTCAATGTTTTGGGTGTGAATGATGCATATATAATTATAAATTAAAAAAATTATGAAAATATCTTTTAAGAGTTCATTTTTTCTTATAATGTCTGTGGCTTTATCATTTTTTGTTTATAATTTGGTACAGGCTGTGAATTGTGAGGACAATAGAACTTGTCTAGAAAACCCCATAAAAAGTAATACTATTCCGGAAATTTTTGGTAATGGAATTAAGATATCTACTGGTATTATGGGTTCACTTGCGTTGTTAGTTTTTATTTATGGTGGGGCTGTTTGGCTTACTTCTGCAGGCAATCCAGAAAAAGTAAAGAAAGGTACGAGTGCTATGGTTTGGGCTGTGTTGGGTATGGTTGTTATTTTTAGTAGTTATGCTATAATTAACCTAGTTTTGAATGGGTTGGGAGTAAATTAAAACATTGATTGCACGGATTTAATAAGATTACACTGATATTTACTTAGTAAGAATATAATTACGATAAATAAGTTATAAAATACTTACAATATTTTTTAAAAAAATATAATTATGTTAAAAAAAACTTTTGCATTGAAGGGAGGTGATACACATGAATTTGTTATATAAGCTTGCTAAATACAAAACAGTTCTTTCAATTATTTTTGTATTAGCTTTAGGACTTGTGCTATCACCAAATTTGGCTATGGGTCAAGGTTATGATCCAAATGATCCATTCGGCGTTGACGTCGTTGAACAAGGTGATGGTTCAGAGGGAGGCGGACTTGCTCTAGGTACTTCAGATTTGAGAGCTACTATCGTTAGAGTAATCAATATCGCTTTGAGTTTACTTGGTATCGTAGCTGTTGTCGTCGTACTTATCGGTGGTTTCCAATGGATGACTGCTGGTGGTGATGACGGTAAAGTAGAAACAGCTCGTAAATGGATTTTCTCAGGTATTATTGGTCTTGCTATTATTCTTAGTGCTTGGGCTATCGCTAGATTTGCTCTTGTCAATCTTGGTAACGCTACCAACACTCCTGGTGCTGAAAATTATCAATAAATTTAAATTTCAGAGCAGATATTTGCAAAAATATTCTGCTCTGAATATTTATTTTGAGAGGATAAAAAATTATTTTTCACAAAAATTTTTGGAAAATCATCTTTTATTCTTTATAAAACATTATGATAAACAAAAAGTTAATTAATTTAGTTTTTGTTTTTTTATTTGCTTTCGCTGTCTTGGTACCAGCTAGTGCACCAACTTTGGCAGCGCCTAGTTCTACTTGTGATCAAGAAGGGGATTTATTGGGTCTTGGTTGTGTAGGAAGTAATACAGGTCTTAGTGACAAAGATCCTCGTATTATTATTGTCCAAATTATAAATGTTATACTTGGTTTATTGGGAATCGTAGTTACTGTGCTTATTGTCTATGCTGGATTTTTGTGGATGACAGCCGGTGGTGAAGAGTCAAAAGTAGAAAAGGCAAGAAAGATTATTGTTGCAGCCATTATTGGACTTGCTATTATCTTGTCAGCTTTTGCTATTACTAGGTTTGTTTCTTTTGGTCTTTATCAAGCAACAATGGGTAGTGAATATCCTGTTGCTAAATAATTTTGTATTTATGAATAATAAAAAATTTTTTTTAACATTTGGATTCCTTACTGGTTTTTTTCTTCTGGTTATGATGTTTGCTCCAGGTTTTGCTTTTGCTGACAATTATGGTCTAGATGCAACTGCTGGAGCCGCAGGTTTGCCTAGTGGTGTAGATTTGCCAACTGTTTTGGGTAATGTGATTGGTACAGCACTTTCTATGATTTCTGTATTATTTTTTGGTCTCATGCTTTATGGTGGAATTATGTGGATGACAGCCAGGGGAAAGAGTGAAAACACTCAAAAAGCACTTGATACTATTATCGCAGCTATCATTGGTGTGGTGATTGTCTTGGCTGCTTATGCTATTACCAATTTTGTTTTTAGTAACGTTCAATCTGGAGCGGGTGGTGCAGGTGGCGGAACTGGAGGAACTGGAGGCAATAATACTCCACCTGTTTCTCAGTCATGTGTTATTGGTAATACAGAGGTTTCTAGTTTTTGTTCTACAGCATGTAATGTTGTTCAGGATGCTTGTACAGGAAATGATTACTGTCAAGATTTTTGTAAACCTAATGATACAGGTCTTCTTTGTATTCCTATGGCTTCTCAATCCTCTTTGTGTTCTGTATATTCTAATGTTATTGCAAATTGTACAGCTGTAGAGTCTGACACAGAATTGTGTAAAGTACAATAAATTTATGCGTAAATTTTTGGTAACAATTTTATTTGTAGGAATTAGTCTATTTTCTGTTTCCAATGTTTATGCAAAAAAAACTTTGAATGATGCTGATAGTGCACTAGATACTGTATCTCAAAAAACAGGAATTGATCAAAAAGATTTTTCAGCTGTTACAGGAAATGTAGTGAACATGATTTTTATTTTTGTAGGGTTGATATTTTTTGCTTTGATGGTCTATGCTGGTCTCCGTTGGATGACAGCTCGTGATCAAGCCGACAAAGTAGAAAAGGCTAGAAATACGATGATAGCCGCTGTGATAGGTCTTATAATCGTCGTAGCCGCTTATGCTATTACCAATTTCTTACAAACCAAAATTATAAATGGTGGTTAAAATTTTCATATGAAAAAAATAAAAAATATTTTTGCAAATTTGTTTATAGCTTTTATATTGGCTTCATCTTTTACTTTGCCGGTATTTGCTCAAGGTATCAAAAATGCTGGTGATAATCTAGATCCTATCGCTCAAAAAGCGGGGATTACTGAAGGTGATGTCGGAAATATTACGGGTACTGTTATCTCTGCTATTTTGAGTCTGGTTGGTATTATTTTTCTAATTCTCATGGTTTACGCTGGTATTATTTGGATGACAGCCAGAGGTGATGATAGTAAGACTGAAAATGCTAAGAAAACGATTACAGCCTCAATAATAGGTCTTTTTATAGTAGTAAGTGCTTATGCTATTACTCAATTTGTAACTAGTAGATTTAACTAAATTTTATGAAATATATATTTTTTTCTTTTCTACTTATTTTTTCTTTTGTTACTTTTGCGCCACAAGCTTTGGCTTTGGATTTGGGAGGTGACACTCTAAAAAATGCTGCTGACAAAGGTGGTTATGACAAAAATACCAATGAAACAACTTTGGCTAGCAATATTGGTATGGTAGTGAATATTATCTTGTCTATTATTGGTGTTTTGTTCACTGTTTTGATGGTTTATGCTGGATATACTTGGATGGTAGCTAGAGGTGATGAGACAAAGATAGATAAGGCTAAGAAAATTATTACAGCTTCTATTATTGGACTTATTATTACACTTGGAGCTTATAGTATTACCAACTTCATTATTCCAAGAATACTTGATCAGACTCTTGCTCAAGTAAATAGTTGGTTATTATTTGTCTAATTATGAATAAATTCTCAAAAATTATTTTAACTTTAATTTTTTCAGTGATAATTTTGTCTCCTTCGCTTTCTTTGGCACAGACAAATACCTCTACCAAAAGTACCAAAGACTCAGCTTTGGAACAACTTCACGCTGGCGCAAATGGAGCAGGCCTTCAAGAACAATCTAGTGATCCTAGAATTATTGCCTCTCGTATTATAAAAACATTCCTTAGTTTATTGGGTACGATGTCAATTTTCTTGTTTGTATATGCTGGATATCTACTTATAACATCACATGGTGAATCAGAAAAAGTGACAAAAGCCCGAAAGATTATGACTGGGGCAGTGATTGGTATGCTTTTGATATTACTTTCATTTAGTATTACGAATTTTGTAGGTAACAAATTGCAAGAGAGTATAAATCAGACTTCTAATTAATATTTATGATTAGAAAAAAAATAATTTTATTTTTGTTGGTAATCCTTGGTGTTTTCTGCTTTACAAATTTTTCTTTAGCGGTAAACTCTACTACTGAGAGTCTTATTGATTCTATAAATTCTCAGAACCAGGCTTTTGAAAATAGTTCAGAAGTGGGTGCCCCACAAGACATTAGAATAATTATAGCTAAAATTATAAAAATATTTTTGGGTTTTGTTGGGTTTTTAGCCACTGCCTATTTGGTATATGGTGGTTATTTGTATATGACTTCTGCTGGTAATGAAACTAGAGCAGAGGATGCTAGTAAAATTATGCTGTATAGTGCTCTAGGTATCTTTATTATTTTGGCTTCTTATAGTATAACCAATTTTGTATATAAATCATTTCAAGCAAGTTTAGAACAGACACAGACGACAGGTAGCCAAAATTCTGGTGGAACAAATTTTTCCAATGAAAATTCTTTTAGACCGTAACTTGAAAAGAAATTAATTTTTTAGTCTGATGAAAAGTCAGACTTTTGTTTATAAGTGAAGATATGACCGAAAAAATACAAGGACCTTTATTTTCTATAGTAATCCCAGCCTACAATGAAGAGAAAACAATAAGCTCTTGTCTTGATTGTGCCAAAAAAGTCAAAATAGATTTTGACTATGAAATCATTGTTGTGGACAATAACTCAAAAGATAAAACTTCTCAAATTGCTAAAGATGCAGGAGTAAAAGTATTTTTAGAAACCAAACAGGGTGTGGGAGCCGCTAGAAAAAAAGGTACACAAGAGGCTACTGGTTTTTTTATATTACACATAGACGCTGACACTCATTTACCAGAAAATTATTTGGAAGAGGTTTTGAAGAGATTCGAAAAAGATTCGGATTTGGTTTGTGTGGGTGGTCAAATGTTTTTTTATGATGCTCCTCTTTGGAAAGATATTATGAGAGTTTTTTTGCATCATGCTCTTTGGTTTTTTGCGGTAATTATCTCTCGTAAATCACAAGGTCCTATGGGTAACAATATGACTTTTCGTAAAGATGTTTATGATCTGACTAGTGGTTTTGATGAAACTTTGCATTTTGGTGAGGATATGGATATCAGCAAAAAAATGTCAGACTTTGGGAAAGTAAAACTCGACATGTCTCTTAAGTGCCCAGTGTCTTCTCGTCGTTATAAGATAAATAAAAGTTTGTTTGATTATTCTATGAATTTTTTCAAGATGAGTACCAAAGGGGAATTACACAAAAATGAACTTCCTCCTGCCAATGAAGTGGTCAAAAAACATTTTCCAAAATTGAAAGATATTATACACAAAAATAAAAAAAGGGACTAAGTCCCTTTTTATTTTTCCCAAGTAACTTCTGCTATACTTTCTTTTTTATTTAGATATCGTGCCAAAGTAAATAAGTAATCACTTAGCCTATTTAAATATTTTGGAATATTTGTTTCTAGTTCGTAGTGTTGATCTAGCTTGATAATCACTCGTTCAGCACGACGACATACCGCTCTGGCCTGAAAAGCAAGAGAAGCTGTAACAGAACCACCTGGTAATATAAACTGTGTGAGTTCTGGTAGTTCTATCGACATTTCATCAATATTATTTTCTAAAAATTCTAAATCATTATCTTTTATTTTTGGTATTTTTACTAAATCTGTTTGTACTGCTGCTAAGTTTGAACCAAGATTAAATAGTTTGTTTTGTATTTTTTGTAAAGATTTTTTTTCGATGTCAAATTTTTCATCTAAATAAGAAATAAGTGTACCTAAAAAACTATTGAGTTCGTCGACTTCTCCAATAGCTTCCATTTCTACACAATTTTTGAAAACTCGTTTACCACCAAGCAGAGAAGTCTCTCCTTGGTCTCCAGTTTTGGTATAGATTTTCATATAATATAGTCTAATGTCGAAAGTCTATAAAGTCCTTAAAGTCGACAGTGAATTAATTTTTTAGTTTAAACTTTTTATAAATCCATAAAGTAATTTTCATATAAGAAAGACTTTATAAACTTTATGAACTTTAGACTTTACAAACTCTTGTTTATATATTTTTTTTCATTGAAAAGTAACACTATGAGTATCAGAAATGATGCAATACAAGATTCTATCAACCAGCCGACACCAATTGCCATACCAATAGCCGCTGTAGCCCAGAGACCTGCTGCTGTAGTCAAACCAACGATTATATCGCCATTTAGTTTGTGTTTGTGTATAATGACACCAACACCCAAGAAACCTATTCCTGTGACTATTTGAGCAGCTACACGGCCTGTTTCTACACCAAAGGCATTGATAGAAAGAATTGTAAACAAAGCAGAACCGACTGAAACTAGTGCATAAGTTCGTGGGCCAGCCATTTTGCCGATAGCTACTCTTTGCCAGCCGAGCATACCACCTAAGATGATTGCTAGTAATAGTTGTCCGGTAAAGTACAAATAATGCATAGATATTGATTTATTTTGTAATTAAGTATAGTATACCAAATAGTTTATAAAGTAGAAAGTTTATAAAGTTAATTCAAGCGGAAATGGGAACGGGGAATGAGGAATGAATTTTTTAAATCAGTGAAATCAATGTTTTATGAGCCAAGTTTTTCATATAGCAAAAAATAAAGAAATTTTGGAAAAACGTTTCGAAATAATTAAGTTAATTCGTGAGTTTTTTTGGTCACGTGATTTTGTGGAAGTCGAAGTTCCACTCATAATCAAACATCCTGGACAAGAACCAAACATTTCAGCGATTGAAACAATTTTTCATAATGAAATGAAACAAGAATTTAGAGGATATCTACATACTTCACCAGAATATACGATGAAAAAAATGTTGGCAGCAGGTTTCACAAATATTTTTTATTTGGGCAAGACTTTTCGTGATGAAGAAAGTTTTGGTGGTACTCACAATCCTGAATTTACCATGTTAGAGTGGTACCAAGTAAACTCTAATATGTTTGATATTATGCGAGATGTTGAAGGTTTGTTCAAATTTATAATGGAACGAGGAATGGGGAATCCCGAAAAGCTTCGCATCGGGACAAGTGAGGAACGAAGTTTTAATTTTGAGCGTATAGAAATGAAGAAATTGTGGAAAGAAATAGTGAATGTTGATTTAGATAATTATCTTACTCTAGAAAAAATGTTGGAATTGTGCAAACAAAAAAAATATAATATTGAAGATACTGAAAGTTACGAAGAGTTGTTTTATCGTATTTTTTTGCAAGAAATTGAACCTGAACTAAAAAATATGGGAGCGGTAATCGTTTACAATTATCCGAGCTCTATGGCTTCACTTTCTAGACTTTCTGAAACTGATCCAAATTATGCTGAGCGTTTCGAAGTCTATATCGATGGTTTAGAGCTTGCCAATGCTTTTTCGGAATTGACAGACAAAGACGAACAGTTGAAACGTTTGCAAGAAGAACAACAAGAACGTGAAAGACAAGGAAAAAAGGTCTATGAAATAGATATGGAATTTATAGAAGCTGTAGGTCAAATGCCAAAATCAGCGGGGATTGCTCTTGGTGTAGACAGACTTATACAAGTTCTTACATCTTGTCAAAATATAGATAATGTGTTAACATTGCCCTTAAGTAAGCTATTTTAATGCTTTAATGTAAAATCATATGGGAGATACAACTGATATCAAAAAGGGTGCTGTGATTCGTCACAATAATCAATTATACGTCATCAACACTTTCCAATTTGTGAATCCTGGCAAAGGCCAAGCTTTTTTCAAATGTAAATTGAAAAGTATTGGTGGTGACAAAGGTATGGAACTTACTTACAAAAGTGGAGAAACTATAGACTCAGTGGAAGTTCAAAGTCAAAATGTTCAATTTTTATATAAGACTGGTAGTGTCTATTCTTTTATGAATCAAGATACTTATGAAACTATTGAAGTTTCAGAAGATGTTATTGCTGAAGATGGTAAATATTTGAAGGAAGGTTTAGATGTCGTAGCTTCTATGCACGATGGACAAATCGTAGCTATCAACCTACCAAAAAAAATAAATTACAAAGTAGTGACTGCTCCACCAGCTGTAAAAGGTGACAGTAGTAGTGGTAATGTTACTAAAGAAATTATTCTTGACAATGGCTTAATAGTTTATGCGCCTATCTTTATCAAAGAAGGAGAAGAAATATTGGTCAATACTGAGACGGGTGAATATGGTGGAAGAGTAGTCTAAAAATTATTCAAAAATTACAAAAAAAAGTAGGGACAGGTCTAGACCTGTCCCTACTTTTTTAGAAAATAATTTATAAAAACAAAAAATCCTATGTAGTTTACATAGGATTTTTTTTAATTTTATTTTAAAATCAAATAAATTATAAATATTTGCAGCATCAGTATTACCGCCATCATCGCTTGAAAACTTAGTTTTTTAGTTTTGTGTCTAAACATTTTCATGCCGAGTAATGCTCCAAGTGACCCTCCAATTAGAGACATAATCCATAGAGTTTTTTCACTTACACGTCTATTGTTGTTTATCGCTTTTCCTTTGTCTATTCCAAAGGTAATAAATGTTATCAAATTAATTAGTATAAAATAGATAATTATAAATTGTAAACTCAATGTTTTTAACATAGTATAAGTTCATAAAGTTAAAAGCCTGCCTGCAGGTTCATAAAGTAATTGTAAATTTAAAATACTTTTAACTTTAAAAACTTTATGAACTTTGTAAACTTAGTTTTTAATTCATATCAAGTTTAATATCTTGCATGTGATATTTTCGGTCTTCATCGGCTAGTTTGATAAGTTGTTCACGTACATGATTTGGTCTGTGAACATTTTTAAAAATTATATTAGTATTAGAAGAGGCTGTTTTGATGAATACATCGCCGTATTGGAAAATAGTAGCAAAAAAACCTTGTACTGTGGCTGTAGCATCTTGAATTCTATACAAATCTAATTCGGTAATTTCTCTATGAAAAAGTCCATGTTGTTCAATATCCACTATTCTATCATTGGTTACAATCCACATGTCGAGATAAAAATCTAGGAATCTAACATAAAAAAACAGATAAGTAGATAGATAGTAGACACTACCAAATAAAATAAAAGTTGTTTTTATTTCTGTATTCAAAAAAAGTTGAGGGTAAAGACTGTTTATCATGAAGTACAGTGCTACTGGTGTAAGTAGTAAAACAATGAATAGAAGAACAACAGGAATGAAAGTAAAAGGATGGCGGTGCAATACAAAAATTATTTTTTCATAACTTTTTTGTTTGATGACTTTTGAAACGCTCATATATTTTTATTACGTAAAAAATGTAAAATTTTTGTTGAGTATAATTAATAATATTTTATTTGAACCAATTAATATCAAGTAAAACAATACTTTGTGACCAATCCACTTGAGCTACAACTTGCCAAGTATAATAGAGTGTAAGCATGGTCAAAGCGAGCATAATAAAGGTAACACTAAAACTAGTAAAATTGATAGAACTCATGGTGACAATGTGATAAAAATTTATTAGTGAAAAAATAAAAAAAATACAAAGGAATATTAAGTAGGCGAAGAGTATAATGTAGAAAGGTATACTTATCATAAAATATAAAATTACAATATTTATTATTAATTTACAAATTTTCAATTTTCATTTTTCAAAATTTTTTTTGTACTTCTTATTATACTAGCAAAAATGAGATTAAGTTCATGAGCTTCTTTCCATAATGTTCGAGCTTTATCTATGTTTGTTTCATTACCGTGTGCAATTATTTCCAACTAAAGTTTTGTCTCCTTTATTTCTTTTTTTGCAATATCAATTTTGTGTACAAAATCTTTCTTTGATTCGGCCTCGTTGGCTTCATAGTAATTTGCAGCTTGGCTAGTACCAGACTTAATCAGTTGATTAATCATTGTATTATTAATTTGATTAGTACTAATAGATTTGCAAAAGCTAATTATTTCTTTTGCAAATTGTGCAGTACGTTTTTCTAAGTCATATTCTTTTTTATCCTCCATAGAAATATTTGAAAATTGTAAATTGTAAAATTGAAAATTTACATAAGTTCACTTTGTCTTGGCATTTTCTTTCCCAAGTGTTCGTAAGCTTTTCCTGTTGCTTTTCGTCCTCTTGGAGTTCTTTCTAGCATTCCAATTTGAAGCAAAAATGGTTCGTAGATAGTTTCGACAGTATCCATCTCTTCAGCTATAGCAGAGGACAATGTGTTTAGTCCTACAGGACCACCAGCAAAGTTGTCAATAATAAAATGTAATATTTTTCTATCAATTTCATCAAGTCCATATTCGTCAACATTGAGCATGTCGAGAGCTGCCTTTGCAATTTCTATATTTATTATACCATTATGTTTGACTTGTGCGTAGTCCCTGACTCTTTTTAACAATCTATTAGCTATACGAGGAGTTTTGCGTGAGCGGATAGCTATTACTTTGTCAGCATTATTTTCAATATTCACCTCAAGAAGTTCGGCGTTACGATTTATGATTTTTTCAATGTCGCTGTCTTCATAAAAGTTTAGATGATAAACATGACCAAAGCGATCACGGAGTGGGGAAGACAACAGGTTTAATTTGGTAGTAGCTCCAATTAAGGTAAATTTTTCAAGAGGCATTCGAAGTGTACGTGCTGTTGGTCCTTTGCCGATGATGATGTCGAGGGCATAATCTTCCATGGCACTATAGAGTACTTCTTCAACAGATTTGTTGACGCGATGTATTTCATCGATAAACAAAATATCACCTTCTGACAAGTTTGAAAGAATTGCGGCAAGATCACTGACACGTTCGAGTGCTGGTCCTGCTGTTACTTTTATATTCACACCCATTTCTTTGGCGATGATATTGGCTAGAGTAGTTTTGCCAAGACCAGGGTTACCATAGAGCAATACGTGTTCTATTGGCTCTTCTCTTTTTTTTGCGGCTTCAATGGAAATGATGAGAGGTTCTTTGATATGGTTTTGTCCGACAAACTCAATCAGATTTTGAGGACGCAAAGAATTTTCAATAGATTGTTCCTCTTTATCATCAAGTTCTGTTGGTGTAACCAAACGTTCCTCTTCATTTTTTAATGAGGGATTCAATTCATCATCTAGTTCGTAAACTTCGTAGGTCATAGGGTGATTTTTACTTGTTTTTATTTAGGAAAAGGTCTGTATTTTCTTTCGGTATTGGAATAACACAAATTTTACACAAATCGACACAAATATTTTTAAAGACTTTCGACTTTATAAACTTTATGAACTTTTGACTCATGTATATTTTACGCTATTTTGTGAACTTAATCAATCTATACAAGGCGGACTAAATTTTTTTTAAAACATTTTTTGGATAACATCTGTACATTTTGTGGATAACTTTTTTATTTTTGTGCGTATCTTTTTTGTGCTTGTTTTTTTATGGCTAAACTAAGCCGAAGATAGGTCGTTTTGAGCAATTCAAAACTATGTGTTATAATAGTTATTGTCTACAAAAAACACAAGATGTTGTGTGAAAAGATTTATTAGACCACTATATATAGTATTATTTTAATTTAGAATTTTTTAGAAAAGAAAAATTAGTTTGTGTGATTTTTGTTTTTTAAATTCTAATTTTTTATAAATTATGAGCGCTGTCAATTTGAAAGTTTTCCAAGGTTTGAACCTAGGACAGGAGACTGATGTGCAGTTTTCCTATGAAGAAAATGGTTTGCATTTTCGTCGCGTTTTCAGTCAAGAAGGCAAAAGCCCTTTTGATATGGTAGAGTATGAAAAGAGGACTTCTATAATCCGTGAGCCAAGTGGTACAGTGGTTTTTGAAATGAAAGATATTGAAATCCCAAAAAACTGGTCACAAGTAGCCACTGATATTATCGCTCAAAAATATTTTCGTAAAACTGGCGTACCACAATATAATGACGATGGTACAATGAAGCTAAACGCTGACGGGTCACCCATGCTTGGACCTGAAACTAGCGTAAAGCAGACTGTCCATCGTCTCGCTGGTACTTGGCGTTATTGGGCTGAAAAGTATGGTTATTTTGCTTCGTCCAAAGATGCTGAGATTTTTTATGATGAAATTATTGTGATGCTTTTGCGTCAGATGGTAGCTCCAAATTCTCCACAGTGGTTCAATACAGGTCTCAATTGGGCTTATGGAATCAATAGTGAGTCTCAAGGACATTATTATGTAGATAATGAAAGTGGTGAAACAAGACGTTCCGAAGATGCTTATACTCATCCTCAACCACATGCATGTTTTATCCAATCTATCAAAGATGATTTGGTAAACGAAGGTGGTATTATGGATCTTTGGGTGAGAGAAGCAAGACTTTTCAAATATGGTTCGGGTACTGGTACCAATTTTTCCAATCTTCGTGGTCGTGGTGAGCCTTTGTCTGGCGGTGGTAGATCCAGTGGTCTTATGAGTTGGCTTCGTATTGGTGATCGTGCAGCAGGAGCTATCAAATCAGGTGGAACTACAAGACGTGCTGCCAAGATGGTAACTCTCAATCTTGATCATCCAGATATTGAAGAATTTATCAATTGGAAAGTAGAAGAAGAAAAGAAAGTGGCCGCTCTTATCGCTGCGGGTTATCCAAGTGATTACGAAGGTGAAGCTTATCAGACAGTTTCAGGTCAAAACTCCAACAATTCAGTTCGTGTTCCAAACAAATTCATGACAGCTCTAGACAACGATGCTAGTTGGAATCTTACTTGGCGTATAGACGGAAGTGTTTGTAAGACTATCAAAGCTCGTAAACTTTGGGATGAAATTGCTTATGCTGCTTGGTCTTGTGCTGATCCAGGTCTTCAATATGATGACAATATCAACGAATGGCATACTTGTCCTCAATCGGGCAGAATCAATGGTTCAAATCCTTGTAGTGAATACATGTTCCTCGACAACACTGCTTGTAATCTAGCATCATTTAATCTTGCTCACTTTTTTGAAAATAGTACCAATACTTTTTTGGTTGATGAATTCAAACATGGTGTTCGTCTTATGACAACAGTATTGGAGATTTCTGTGCTTATGGCACAATTTCCAAGTGAAGAAATTGCTCGTGGTAGTTATGATTTCCGTACTCTTGGTCTTGGTTATGCCAATTTAGGTTCAGTACTTATGACAGCAGGAATTTCTTATGAATCAAATGAGGCTTATGGATTTTCTGCATCTGTGACAGCTCTTATGACTGCTGAAAGTTATAAGACTAGTGCGGAGATGGCCAAGTTCAAAGGTCCTTTTATAAAATTTGAAAAAAATAGGGAAGACATGCTTCGCGTCATGCGCAATCATAGACGTGCTGCTTTCAATTCACCTATTACTGAATATGAAAAACTTGCTGTAAAACCAGTAGCTATCAATCCACAATATGCTCCAGCTTATTTGCTTGCCGCTGCTCGTGAAAGTTGGAATGATGCCGTAGACATGGGTGAAAAATTTGGGTTTAGAAATGCACAAACAACTTTGCTTGCGCCAACTGGTACTATTGGATTACTTATGGATTGTTCTACTACAGGTGTTGAGCCAGATTTTGCTCTTGTAAAATTCAAAAAGCTGGCAGGTGGAGGATATTTTCGTATTGTCAACGAAGCTGTTCCAGAAGCCTTGCGCAATTTGAACTATAGTGAAAATGAAATCAAAGATATTTTGAATTACATGCGTGGTACTGCGGATATCACCAAAGCTCCACATATCAATGCTGAGACTTTGAAAGCAAAAGGCTTCAACAATGAAGATATCGCTGCTATAAACAAAGCTCTCGAAGGTGCTTTTGAAATAAAATTCATTTTCAATGTTTGGACATTGGGTGAAGAAACATTACAAAGACTTGGTTTCAAAGAAGAAAAATACAATGATCCAAGTTTTGATTTATTAAAAGAATTAGGATTCACTGCTCAACAAATTGAAGAAGCAAATGATTATGCTTGTGGTACAATGACAATTGAAGGTGCCCCACACTTGAAAGAATCTGATTACAAAGTATTTGATACTGCCAACAAAAATGGTAAAAAAGGGACAAGATTTATTCATTATCTTGGTCACATTCGTATGATGGCTGCTGTACAACCATTCCTCTCAGGTGCGATTTCAAAGACTATAAACATGCCAAATGAAGTCAGTCTCGAAGATGTGAAGACTGCTTATGAAGAAGGTTGGAAACTTGGTCTAAAAGCGGTTGCTCTTTATAGAGACGGATGTAAATTGAGTCAACCTCTAGCTACTTCTTCTAAAAACAATGATAAAAAAGAAGATGAAGAATTAGAAGAAACTGTAGAAGAAAAAATGGCAGAAGAGATTATTGAAAGAAGTAAAGAACAAATCGAGCAAATCGCCAAGATGTTGCCAGTAAGTGAAGAAGATGTGAACGATGCTGTATTTCAAGCTAGTCAAATCCTTAGTAATCACGCTGGTATTCACACTCCGATGGAATCTTATACCAAAGATGGTCAAGTAGCCGAACGTCGTGTTTATCTTCATGGTGAAAAACGCAGACTTCCTTCCAAACGTGGAGGTATCACTGTTGCTACCAAGATTGGTAATCAACAAATCTGGCTTCGTACTGGTGAATATCCAGATGGCAAGCTAGCGGAAATATTTATCGATATGTACAAAGAAGGTGCGACTGTCAGAAGTCTACTAAACATGTTTGCAATTTCTGTTTCTATGGGCTTGCAATACGGTGTACCTCTTGAGAAATATGTTGAAAATTTTGTCTTTACAAGATTTGAACCTAGTGGTTTCACAGATCATCCAAATGTAAAAAATTCTACTTCTATTCTAGATTTCGTCTTCCGTATTTTGGGAATGGAATATCTTGGAAGGACAGATTTTGTCCAAGTACCACCAAAAGGAATTCAAAAAAACAAATTTGAAAATATGGTGAAGATGAGAGAGGGCATGAAGATGCAAGAAAGTCTAGAATTGAAAAGTGTTGTTGAAGAAAAACCAGTTGTGAACAATGATTTACAAGCCGAGCTTCCTGTGGTTTCTGAGGTCAGAAACGAAGCTGTGAGTGCTTCAGACGCCGCACTTTCAGAAATGATGGGAGATGCACCCGCTTGTCCGACTTGTGGGCATATTACTGTACGAAATGGGAGTTGTTATAAGTGTTTGAATTGTGGAGATAGTTTGGGGTGTAGTTAATTTGAAAAATTATAGAAAAACAAAACCAGTTTTGAAAGAGACTGGTTTTTTATTTTACTATACAATTGGTTGACAATTATTTTAATTTACCAAAATTATTTATTGTCAACCAATTGTCAACTTTAATAATTGCTAAACTTTTTCAACAACTTCACAGACTTTTCATATCTTTTTCTATTTACCTTATAAAAATATGGCATCATATAGAGTAAATGTAAAATTGCAAAGTATTTTATTTTTTTCATGTCCAATTTTTCTTTATATCCTTCCAAAACACTCTTAAACATTTTATTGGATATCTCTAGGTAGAGTTTTCCAAAGTCGTATTCTACTGGTCCACAATTTACGTCTCCAAAATCGATGATACCAACCAATTTGTTATTTTTTATCAAAATGTTATCTGGAGTTAGATCAAAATGTAAAAGAAAAGATTTTTTTTCATCAAAAAAGTTTATATTTTCATAAATAAATTTTTCTAAATGTTTTAGAAGTTTTTTATTAAAAGATTTTATTTTTTTGAGTCTTGGAAAAGTTTGTTTGATTAAACTGTCTAGAAAATCTCTGGGGTTTTTGTGTTCACCTTTGCCGTTTTTTTGTAATTCTCCAAAACCAGACATTTTTATCTTGTGGATTTTTTTTAGATTTTTACCCAAAGAAAAAAAGAATTCTTCTGGTTTATTTCTTTCTGGCTTTTTACCGTCTAGAAAACTTTCAATCAAATAATTTTTGCCTTTGAAAAAAATTTTTGGAATAAATTTTTGATTGAGATTAGAACAAACAAAGTTTTCTCTATAAACCATTATTTCTTTTCCTGCTTGTGGTTTTTTAAAAATGTATTTTTTACTTTTTGTTTCTACTATTTTTACTATTTGTTCTAAACCGTTTGACGAATCAGTCATTTTAACTACATTTTCATTTAGTTTTTCTTTGAAAATTTTTATGATTTGTTTGTCGAGCATATTTTTAAGTTAATTTTCTTTAGAAGCTTCCCACAAAGTATCAAAAATACTGCGAAGCATTTGTACTACATATTCATCTTCAATGAGTACTACTAGGGGAGCTTTAGGTTGCCAGATAGTTACTTTGTTGGCATAGAGCATGAAGCCAGTAACAAAAGGAAGTTTTCCTTTAAAAAATCTAGTAGTACGCATTTGTTCTTCGTCGGTGTTTCGTAGAGTTGTGGCATCATCGCCCTGTGTAAGGAGGGCGTTTAGATGTAAATTTTTTTCTGTTCTCTTTTTTATCCATTGTAATTCAGTATCCCAAGAAATCATATCAATAAAAGCATCTGCTGAACCAAAAAAACTAATTGTATCTTTTGTTTCATCAATAACTTGAAAAAATAATTTAAGCCACTCATCTTCACCTTGAAATATTTTTACTTTTGTTGGAGTTTCTCCTTGGTGATAGAGAGCAAGTAAATCTGGCATTGATCCAACGAGTGTGTGATCGAGATTATTCACTGTTCTTTTTTTATCACGCAATTTTTCTAGTACGGTTGTTGGTGGCTCGACCATGAAAGTGCGGGTGTATTTTTTTCTTTCCGAAAATTTGGCTAGGCCGTATTTTTCAAGACCAGCAATGACCTTGTAAACATTGGGTCTTGGCATATCTAAGTGTTCTGCCAAGGAGGCTATAGTAGATGGGCCTAGTGAAAGTGAGATTGTGTATAAGTCGGCTTCATTATCTGTCAAACCAAGCTCTTTTAGGGAAGTGTAGAGATTTTGTTTCATTTCTATATCTGTAGGCATAGCTGATATTTTTAAGAAGTGTATATAATTATTATACACTATATAATAAATTAAGTCAATATATTGACAGATATGTATAAATATAGTATATTCAACTGTCTGAAATCTACAACTAGGTAGGTGGAAGACATGTTCTTTACAAGGAGGTCACAGCAGTGAAGATTGATCCTGGAGAGATTAAACAGAATTTTGAGAAGAATAATTCGCTGAAGAAGGTCCTTGTTCTTCGCGATATTCTCATCAAGACTTTGTTGTACAACGTCTTTATGACAGGTGAAACAGGAAACACGAAAGAAGACTATAAGAGTACACCTGAGAGAAAGCATGTTGGACGCAAAAGGCTCGATAAGATCATTCAAGATCTTGTTCATGCGACCAGCCATCTTGGTGCGTTCGAGAGTCTTCTGTTTTGGTTGGTCTATCCTTGGGGTTCTCTGTACTCCTATTATGACAAAAGACCAAGGCTTGCTTACGACAGTCTAGGAAATCTCAAACCTCACATCTGGTCTGTAGGCCAGAGCCTTTTGTTGGACTCTTTCCCTGAGTTTATCAAATCAAGCACATACTTGATTAACTTGGAAAGTTCTGACACTAATGAGGGGCACTTCGCTTTTCTTTTCGACGATAAGAAAAAGAGAATACGAAGAATCGTCACCGACTTCGGGTTTTATGAATTGCGAGGTGTTTTTGGGCATTCCTACGTGGATATTACCCATGATGGTGTTCTGCTGTCTCGAGGAATTTGTGAACCCTATGATGCTCCTAGCATTCGAGGTTCACGTGCCTTTTTCGACGGTAAGAGGTTGATGTCACGTCGTTACTGTTTAGGTTCTTGTGCTCCCTCACCAGGTTCTTTCGCCGATGGTTATGTGATGGGGGAGGCCGATGATTACAGAGGTGGGGACTTCATCGTCAATGGACGTATGTTTCATTTATCTGGCAAACCAGGGATTCCAACTTACCACGACCACAACATCGCTGACAAGTGGCAAAGTGTCTGGAAACAAATTGAGGATCCCCCGGAAATCATGAAATTCGAAAGTGGTTGTTTGAGCACGACCGACTCTGTTCGATCTCTCGGTGCAAATCCTAAACTCATTGGAGAGTTTGAACCTTCGGAGACTGAGATCCTCGACAACGGCTTCACACTGTACCATTGGTCCAAGTTTAACTCGTTTGAGGACGAGTAACAAGGACTATAAATTGGGGAGCGAGCATTCACGCACTGCTCGTTCCCCATCAACAATTCAAAAATAAAAAACAACCCAAAAAGGTTGTTTTCATGTTCTCGTGTTTTAATGTTTTTATGTTATAATACTCCCATGAAATTAAAAAAACTTTTCAAAATATTTTCTGTAATTTTATTACTAGCTGTAATTGTTTTGTCAGTTTATATTTTGTTACAAAAACCTAGCAATGATAGAGATTGGAATGATGACCAGAAAGTTTTGGCCTTTGCCGAGCGTGATGGAAATCTAGTTACTGTGCACAATATCAGAAATTTCAATTATAGAGATGTTGATGATTTCGATGTAAATTATTATGATAAGACTTTTGATTTGGATAAAATAAAAACATTGGATTATGTCGTCGAACCATTTTCTAAGTTTCGAGGTTTGGCACATACTTTTCTTTCTTTTGGTTTTGAAAATGAAAAAGGGGAGATGGATTATATCGCAATTTCAGTTGAAATAAGAAAAGAAAAAGGTGAAAGTTTTTCACCTTGGAGAGGTCTTTTGAATCAGTTTGAACTTATGTATGTAGTGGCTGATGAAAATGACGCTATCAAACTCCGTACCCATTATCGCAAAGATGATGTTTATCTTTATCCAATAAATACTTTTACTGAAAAAAAACAATTACTTTTTTGGGATATGCTCGATCGAGCTAATACTCTAAAAGATAATCCAGAATTTTATAACACAATCTGGAGTACTTGCACTACCAATATTTTGGATCATATAAACAAGATTCGCCAAGAAAAAATTACAAAATGGGATTATAGAATTTTCTTCCCAGGTTATAGCGACAAGATTGCTTATGATGTAGAATTGCTCGATACCGATTTACCTTTCGACGAAGCTCGTCAGAAATTCAAGATAAATGATTTGGCAGAAGGTTGGCAAGAAGGTGAAAATTTTTCGGAGGTGATAAGACAAAATTTGAAGTAAAATAGACGAATCCCCCTCCTAGTAGGAGGGGTTAGGGGAGGTCCAGAGGAAGAAAAAACATAAATAAAAGGAGGATTTATGTA